>DVHT01000187.1 GCA_018711885.1 Candidatus Choladousia intestinipullorum | reverse complement strand
GCGGCTGACGCAGCGGCAGCAATCGGTGAAGGACTTCAGGCTTTCTGTATCCCGGGTTCTGTAGCAGACACACGTAAAGTAGGTCTGGGTCATGGAAACCTCGGAAAGATGCTTCTGGAAGAAGAGACAGAGTGCTTCGCATTCCTTGCAGGCCATGAGTCATTCGCAGCGGCAGAGGGCGCGATCGGTATCGCTGAAAAGGCAAACAAAGTTCGTAAAAAACCGCTCCGCGTTATCCTGAACGGTCTCGGAAAAGACGCTGCTCAGATCATCGCAAGGATCAACGGCTTTACATATGTGGAGACAGAGTATGATCCGTACACAAATGAAGTAAAAGAAGTATTCCGCAAATCCTACTCGGAAGGACTTCGTGCAAAGGTAAACTGCTACGGCGCTAACAGCGTTCCGGAAGGCGTTGCGATCATGTGGAAAGAGGGCGTAGACGTATCAATCACAGGTAACTCCACGAACCCGACACGTTTCCAGCATCCGGTAGCAGGTACATATAAGAAGGAATGCAACGAAAAGGGCAAGAAATACTTCTCCGTAGCATCCGGCGGCGGCACAGGACGTACGCTCCATCCGGACAACATGGCAGCAGGACCGGCTTCCTACGGTATGACAGATACGCTTGGACGTATGCACTCTGACGCACAGTTTGCAGGTTCCTCTTCCGTACCGGCTCACGTAGAAATGATGGGGCTGATCGGTGCAGGAAACAACCCGATGGTTGGTATGACTGTAGCTGTTGCAGTTTCCATCGAGGAAGCTGCGAAGGAAGGAAAGTTCTAAGCAAAAAAGTAGAGCATTTAAAGTTTGGTGGAGAAGAGTAATCTTCTCCACTTTTTATGAATATTGGGCATTATTATTGGGTATTATGAACGGACTATGCAGAAGATGTATGAGGCAAAGGCAATCATGGACGGCATAAAAGATATGAAAAACGGGCGGACTGTGGATGGAGACCGGGCGGTCAGTAGTATAAGGAGAAAGTATGGAATCTAAAAGGGGTTATCAGCTAACACAGAAAGCAGATGCCAATTTGGAGGAATTGTTGCGTATCTTACAGTTGAGATGGAAAAGACAGTGGAAAAAGAGAATTTTGAGTGGAAAAGAGGTTGAGTTTCTGCATGGAAAGAAAGATTATTTTAAGTGCTGACAGCACATGCGATCTCGGCGGGGAGCTTCAGAAACAGCATCACGTTCATTTTTATCCGTTTCACATTATTCTGGAGGGAAAGGACTATCAGGATAATGTAGACATTTACCCGGAACAGATCTATCAGGCATGGCGGGAGAGACGGTAGCTTCCGAAGACGGCCGCGATCAATGTATCGGAGTATCTGGATTATTTCAGAAACTGGGTGGAAGAAGGATATGATGTCATTCATCTGAATCTGGGAGGCGCTTTATCCAGCGCTCACCAGAATTGTCTTCTGGCGGCACAGGAGCTTGGGCACGTTTATCCGGTAAATTCCTGCAATCTGTCGACCGGGATCGGGCTTCTGGTCCTGAAAGCATCCGACATGATAGAGGCGGGAATGGAGGCGGAAGAGATCGCCGCGAGCCTGAGGAAGCTGACGTCGAACGTTCACGCCAGCTTTATTCTGGACACACTTGAGTTTATGCGCGCCGGAGGGCGCTGTTCAGCAGTGACTGCATTCGGGGCGAATGTGCTTGGCCTGAAGCCCTGCATTGAGGTCCGGAATACAGACGGCTCTATGGCGGTGGGGAAAAAATACAGAGGCAAGCTGGGAAAGGTACTGGAAAATTACGTAAAAGACAGACTGAACATGTACCAGAACATAGACACGGGCAGACTGTTCATTACACATTCCGGCATCGACGAAGAATATATCCGCTTGGTAGAAAAAACAGTGCGCGGGACAATGGAATTTCAGAACATCTATATTACGCGTGCGAGCTGTACGATTTCCTGCCACTGCGGTCCGAATACGCTCGGAATCCTGTTCATGACAAAATAGCATGCAGTCTTATTCCGGCCGTATCAGCTTCTCTGCAGCCTTTACAAACCGGAGTACATCTTCCGGTGCATTCAGGCTGTAGAGCAGCCCGTAAGGGATTTCATACTCCCAGTCGACGGGGATTGTTGCCAGACCGGGGTGTACGTCCTGCCAGCATTCGATTGTCAGCAGGACGTTTCCTGTTTCGGCACAGCGGTTGAAGACCGACAGGTCGTAGAACTGAGGGGTGTCTTCAATCCGGATCTCAGGGTGATGGGTTTCCAGCTCATGACGGATAAAATCGTTGTGTCCGGAATCTCCGCGTTTTACCATCATAAGAGTTTCTCCATACAAATCTTTAAGCTTTAGGCGTTTTCTTCCGGCCAGACGGTGCTCCCGGGGAACGGCGATCATCTTCCGGTACGTACCGAGAGGCAGAAAGCAGCAGCGGGAAAGCCAGGCTCTGGAATCGCAGACGCCGATCAGAAAATCAAATTTTTCTCCAAGTTTTTCAATTTCTGAAAGAATTCCATTATGATCATCTTCAAAAGGGACGAGATGCAGCTTGTAATCCGGGAAATCTTTGTTGATCCGGTACCAGAGATCCATAAACGGTTTGGCAGGGTTCAGCAGTGAGGTCCCCACACAGAAGGTACGGTCTTCCGCCAGAAGGGCGGCTCTTGCGCCGGCCAGGGACTTTCGCGAATATTCGATGAGAAAACGGGCGTCCTGATAGATAAGGGCTCCGGCTTTTGTCAGCCGGATGCCGGAGGAAGTTCGCTCTGTGAGCTTCAGGTCAAGCTTCTGGAACATTTTGATTTTTCCGGAAAGACGATCAGGCCTTTCTGCACCCACGAGGGCAGCGGCCTTGGCAGCAGTCTGGATGATATCCGGAAGCTCTGTCCAGGCGCGGTGATAGGAAAGGGTCTTTCCATTCGGGGCGGAAGTGCGGATCACTGCAGAAATGAACTGAAAAAATGGATCTGAATGGAATTTAAACTAGGAGGGATCAGGAAATGGCATATTTAGGTGAATCAATCGGTAAGCTCGGTTTTGGTCTTATGAGGCTTCCGCAGAAGGACGGCGTCATCGATGTCGAGCAGACGAAGCAGATGGTAGATCTGTTTCTGGAGGCCGGCTTTACGTATTTTGATACGGCCTGGGCTTATGCCGGAAGTGAGGACGCGATCCGCCAGGCACTGGTGGAGCGTTATCCGCGCGAGAGCTTCCAGCTCGCGACAAAGAACGCTGCATGGATCGGATGCAAATCAAAAGAAGAGGCTGAGGCTCAGTTTGATGCTTCTCTGAAGCGGACGGGCGCAGGTTACTTTGATTTTTATTTGCTGCACAACCTGGGCGAGGGACGGACGAAATATTTTGATGATTTTGATATGTGGAGCTGGATCCAGGAGAAGAAAAGGGAGGGGCTGATCAGACACATCGGTTTTTCCTTCCATTCCACTCCGGAAGAGCTGGAGGAACTTCTGAACAAACATCCGGAGATGGAATTTGTTCAGCTTCAGATCAATTATGCGGACTGGGATAATCCGGCCGTTCAGTCAAAGGCATGCTATGAGGTGGCAAGAAAACACGGAAAGCCTGTCGTGATCATGGAGCCCGTTAAGGGAGGAATGCTGGCAAATCCGCCTGAGACGGTAGCAGAGGTATTTCAGAAAGCAGAGCCGGATTCTTCGGTGGCATCATGGGCAGTCCGGTTCGCTGCAAGTCTGGAGGGCGTGATCACTGTCCTTTCCGGTATGAGCAATGTGGAGCAGATGAAGGATAATCTTTCCTATATGAAAGGATTCCGGGGTCTGAATGAAGAACAGCAGTCTGTGATCGCCAGAGCGCAGCAGGAACTGAAAAAGATTCCGCTGATCCCCTGCACGACCTGCAACTACTGCGCGAAAGTCTGCCCGAAAAATATCGGGATTTCCGGTTCCTTTACGGCTATGAATATCCTGACACTCTACAAAGACAAAGCATTTGCGAAGCATCAGGAGGAATGGCTGGTGGGCGGACACGGAAAGAACCGCGCCGATCAGTGCGTGAAGTGCGGAAAATGCGAAAAGGCATGTCCTCAGCATATCAGGATACGCGAGAACCTTGAGAAAGTCTGTGAGGCGCTGCTGTAATCCGGTTTTTCCGGTTTTTGACTGACAGTTAACAGGAGGAGAGACATTATGGTAAAACAGACGGCGGGCAGAGATGTCCTGGGAGAGTTTGCTCCCAAATTTGCAGAATTAAATGATGACGTATTGTTCGGCGAAGTGTGGTCCAGAGAGAACCTCCTTTCGCTGAAAACCCGGTCCATGATTACGGTGACGGCGCTTGTGAGCAAGGGAATTATTGATTCTTCTTTGCAGGCGCACCTTATGACGGCAAAGAAGAACGGGGTTACCCGTACGGAGATGGCGGAGCTTTTGACTCATGCAGCTTTTTACGCCGGCTGGCCGAATGCCTGGGGTGCATTCCGTCTGGCAAAGGAAGTCTATGCAGAAGATCAGGAGACAGAAGAGCATGGCGGCCTCTTTGGACTTGGCGAGCCGAATACCGCATTTGCGCAGTATTTTATCGGACAGAGTTACTTAAAGCCGCTTACTGACGGTGCGAAGACCGTATTTGTCGCTAATGTGACCTTTGAGCCGGGCTGCCGGAACAACTGGCACATTCATCACGCAAAGAAAGGCGGCGGCCAGCTGCTGATCTGTGTAGACGGAGAAGGATGGTATCAGGAAGAAGGACAGCCTGCCAGAAGCCTGAAGCCGGGCGACGTAGTGACGATTCCGGCAGAAGTAAAGCACTGGCACGGCGCGAAGAATGACAGCTGGTTCAGCCATCTGGCGGTCGAAGTTCCGGGAGAGGAGACTTCAAACGAGTGGCTGGAAGCCGTTGACAACGCATCTTACGAAGCACTTGAGCAGTAAAGATAAAAGAAAAAAGAGGCTGCCGCAAATGTTTACGCCTGCTTCCGGCAGCCTCTCTTCTTGCGTTTGGCTTAGCTTACTCGGTTTCTGTAACTTCTGTCAGTTTTGCATCTCCATACGTGGTATACTGATGAGTCTGTGCCAGCATCATATCTTTTACTTTCATCAGCCTTGTCTGAGAGCTTCGCTCATTTTCGTCCAGCTTCATGGAAATATAGCGGATATTCTGTTCCGTTTCCGGAATCACTACATGTTCCAGCGCATTGACACGGCGGCGTGTTTTTTCGATTTCTGCCGCCATAAGCTGACAGGATTTCTCGCACTCTGCCAGACGCAGCATGTCCGGCAGGAGGTCTGCCAGATTTTTTACTGCGTCATCCAGATCGCTGGATGTGAACGCATAGCCGTACGAGTAGATATCATTTGGGTCGGAAGTCCTCGCCTTATAGTGAAAGACCGGTATCTCCACGCTCATGATGTTTCTGGTCTCTGCTTCCAGATAAACCTCCTGTTTGGGAGCCATGAGAGCGACATTCAGAGCTTCCTCGGACATGCCGGCTCTCGCCAGGACGAAATTCTGATTGGCGGCTTTTATGCCGGCCTCCACCTTTTCCCGGAGCGCCTTGTTTTCCCGCACAAGTTCCAGAAACTGACGCATCAGCTCATCTCGCTTGTCTTTTAGAAGTTTATGTCCCCGCCGGGCAGTCGTCAGCTTTTTTTTCAGCCGTGTCAGCTCCATCCGGGTAGCATTTACATGTTTTGCACTCATATCCTTCTGCGCCCTTTCTTTATTCTTCGTAGAATTCATCCAGGAACTTGTCTTTGATTCGTTTCAGCTCGCTTCTTGGAAGGATCCGGAGGAGTTTCCATCCGATTTCCATAGTTTCCTCAATGCTCCGGTCGGTATAATAACCCTGAGATACGTACTCCTTTTCAAAGGCGTCCGCAAATTTTGCGTACAGCTTATCCATATCGGTCAGTGCCGCTTCTCCAAGAATCACCATCAGTTCTTTGGCGTCTTTTCCGCGGGCATAAGCGGCGAAAAGCTGGTTCATGACGTCCGCATGGTCGGCACGGGTCTTTCCTTCGCCGATTCCCTTATCCTTCAGACGGGAGAGGGAAGGGAGCACATCAATAGGCGGAGCGACATTCTTTCTGTAAAGATCACGACTCAGGATAATCTGTCCCTCGGTGATGTATCCGGTCAGATCCGGGATCGGATGTGTTTTGTCGTCTTCCGGCATCGTGAGGATAGGGATCAGAGTAATAGATCCGTTCTTTCCTTTCTGTCTTCCGGCTCTTTCATACAGAGAAGCGAGATCCGTGTACATATAGCCCGGATATCCGCGGCGTCCCGGCACTTCTTTGCGGGCTGCGGATATTTCGCGCAGCGCGTCTGCGTAGTTCGTGATATCCGTGAGGATGACCAGCACATGCATATTCTTTTCGAATGCCAGATATTCTGCTGCGGTGAGCGCCATACGCGGCGTTGCGATACGCTCTACCGGCGGGTCGTTTGCCAGATTGATGAACATGACGCTCCGGTCGATCGCGCCTGTTTCACGGAAACTCTCCATAAAGAAATTCGCTTCCTCAAATGTAATTCCCATTGCGGCAAATACGACAGCGAATGGTTCTGACGTTCCGCGCACCTTTGCCTGTCGGGCGATCTGTGCAGCAAGATTCGCGTGCGGGAGGCCCGATGCAGAGAAGATCGGAAGTTTCTGGCCGCGGACCAGTGTATTCAGCCCGTCGATCGCGGAAATTCCGGTCTGGATAAATTCCTGCGGATAATTTCTTGCCGCCGGGTTCATGGGCAGGCCGTTAATATCGTTGCGCTGCTCCGGAAGAATCTCAGGACCTCCGTCAATCGGACGGCCCAGTCCGTCAAACATCCGGCTTAACATGTCTTCCGAGACGCCGAGTTCCATGGAACGTCCCAGAAAACGGACTTTACTGGATTCCAGATTGATGCCGGTGGAAGATTCAAACAACTGGACCAGTGCGTTTCCGCCGTCGATTTCCAGTACTTTGCACCGGCGCTTTTCTCCGTTCGCGAGTTCGATTTCCCCCAGTTCATCGTAAGCGACATTCTGCACGCCGCGCACCAGCATCAGAGGACCGGCTACCTCTTCGATGGTTCTGTATTCCTTTGGCATTAGTAGTCCTCCTTTCTGCTCAGAGCCTCGCGGATCTGGTCGGTAAGTGCCTTTTCTGTTTTTGCATAAACGTCGTCGAGATCGGCTTCTTCTGTATATTTAAAGCGGCCGATCGCTTCGCGTACAGGAAGGTTTACCAGATCCTCAATATTGGCGCCATCCGACAGCGCGCGGCTTCCGTCCTCATAGTAAGAGAGGATCAGACGCATCATCATATGCTGCTTTTTCAGCGAGGTGTACGTATCGATCTCATGAAAAGCGTTCTGGTGGAGGAAGTCCTCACGGATGGAGCGGGCTGCCTCCAGCTTCAGACGGTCCGGCGCGGACAGTGCGTCCATCCCTACCAGCTGTACGATCTCATTCAGCTCGGACTCTTCCTGGAGCAGCCGCAGCATACTGGAGCGCAGTTCAGTCCAGTCGCTTTCTACCTGAGCGTTGAACCATTTTTCCATCGTGTCAACGTATAAAGAATAACTGGTCAGCCAGTTGATCGCCGGAAAATGACGTTTGTATGCCAGATCCGAATCAAGGCTCCAGAATACTTTCACAATACGCAGCGTCGCCTGTGTGACAGGCTCGGAAATGTCGCCGCCTGCCGGAGATACGGCGCCGATTACGGACAAAGCGCCTTCCCGCCCGTCTTTTCCAAGGGAGATCACTCGTCCGGCTCTTTCATAGAACTGAGCCAGACGTGAGCCGAGGTATGCGGGATATCCTTCTTCACCGGGCATTTCTTCCAGACGCCCGGACATTTCACGCAGCGCCTCTGCCCAGCGGGAAGTAGAATCGGCCATCAGTGCGACGGAATAGCCCATATCACGGAAATACTCTGCAATCGTGATTCCCGTATAAATGGAAGCCTCGCGTGCCGCCACGGGCATATCCGATGTATTTGCGATCAGGACGGTACGCTCCATCAGAGATTTTCCGGTTTTCGGATCCTTTAACTCGGGGAATTCGTTCAGAACGTCCGTCATTTCATTTCCGCGCTCTCCGCATCCGATATAGACGACAATATCGGCGTCCGCCCATTTTGCCAGCTGATGCTGGACTACGGTTTTACCGGAACCGAACGGTCCGGGAACGGCTGTCACACCGCCTTTCGCGATGGGGAAAAGAGTGTCGATGACACGCTGTCCTGTCACGAGAGGCATATCCGGAGAAAGCTTTCTCTGATAGGGTCTTCCGCGGCGCACCGGCCATTTCTGCATCAGGCTGACGGGGTGTTCCTTTCCTTTTTCATCTGTGATGACTGCTACAGTATCCGTAACGGTATATTCTCCGCCGAGAATCGAAGTAAGCGTACCGGAAAGCGCGGGCGGCACCATGATCTTCTGCCGGACAACTTCGGTCTCCTGTACGTATCCAAGGATATCGCCGCCTGAAACGGTGCTTCCGATCGCGGCGGCAGGCTCAAACGTCCATGTTTTTTCTCTGTCAAGGGAAGGAACTTCCACTCCGCGGTTTAGCATATTCCCTCCGGTAACTTTCATAATGGCATCCAGAGGACGCTGGATACCGTCGTAAATGCTTCCGATCAGGCCGGGTCCAAGTTCCACGCTCATCGGCACGCCGGTCGATTCGACCGGTTCGCCGGGTCCAAGTCCGGAGGTTTCTTCGTAAACCTGGATGGATGCCTGATCTCCGTGAATTTCGATTATCTCACCAATCAGACGCTGGCGGCTGACCCGCACCACGTCAAACATATTGGCGTCTCTCATGCCCTCTGCAATTACCAGCGGTCCGGCTACTTTCTTAATTACGCCTTTGCTCATTTCATTAACCTCCATTAAAGATGATATCTGATCCGACGGCCTGTTCGACCGATTTTTTGACAGCCCGGATCCCGCGGCCAGTATTTCCGGATACGCCGGGAATCAGTATGATGGCCGGAAGTCCGGCTTCCTGATACCGGTCGATTTCATCCTCCATCTGTGCGGCCAGGGATTCCGTAATATAAATCACAGCGTAGCCGCTCTGAGCCAGTTCCCGGAGCTTTCTGCCGGCTTCTGCCGGATCTGTAAGAGAAAATGGGACAAGTCCCAGGGCCGCAAAACCGTAAATGCTGTCCCGGTCTCCCATGACGGCTATTTTATACATAAGTTTCCCTTACCCTTTCCCGGATGGATTCTTCCGGAAGACCATTGTGCTTTCCGGACAGAATGATCCGTACTGATTTGATTTCGTTTTCTCTGGCCAGAATATAGGCAGCGAGAGGCCCAAGTCCCAGAGGTTCATGAAGCTGGGGCCGGATCCGCCGCATCATCAGGTTGTCGCACCACTGTTCAAATGCGGAAGGAGAAGTTTTCAGCATTTCTGCTCCGTCTTTATACGGAGTGCTCTCCAGGTATTTTCCGACTGCATCCATTCCGCCGGCGGCTGCCTGTATCAGTCCGGATACATCGACTGTATCGCATGAAACGAGTGCGCGTTCCAGAAATTCTGTATTTTTTCCGGTGCGGAGTGCGCGGTAGACAATCTTAAGATCAGCGGAAGCGACTGTGAGTTCGCCGTAAAGGGATAAAAACTCGTTTCCAGATGCTTTTCCTGCCTGATAGACAGCTTCCAGGGCAGCGCGGTCCAGGATCACATCGCAAAGCTGTCCGTCGTGGGTGTGCAGAAGCGCTTTGTACGCTTCCACCGCAGGGGACTGCATTGATTCCGGAAGGGCAGAAAAATTGTTCTCTGCCACTGCTTTTCGGATCAGTTCGGGATCGATCGTCCCGTGGTCCAGATAGATATTCGGAAACCCATTTCTGTGATGAAGCTCTTTGATCGCGGCCTTCAGGTTGTGATAATCATTTGCATAAAGAAATACGTGGAACACAGAGGTGTCTTCCACCAGTTCTTCCATCAGATCCCAGATCCTTTTCCGCTCCAGCGAAAGCATCTCCTCCGCGCTTTCCTCCTCTTTTTTTCCCCAGCCCTTTTCCCGCAGCAGTTTCAGACACGTTTCGTAATCAGCAGCGGATACAAGCTGTTCAAGGAAGGAGGAGGAGAGCAGTGAAAGCTCACGGACACGGATGCGGGCAACTGCATATGCATAGTCATTTTTTGCCATAGTCTGCATCCTCCTTTATGGGAAAAGGATTTTCTGCACCGTATCCTGCAGAACTTCACGGTAAGAATCAAACAGAGAATCAAAAGTGCAGTTTTCTTCGATTCCTCCGTACGACAGAATAAAACCGCCGTCGATTTCCCATGACTGATCTGAAATATGAAGAACGGAATTTCGCTCTTTCACAGCGTCGTTTAACTGTTTCTCAAATCCGGAAGGGAGCCGGTCCAGATCGCGGCCGGAAAAACAGAGCGTTCCTTCCGGAGGAAGTTCCGTCTTTTTTATCAGCTTGATCAGACTTTGCGCATATTCTTCTCCCGGCATCTGCTCCAGCGTCCTGCGCGCCTCATCAAGCACCTGGCTGATCAGACGCTGTTTGCAGGCCAGAAGCCCCTGCCGCCGCTTTAAGTCTGCTGCAGAGCGCCCTCTGGACAGGATATCTGCGACGGCCTGTTCTGTATCCTCAAGGATTTTGTCGCACGCGCTGTCCGATTCCAGCTTTGTCTGGCTGAGGATTTCCTCCGCTTCTTTGCGGGCAGCAGCAATCTTTTTTTCGGCAGCTTCCTGTGACTCTTTCCGGATCTGGCTGATGATTTTATCTAATCCCGCCATACTGTATTCTCCTTTCTGTCCCTCGTTATACCGGAAGCCCGCCGATACCGAAGATGGAAAGAATAGAGATCAGAAGTGCAAGGATTGCATACGTCTCTACCATAGCCGGGAAGATCATTGCTTTACCAAACTGATCCGGGCGTTTTGCCACAAGTGCGATTGATGCGATCGAGGCTCTTGCCTGGCGCATGGCGGACTTGTATCCGACAATCGCCATCGGAAGGCAGGCAACGAGATACAGAAGTCCTTTTATCACGGAGATATCGGAACTTCCGCCCATGATACCAATCTGTGTAAGCGTGACAAAGCCGATCAGAAGACCGTAAATTCCCTGTGTACCAGGAAGAAGCTGGAGAACCAGGACTTTACTGAATAATGACGGTTCCTCAGTAACGACGCCTGCGGCGGCTTCACCCGTCATACCAACGCCGATGGCAGATCCGATCCCGGCTACCAATGCTGCAAGTACAGCGCCCAACAGTGCCAAAAGAACTCCAATGTTTTCCATGATTCCCATAATTAATTGTCCTCCTTGACTTTATAATATTTTGTGTGTATTGCGAAGGGATTAAATTTTCTGCCTCCGCCCTCATAGAATTTACCAAAAAATTCCACAAACTGCAGACGGTTTGTATGGACGTATGCACCGAGGGCATTGATCGCAAGATTCAGCGCATGCCCGATCAGGAACACCAGGAAAAAGAGAATGATTCCCGGTATGGAGTTTCCCAGCATACTTCCAAGCTGGTTGAATACGGTGGAGATGACACTGGTGGCAAGACCAAGAGCCAGAAGTCTGGAGTAAGAGAGAATATCACTTAAATAAGAAGTTACTCCGTAGGCTCCGTACAGTCCTTTCAGAAGTCTTTTTCCCCAGTTTTTTGATTCTCTGCCGCTGGTGAAAACGATCCCGACGACTCCGATCAGAGCTGCGGCTGCGGATATCGTCCCGACAGGTGCGGGAAGCGTAAATCCAAGACCGAGCATCTCTGTGAACATAGACATCGTCAGCATATAAACGACGGCGCCGCCTACCAGCAGATACCAGAATACCGCATCGTAAATGCCGTCAGCCAGATGCCCGCTCTTTACAGAAACATAAAGTTTGACTCCGAGCCCTGTAAAGAGATGGACGATACCGAATGCAAATGAGAAAACGAGCATCTTCATCGGGAAGTTGATCGGTTCGAACCACAGCGGGGCAAGCCGGATATCCGGACGGTTGAAGAAAGTAGTAGCGATCACATTTACCGCATCGCCGAAAAAGCTTCCAAACATAAATCCCCAGAACGTGGTGGAGATTCCGCAGTATAGAAAAAGTTTCAATGTCTTTTTCATGCCGGGCTCCATGTTTTTGTATTTTTTCATAAGAAACAGGCAGCCGAATACCATGATCAGTCCGTATGCCGCGTCGGAGAGCATGAGGCCGAACAGAAGATAATAAAATGGCGCCATGACTGCGGTAGGATCCAGTTCGCCTTTTGCCGGCATACTGTAGCTCTCTACGATGGTCTCAGCCGGTTCTGCAAAGCCGTTATTATGAAGCAGGACCGGAACGTCGTCTTTTTCTTCCGGGTCTGAAATCTCCACAAAGGCTTCGTATTTCCCCTGCAAGTCAGCCTCCAGCCCGGCGGCTTTTCCGGCTGGAACGAATCCGGTCAGCAGGAATACGCTTTTTGATTGTGCCAATCCGCTCAATACCTGGTATTTTTCGGCACGCATCGTATAATAATCCATGACAAATTTCAGCTTATCCCGCTCATCTGCCAGAGAGATCAGTTCCTGTCCGAGACTGCGGATCTGTTCTTTTATATCAGCAATCTCCTTTTCCAGTTCTTTTTTTCGCTCTGCCGGAACTAAAGAGGTCAGTATCGGACGCTGGAAATTCAGTTTTTTGAGCGCTTCATCGACTGCCGCCGCGTCCTGCTTTCCGCACAGAAGAAAGACGCATACCTGTTCTTTTGAAGAACTGATGATGGACAGTTCCACTGCCGCAGAAGTATACTCTGCCAGAATTCTGG
>DVHT01000186.1 GCA_018711885.1 Candidatus Choladousia intestinipullorum | reverse complement strand
CATGATGGACACCTGATTGTTTTCGATAATCTTATCTGTCATAAATTATTGTTCTCCCTTCTTCAAACGAAGTATCTCTTCTTGTATTTATAAGCTTTGTTACGCTATATTACCATACATATTCCGATACATTGTATTTTAGAACAACAACATCATAATTTCTGTAAATTTTTTATGCGGCATGTAAAAAATCCCTGTCCGCACTTGTAATCTCTAAAAATTGTGATAAACTAAATCGGGTGTAAAACCAGCAAAACCATAGAATATAAATAAGAAGAGAGAGATTTGTATGATCAGAGAAGATATCAGAAATATTGCGATCATCGCCCACGTCGATCACGGAAAGACTACACTCGTGGACGAACTGTTAAAGCAGAGCGGCGTATTCCGGGAGAATCAGGATGTTGCGGAACGTGTCATGGACTCTAATGATCTGGAGCGTGAGCGCGGCATCACGATCCTTTCGAAAAATACCGCTGTCTATTACAAAAATACAAAGATCAACATCATCGACACACCGGGGCATGCCGATTTCGGCGGAGAGGTAGAACGTGTCCTGAAAATGGTAAACGGCGTCATCCTCGTCGTAGATGCCTTTGAAGGCGCAATGCCTCAGACGAAATTCGTCCTGCGCAAGGCTCTTGAACTTGACCTGCCCGTTATCGTCTGCCTCAATAAGATCGACCGCCCGGAAGCGCGTCCGAATGAGGTGATCGATGAAGTTCTGGAACTGTTCATTGATCTGGACGCCTCAGAGGAGCAGCTCGACTGCCCGTTCGTCTATGCTTCCGCAAAGGCAGGATACGCTGTGCTCGACCCGGCAGACAAACCGGTCAATATGGTGCCGCTCTTTGAGACAATCCTGAACTATATCCCGGCTCCGGAGGGCGACGAGAACGGCCCGTGCCAGGTACTCATCAGTACCATCGACTACAATGAATACATCGGCCGCATCGGCGTCGGGAAAGTAGACCGCGGCACCATCTCCGTCAATCAGGAAGCAGTGCTTGTGAACCATCATGACCCGGACAAAAAGCAGAAGGTCAAGATCAGCAAGCTGTATGAGTTTGACGGCCTGAATAAAGTAGAGGTAAGCTCCGCGACAATCGGTTCTACCGTAGCGATTTCCGGCATTGCCGACCTGCGTATCGGCGATACCATCTGCTCGCCGGAAGCGCCGGAAGCCATTGCATTCCAGAAAATTTCGGAGCCGACGATCTCCATGAACTTTATCGTAAACGACAGCCCGCTCGCCGGTCTGGAAGGAAAGTACGTGACCTCCCGCCATCTGCGTGAGCGTCTGTTCCGCGAGCTGAATACGGATGTCAGCCTGCGTGTAGAGGATACGGAGGATACCGATACATTCAAAGTTTCCGGCCGCGGCGAACTGCACCTTTCTATTCTCATTGAGACGATGCGCCGGGAAGGGTATGAGTTTGCAGTCAGCAAAGCAGAAGTAATCTACAAGACGGACGAACGCAACAAGAAGCTGGAGCCAATGGAGCTTGCCTATATCGATGTGCCGGAGGAATTCTCCGGAAGCGTCATTCAGAAACTCAGCCTGCGCAAAGGCGAGCTGCAGGGAATGAGCATGGGACAGGGCGGATATACGCGGCTGGAATTCAGCATTCCGTCACGCGGACTGATCGGCTACCGCGGGGAATTTCTGACTGATACAAAAGGAAACGGTATCATGAACACCGTTTTTGACGGCTACGGCCCGTATAAGGGAGATCTGCAGTACCGCAGCCAGGGTTCTCTGATCGCATTTGAAAGCGGTGAATCCGTAGCGTACGGTCTCTTTAACGCACAGGACCGCGGCACTCTGTTTATCGGTCCCGGTGAAAGAGTATATTCCGGAATGGTCATTGGCCAGAGTGCAAAGCCGGAGGACATTGAACTGAATGTCTGCAAAACGAAACACCTTACGAATACGCGTGCATCCGGTTCTGATGAGGCGCTGAAGCTGACGCCGCCCAAAATCCTGAGTCTGGAACAGGCGCTTGAATTTATTGACACGGATGAGCTTCTCGAAGTCACTCCGAAAAGCCTCCGTATCCGGAAAAAGATCCTGGATCCTACGCTCAGAAAAAGAGCCGGATTTAAAAATAAGAATCAGTGAAACCATTTGAACGTGATCTTCCATTGATCCGGCTGCTGCTGCAGGCTCTCATACTCTTCTGCGGTAAGCACCTTTTTCAGATCCTCCTCACCGCCATCTTCGGCGACGCCGCGCAGACAGTCAGAAAAGCAAAGATTGGGGTACAGTACGCACCACCAGTTATGCCCTTCTGCCTTACCGAGCCGGATACGCACTGCGTCATACCAGCCGGCCGGAAAAGTCAGGTCCTGGTATGTGCGTTCCGGAAAATATGCTGCGACGACCTCGGCTTCCGACCGGTAGGTCAGGCCGAGCCGTTTCAGTGTATCATCCGCTACCGCTTCGATCTCCTGGCAGTGCGAAACAAGGTACTGTTTTGCCGCTTCCCGGTCAGAAAACGACTGCTCCTGTCCTTCCATCCAGGCCAGGACTGCATCCCTGACCTGAAGCTTCACCTGCTGGTCTTTGCTGCTGTCGCTGTTTGCCAGAATGTGAAACCGCACAACCTCCTCTGCAATCCCTCGCTGCAGCATCATCCGGTGCGCCGCAAGCGCAGCAGAGTTCAAAAGCAGGGAAGAAACAAATACGGCAAGGACCGTCCTGAGAATGCCGGTCTTTCTTCTGAAACCAGATTTTTTTATCATAAAAAGGCAACCCTCCTGTTCTTAAAGGAGTGTTGCCTTTTTCTTACTGTTTATACCGTACAGACCCTATCCGCCGCCTTTTTCAGTCTTTCTTTCTGACATCCAGAAGCTGCAGCACCGGAAAGGCCTTTTCCAGATACGTATTCTGTGCCTTTGCAAACTCTCCTGCTTCTGTCAGCTCCGTAAGCACCGGATCAACCGGCATTTTGCCGAGTACGGCCGCGCCCATCTCCGCCGCCACTTCATCAATCCGGCTTTTTCCGAATACAGGGATTTCTTTTCCGCAGTCCGGACATTTCAGGTAACTGTAATTCTCGATCAGGCCAAGTACCGGGATCTTCATCGTCTGCGCCATATTGTACGCTTTCTTTACGATCATTTTAACGAGATCCTGCGGGGAGGTCACGATCACGATGCCGTCTACCGGCAGAGACTGAAATACCGTAAGCGGCACATCGCCCGTTCCCGGCGGCATGTCTACGAGCAGGTAATCCAGCTCGCCCCAGATCACATCTTTCCAGAACTGTTTGACCATATTTGCCAGTACCGGTCCTCTCCAGATCACCGGCGTCTCCGGATCCGGCATCAGCAGGTTGATAGACATGACTTTAATATCATTGTCCGTCAGCACCGGATAAATCCCCTCGTCATCTGCCTGTGCCGGCCCTTTCAGTCCATACATACGCGGGATCGACGGCCCGGTAATATCTGCATCCATGATGCCGACGCGGTATCCTCTGGCCGCCAGCATATTTGCAAGCGAAGCAGTCGCCATAGACTTGCCGACGCCTCCTTTTCCGCTGACCACGCCGATCACGTGTTTGATCTCAGAATAAACATTCATTTCCTCCAGAAAGCTATGGGGCTTATTTGCGCTCGGGCATCCCTCGCAGCTTTCCTTGCTGCAGCTTGTACTGCTGCACGATTTTTCTGCCATATCAGCACCTCCTAAAATACTTCTACCAATTTTATACCAATCATATCCAATACGCAAGGTGTTTTTGGCGCCTACAGGCCGTCATCTTCCAAAAGCCTGCGCAGATATCTTCCCACCACCTTGGAAAAGCTCTCAATATTCCTGATATAAGCAAAATCCTTGCCGAATATTTTCTTCTCCGCAGCAAGATCCTTTTCTTTTCCGGTAAAGACGCCGAGCACATATACGCCGCTGCTGCGGAGCCCGCGCACCTCATGCGCCGTGTCTTTTACAGCATAATCTCCGAAATACGCCTGAGGATTGCGGCTGTTCGGCCGGTTCACAATGATATCGTTCGGCTTTCCGTCGCTTAACACAATCAGGATTTTCCCCTCTTCCTGACGCTGCAGCAGTGAATCACCCGCCGCGCGGATCGCAAGACCGTCGCGGTTGTTGGAAGATGTCACGTAGTCCAGGATCTTCCGGTTGTCCTCCCTCGGAGCATCGTATTCCCGGAACCGCTGAAGGATCGTATAATCCCAGAAGCTGCAGAAACTCATGATCCGGTGGGGGACCGCGTTATTGCAGAGCGCCTCGCTGATAATATAGGCCTGCAGCGCAACCTGCCCCTGCCTGTCCCGCTGGGAGCCGCTGGCGTCCATCAGAATATCCACCACAAAATCAGAATCATTTCTGCGGTCCGTCTTCCAAAACAGTTTGCCGGGGTCTTCTTTGCGCCCGACTTTCCAGAGAAGGCGCGGTATGACCGCGCCCGCGTACGCAGCCGCCTGCTCCGGCTCGCTGCGGCGGTTCAGAGAGCGCTTCAATTCAGCCGTCAGCTGTTCGATATTGCGTGCCAGCATATTCCGGTTGTTTCGAAACATCGTCACATTCTTTGCAGCGTGTCGTTTGGCATTTACGTACTGCGCATTTGAGATCACCGGATCCTGCAGGATCCCGTCTGTAAAATACAGGCTGCAGTCCGCATGCGCGCCTCTGCACAGTCTGTGGTTCAGCCGCTTCTGCTCCTGTTCCGGCAGATACGACCGCCCGTAATTCAGTTCAATATAGGAATACATCTTTGCCGCTGCTTCTTCCGTGATGACAGTGATCTTTTTCTGTCCGCCCTTCTTTTGCTTTTCTTCTTTCTCATCCGGTTCTTCCGAAAGCGTCGTAACCTGGCTCTGCAGTTTCTTTAAATACTCTTCCAGCATATCCTGCGTCATTTCTTCCTCAAGATAATCTCCCCAGTCAAATTCCCGCAGGTCTTCCGCCGTCACCCGGAGGACATGTTCCAGGTCTCCGTGTTTCCGCACAAAACTCTTATCAATGAGCGTATTATATAATTCATCTGTCACTCTTACGAGGTCCATCGTCTCTTCTGCGTCTTCTAATGAAACGATCTTTTTTACAGCATCCGCCACGGTCCGCTCACAATGCCAGTCGTCATAGAGATATCCGCGGATCAGCGCGATCTTGATCCTTCCTGTCAGCGAGGCGCACATTTTATGAAAATAGAGATCCAGCAGATCGGAAAAAGCCTTTTCGCGAAGTTCTTTAATCCCGGGACGTTCTTCCGAAGCCCTGCGGTAAAAAGCCGCGTCGACGCAAAGCTGCGCAATCTCGGTGAGAGAGCGCTCATCAGCGCCGTAATACATCTTTTTCACGATGTAGGAAGCCAGGTCATTCCGGTCAAAAAAGCGGGCAAATGCGCCCTGCTTCACCGCGTCATACATAGAAATATATTTTGAGCGCGAATACGCTTCCAGATCCAGCCTCGTATCGAGCTGATAATCACCGCTTACAGTCCACATCAGATTCTGCATTCTGTTCTGTGCGGCAAGCATCAGTTCCTCTTCCTCATATCCCGAATTCAAAGATGCACCTCCTGTCACATGGTCTTTCGTTTCATGACCGGAATATTTCTGCCGGCGTCCAGTCCTTTGGAATCCTCGTCATCACAATGTCTTCTACCAGCTCACGCTCAAACAAGTCAAAACTTTTATTCACGATCCCCATCCGCAAAGCCAGCCTCGGAGCCAGCCCGGCCCGCACCGTTTTCAGCGCTCCGATCAGTCCGCGGAGGTCGAGCGGTTTCGTCGAAATCTCATTATTGTCCGCTTTTTTCTGCAGGTCGAGAAACAGCCCGCAAATCTGCTCCAGGCCCTTCACCTGAAAATCAGGGAATATCCCGGTCAGGATGAAGGTCAGCGTCTCCTCCGTCGGCGCCGGCATCTCGATCACAAGAAACCGGGACACGAGCGCCTCATTTAATTCCCGCGTACCTGCATAGCCGTAATTCATCGTGCCGATAAACCGTGTGGCTTCATCCAGCTCTATCTTGTCATATCCCGGCACATCGATGATGCGGCGGTAATCCAGCGTCGCGTGCAGGACGGAAACCGCATCATTTTTAGCCATGTTGATCTCATCAAAAATACCGAAACCGCCGCTCACGGCACAGTCATACACCGGTCCCGTCCTTAACTGCACTTCATTGTTGCGGAAGGTGTCTGTCCCGATCAGGGCGCTGCTGTCCATATTTACATGAAACGAAATATTCCAGGACGGACGCCCGAAGACATACGCAAGGGTCTCCGCCAGGACATTCTTCCCGGTCGCTTTCGAACCTGTCAGCAGAATATTTTCTCCCTGCAGAAGAGCCGCGGCCGCCATCTCGAACGTCTCTTTCCCGTAATATGGAAGAACCGGCACGTGGATCCTGCGCTTCAGTTTTCCCTGCGCCGGATATTTCTGCCTGAATGCCGCGACCGCATCCAGAAGCTCCCGGTTCACCTGCTGGTCTTCCAGAGATTTTAAAATAAGGTCCATTCCATCATACTCCTTTTATATCTCAGTAAAAGAGCAGCGCTCTTTCATCCCTGACGCCGTAATATCGTATATGATCGTCCCGTCCGGCATGTCGGTGCGCTCAAACGTCACTTCTTTGCCTTTAAATTTTTCCTGCAGGTATGACTCAATATCTTCTATCTCAATCTCCTCGATAAAAACATCCCGCATCTGGTTATTGGCACATTGATTGAATATTTCCCATACGGTCTCATAACACTTCATCTCATTTCCTCCCATTGCTCCATTTTAAAGCCCCAGTTTTGCCTTTCGTATCTTCAGCAGCTCATCGATCAGGCGCATGGCGACTTCTTCTTTGCTCATCAGCTCCAGCCGGCAGGTATCCGTTTCCGAAATCAGGGTCACAACATTTGTGTCCGTCCCGAAGCCGGCCCCCTCTACCTTTACATTGTTCGCCGCGATCAGGTCGAGATGTTTCTTTACAAGCTTTTCCCGGGCATGTTCTTCCATGCGCTCCGTCTCCATAGCGAACCCGCACAGGAGCTGGCCGCTTTTTTTGTGCGCGCCGAGCCATGCGAGGATATCCTGCGTCCGCTCCAGTCCGATACTCAGCTCGCCGTCTGTTTTCTTCACTTTCTGGTCCGATACTTCCGCCGGCCGGTAATCCGCTACCGCCGCAGCTTTTATGATCATGTCCTGCTCCGGCGCTCGGCTCGTCACAGCATCAAACATCTCTGCCGCTGTCAGGACATCCACCGTCTCCACGCCGACCGGCGGCTCCAGATGGGTCCTGCCGGTCACGAGTGTTACCTGCGCCCCTCTTCTCCTGCATGATGCGGCAATCGCATATCCCATCTTCCCGCTTGAGTGATTCGATAAAAACCGTACCGGATCGACCGGCTCGATCGTCGGTCCTGCCGTCACCAGTACGTGCAGCCCCTCCATGTCCTTCTCACATGAAATCTCATTTAACAGATGCTGCAGGATCAAATGCTCATCCGGAAATTTTCCTTTTCCGATATCTCCGCACGCAAGCCGGCCGCGTTCCGGCTCGATCACCTTCCATCCGTACTGCTGCAGCCTTCTCTGATTGTCCTGTGTCACGGGATTTTCGTACATGCGCGTATTCATCGCCGGAGCGATAAGCTTCGGGCAGCTGCAGGCAAGAAGCGTCGTCGTCAGCATATCGTCCGCCATACCGCACGCCAGCTTCGCCATGACGTTCGCCGTTGCGGGCGCCACCACAGCAATATCCGCCCGTTTTGCAAGCTCCACATGCTCTACTTCAAACTGAAAGTTCCGGTCAAACGTATCGGTCAGGCATTTATTCCCGGTCAATGTCTCAAATGTGACTGGACTGATAAACTGCATGGCATTTTTCGTCATGATCACATTTACATCCGCATGCTGCTTTTTCATCAGACTCGCCAGATTCGCCGCTTTATATGCAGCGATACTTCCGGTCACTCCGAGGATTACTGTTTTTCCCTTTAGCATCGCACTCTCCTTATTTCCTGTATTGAAACTCCATCTATCCTTCTATACCGCTACCAAGTATACCGGATTTCCCCGCAAAAGACAAATGTTTTCGGATTTCTTATTGTTTTCCGCGGTTGCGCATGGTATACTGCATCTGTAATTGTATTGTATCCCTGAAACAGGAATGCAGAACCGGATTTGTCCTATTTTGTACCGGCAAATGCGGGGCATTGTACCGTTTGCGGACAGTAACCCCTTCCCGCCGTTTTTACAGAACAGCCGCCGATCAGCATCCTTGGGGAATAATAACAAGGAGGAAAAAACAATATGAACACAAACACCAGATTTCGCACTTCGCAACTCGTCATTCTCGGTCTTATGACTGCCGTCCTGCTTCTCATGGCATATACCCCGCTTGGTTATCTGAATATCGGACCGCTCGCCATAACCTTTAATATGATCCCGGTAGCCGTAGCCGCTATCACGCTCGGCCCCGCCGGCGGAGCCATCACGGGAGCGGTCTTCGGACTCACCAGTTTTCTCCAGTGTATCGGCGTAGGCGGCACGAGCGCGATGGGCGTCATTTTATTCGGCATCAACCCTGTATTTGCATTTATCCAGCGGTTTGTGCCGCGTCTTCTGACCGGCTTCCTGCTCGGATATATCTTCCGTTTTTCACGGAAGGCAGCAGGTACATCTGCTGCATGCCTGATCACCGGCTTTAGCTCCGCGTTTCTGAATACGGCTCTCTTTATGGGCGCGCTCGTCCTTCTGTTCGGCAATTCCGATTACGTACAGGGACTGATGGGCGGACGGAATGTGCTCGCCTTTATCTGCACCTTCGTAGGAGTCAATGCAGTATGCGAAATGGCCGTTTCTACTGTGATCACGGGAGCGGTCGCCACGGCGCTTTACAAAGCGCATTTCATACCGGCGCCGCGCCGGACCAGCGCCGCGTGACGGCCTGAAACACAGCAGTTTGGAATTACAGGAGGAAAAATATGATTCTCGCCGTTGACATCGGAAACTCAAACATTGTACTGGGCTGTTTTGAAAATGAAAAAATCCTTTTTACGGAACGGCTTTCGACCAACCAGAATTCTACTTCGCTAGAATACACGATTCTGATTAAAAACATCCTGGAGCTGAATCATTTGAGCCATCACTCTTTTGAAGGCGGGATCATCTCTTCCGTCGTACCGTCTGTGACCCACACGGTACAGGACGCCATGATCCGGCTCACCGGAAAACATATCATGGTGGTAGGGCCCGGGATCAAAACCGGTCTCAAAATCCTGCTTGACAATCCGGCACAGCTTGGAAGCGACCGTGTCGCGGACGCGGTCGCTGCAATACACGATTATCCGTGTCCGCTTATCATCGTCGATATGGGCACCGCAACGACGATCTCTGTCATCGACCGGGAAAAGAATTTTCTTGGAGGAATGATCATGCCCGGGCTCCGCGTTTCTCTCGAATCGCTTACCATGCGGACTTCCCAGCTTCCCAAGATCAGCCTCGATCCCCCGAAAAAGGTGATCGGGACAAATACGATCGATTGTATGCGAAGCGGCATCATCTACAGCACCGCCTCCAGTATTGAGGGTACAGTAAATCGCATCGAAGAAGAACTCGGTGAAACGTGTACCGTCGTCTCTACAGGCGGGCTTGCAAAAGCGATCATCCCCTACTGCAGGCGCGACATCATCATTGACGACCGTCTGCTTCTGAAAGGCCTGATGTATATTTACAACAAAAACAAAAAAGGGGGTATCCCTAAAGTCACGAAATGACTTGAGGGATACCCTCTTTCCATCCACAGTTCCGCCAATCCTCTTCTTTTTCAGAACTGATTATTTGACACGTACCTTTACTTTCTCAGAATAGGAACTGTATATCCGTTTTCCTTCTACTGTTTTGAATGACCGGATCCGTACGAAAATATTCTTTCCTGATTTCAGCCCTTTCAGAGTGCATGAGGTATTCCGGCCGCCTTTTACATCCCCGGCAAACGTAAACTCATGGACGCCTGCTTTTCTCATATAAATGCTGTATCCCGAGGCTTTCGTATCTCTCCTCCATTTTATGTTGACGCGTCCCGCTTTTGACGATTTCGCTGATGTGATCTTCGGCTGCGTGAGTCTGGTGCAGACAGCCATCACCTCTGAAAAATCAGAAAACTGCTTTTTGCCGTTCACCCGTTTATAGGCCCTTACTTTGAAGAAATACGTCGATCCTGCTTTGAGATTGCGCACCGCGGCTGTACTTTTTTTCACGTCAGCAACCTTTTTATATGATCCGTTCCGTTTTGGCGCCATATAAAGCTGATACCCTTCATAGCCGGCCATCTCCTGCCATTTCAGGCGCAGCGACTTCTGATTTCTTACTTTTACCACAAACGGATCGGCAGGCAGAATCTCTTCGATTTCACTCCCGCTTTCGTTTTCACCTTCACCTGCCAGTATCTCATAGGTGATATTCGCCTGTTCCCCCGTATAATTGTTGATGCCGGAAATTTTCAGGACTGCCGTACCGGGCTGAATTCCTCCGCTGACCACTTCTGTTTTGTAGCCTTTTCCTTCTTCCAGAACAGTCCCGGCCGCAGTATCCTCAACCGTCAATTCCGGCAAAAGCTGTTCTCCCGTATAATATAGTCCCTCCTCCTTCACCTGCACCTTAATTGAGGTATCAGCAATAGATTTTGGTTCAATAGTAAATTGCCGCTGAATGCTTCCGGTAAACAAGCCTTTAAAGGAAATAGTAACTGCTGCTGTTCCGGCATTAATATTGTCCGAATAGCTGACGCTTTGAATCAGGCTGCTGATCTTCGGGTCATCCGGTGCAGCCGCGCCAATATAATCCATTGTCGACATAATGGAAGATCCCAGGCCGACATTGCCGTACGTATAGAATCCAAGGATAAATGCAGGCTTCTGTGCCTGTCCATTATACACAACAGAATCAATCGTTTTCTCTCCTACGCTGCTGTAATATAAGTTTCCCGGAATCCGCGGATCCGCAACCGGCTGCGGGTTAATCCGAGCAAATATGCTGCAGCCATTTAC
>DVHT01000185.1 GCA_018711885.1 Candidatus Choladousia intestinipullorum | reverse complement strand
AGAAAATGTAGAAAAAGCAGGATTTTTGAAAATAATTATGTAAACGGTATTGTCCACAAAAAAATCCACATGTTTTCTCACGGAAAATGTGAATAAACATGTGGATAATGTGGATAAGTCGGTGAATATTTGAAAATACGGGATTTCCTTGGTGTGTATAAGTATTGAAAAGATCGGTTTACTGTCCGAGCAGATGCTCTCCGATCTTTACCACGTCACCGGCGCCCATTGTGATCAGCAGATCTCCCGGGAGACAGCGCTCCAGCAGAAATGTTTCAATCTCGTCAAAGGTCGGGAAGTACCAGGCCGGCGTGCCAAGCTCGGAAATTTTCTGCCGCAGGTCATCGGAGCTGATCCCAAGCGTGTCCGTCTCGCGCGCCGCATAGATATCGGCAAGCACGACATGATCGGAAAGAGAGAGAGCTTTGGCAAAGTCGTCCATCAGCGCTTTTGTGCGCGTGTAAGTATGAGGCTGGAACACACACCAGACCTGTCTGCACGGGTATTTTCTGGCAGCATTTAGTGTAGCCCTGATCTCTGTCGGATGATGGGCATAATCGTCGATGACCGTTATGCCGCCGATTTCGCCTTTTTTCTGGAAACGCCGGTCTGTGCCTGTAAAATCGAGAAGCCCGGCAGCCATTACATCGGCGGGGATACCGAGAATGTCACCTGCAGTCAGAGCTGCGGCAGCGTTTGCCGCGTTGTGCTCGCCCGGTACGGACAATACAAAATGACCGAGCAGGCTTTTGCCGTGCATCAGGTCGAAATTGCCGCATCCTCTGTCATCATAAGAGAGATTTGTGACACTGTAATCTCCGCAGCCGATGCCAAACGTCACCGTACGGCAGGAAAGCCGGTCTGTCAGTTCCGAAAACCCGGGAATCGCCGCGTTGATGATCAGCGCGCCCTCCGGGGAGATTTTTTCGGCAAACAGCCGGAAAGAATGGCGGATATCGTCCAGATCTTTGAAAAAGTCGAGATGATCCGCGTCAATATTTAAGATAATGCCGAGCTTCGGAGAAAGCTCAAGGAAACTGTTCGTATATTCACATGCCTCTGTCAGGAAATATTCGGATTCTCCCATCCGGACATTGCCGCCGATCGCCTGCAGGATTCCGCCCACGGAGATCGTGGGATCAAGCTGTGCGCGCAGCATGATGTGGGACAGCATGGAAGTCGTCGTAGTCTTTCCGTGCGTACCCGCTACCGCGACAGAAGATTCATAATTGTTCATAAGTTCCCCCAACAGCTGTGCTCTTGAAAGCATCGGGAGAGCTTTTTCGCGGGCAGCCTGGAATTCCGGATTATCAGGATGGATCGCAGCCGTATATACGACTACGTCGATATCATCTGTAATATTTCCGGCACACTGCGGATAGGATATAGAGGCGCCAAGATTGGCGAGCCATTCGGTCAGCGCAGTTTTGTGCGCATCGGAACCGCTGACGGTGAATCCGCGTTTTAGCAGGACTGCAGCCAGACCGCTCATACTGATGCCGCCGATCCCGATAAAATGAATATGCACCGGGTTATTGTAATTAATCTGATACATTGAAAAACTCCTTTCTTACGTACAGTATACTATTATATAGAAAAAAATCCAAGTTCTTTTCATGGATAAAAGGTATAACAGCGGCCGCAATTTGCGGAAAACCGGATTTTCTCTCTGCACGCAGTAGTGACAGCAGAAGACTTTTTGCGATTGGCGAAATTTGTCGGATGGTGTCAGATGATTGTGAAAATACACAAAAAAAGTGATATTTCATGGGTAAAATTATCAAAAACTAAAAACAAAAATTTTCCAAAAAAGGAAAAACCGCGTTAAATATTGTAAAAAGCATGAAAAAAATGAGAAATTAATTGCAAAAAATGTTCACTATTCATAAAACGTGTGATATAATAATTGGCAAACAAATTACAGCAAGAGGTGGTTACGTGATTAAAAAAGAAATGATAGCTATGCTTCTGGCTGGCGGCCAGGGCAGCCGCCTCGGTGTGCTGACATCCAAAGTGGCAAAACCGGCAGTCGCATTCGGCGGGAAATACCGCATCATTGATTTCCCCCTCAGCAACTGTATCAACTCCGGGATTGACACGGTGGGAGTATTGACGCAGTATCAGCCGCTTCGGCTGAATACTCATATCGGAATCGGCATTCCGTGGGATCTTGACAAAAACGTCGGCGGTGTTACCGTGCTCCCTCCTTATGAAAAGGTGGGAAAGAGTGAGTGGTATACCGGGACAGCAAATGCTATCTATCAGAATCTGGCTTATATGGAGTCGTTTAATCCGGAATACGTCCTGATCTTATCAGGCGATCACATTTATAAGATGGATTACGAAGTCATGCTGGATTATCACAAAGCGCATAATGCAGACATCAGCATTGCAGTGATGCCCGTACCACAGGAGGAAGCCAGCCGCTTCGGCATCGTAGTCACGGACGAGAGCGGCAGGATAACAGAATTTCAGGAGAAGCCGAAGGAGCCGAAGAGCAATCTCGCTTCTATGGGAATCTACATATTTACATGGAAAACACTGAAAGAGTCGCTTCTGGCACTGTCTGAGCAGAGCAACTGCGATTTCGGAAAGCACGTGATCCCGTACTGCCACGAAAATGGGCTTACCCTGGTGGCGTATGAGTACAACGGCTACTGGAAGGACGTAGGCACGCTCGGTTCTTACTGGGAAGCGAATATGGAGCTCATTGACATTATTCCGGAGTTCAATCTGTATGAAGAATTCTGGAAGATCTATACGAAAAATGATATTCTGCCGCCGCAGTACGTGGCTGCGGATTCTGTGGTCGAGCGCTGTCTCGTCGGGGACGGCTCTGAGATCTACGGGGAGGTGCACAATTCGATCATCGGCTGCGGAGTTGTGATTAGAAAAGGCGCGGTGGTGCGGGATTCGATCATTATGCAGAACACGGTCATCAAAGAAGGAGCGCTGGTGGAGCGCTCGATCATAGCGGAAAACTGTGAGATCGGGGAAAACGCTCAGATCGGTGTCGGCGAGGATGTGCCGAACCGGCTGAAACCGTCCATCTATTCCTTCGGACTTGCCGTGATCGGGGAAAATGCCGTGATCCCGCCGGATGTGAAAATCGGTAAGAATACGGCGGTGACCGGCGTCACTGTGCCGGGCGATTATCCGGACGGTGTGCTGGAAAGCGGTGAAACATTAGACAAGGCAGGTGATGTGCAATGAGAGCGGTGGGAGTGATTCTGGCCGGCGGAAACAGCTACAGAATGAAAGAATTATCCAACAAAAGAGCGATTGCAGCCATGCCGATCGCAGGCAGCTTCAGGGGAATCGATTTTGCACTCAGCAGTATGTCAAATTCCGGTATCCAGAAAGTCGCCGTGCTGACGCAGTACAATTCCCGCTCTCTGAACGAGCATTTGAGTTCTTCAAAATGGTGGGATTTTGGAAGAAAACAGGGCGGTCTGTTCGTCTTTCCGCCTATGGTCACATCGGATAATAACTACTGGTACAGGGGGACGGCTGATGCGATCCATCAGAATATCGATTTCCTGAAACAGTGTCACGAACCGTACGTAGTCATTGCCTCCGGCGACGGAGTGTACAAACTGGATTACGCAAAGGTGCTGGAATACCACATCGGGAAAAAAGCGGATATTACCGTGGTATGCAAAGACATACCGGGAACCGAGGATGCGACGAGGTTCGGCATCATCAAGATGAATGAAGAGAGCCGAATTGTACAGTTTGATGAAAAACCGATGGCGGCTACATCGCATACGATCTCCTGCGGGATTTATGTGATCCGCAGGCGTCAGCTGATCGAGCTTCTGGAAAAATCGGTGGAAGAGGGAAGGTACGACTTTGTAAAAGACGTCCTGATCCGCTACCGCGATGTGAAGCGGATCTACGGCTATAAGATGAAAGAATACTGGAGCAATATCGCGTCGGTAGAATCTTATTATAAGACGAATATGGACTTCCTGAAAAAGGAAGTAAGAGATTACTTTTTCAGGGAATATCCGGACGTTCATTCCAAGGTGGACGACAATCCGCCTGCAAAATATAATCCGAACAGCAAAGTCAGGAACAGCCTGATCGCAAATGGTTCCATTATCAACGGATACGTGGAAAACTCGGTGATCTTCAAGAAAGTTTTTGTAGGGGACGGATGTGTCATTAAAAACTCCATTGTCTTAAACGATGTCTATCTCGGGGAC
>DVHT01000184.1 GCA_018711885.1 Candidatus Choladousia intestinipullorum | reverse complement strand
TCAATCATACCTACGCGCCGGAATTTTCATGGAAATTGTGGGATGAATTCTTCAGCAAATACAGCAGAGGAGAAGACGGAACACTTTATTATTGCGGACAGCCGGTAAAATAGCAGGCATAATACAGGTATAACGTATCGTCCATAATTAATCAGGCACAACTTCACAATACTTGCATATATTACGGTAGTTGGAAAAAAGGAGAGAACGCTTTATGAAAAAAAGAATTCTGTCACTTGCACTGACTGCCGTATTATGCGTGGGAACACTTCCCTGCACTTCCGGCGCAAAGGAACTGACCGAGGTAACTCTGAATGAGGTAGCGCATTCTATCTTTTATGCTCCTCAGTACGCGGCGATCGAGCTGGGATACTTTGAGGAGGAGGGAATCGATCTTACCCTTGTAAATGGTTTCGGCGCTGACAAGGTCATGACGGCGCTGATCTCAGGACAGGCGGATATCGGTTTTATGGGGTCGGAGGCATCCATTTATACGTACGCCGGCGGCGCAAAAGACGCGCCGGTCAATTTTGCCCAGCTTACGCAGCGTGCCGGAAATTTTCTGGTGGCAAGAGAAGAGATGCCGGACTTTGAGTGGAGCGACCTGGTCGGCAAAGATGTTCTGGGAGGAAGAAAGGGCGGCATGCCGCAGATGGTTTTTGAGTATATTTTAAGGCAGAACGGGATCGATCCGGCGAAGGATGTGAAAATCGACCAGTCGATTGACTTCGGTTCTACCGCGGCGGCTTTTTCCGGCGGGCAGGGAGAATTTACGATTGAATTTGAGCCGGGAGCCACTACGCTTGAAAACGAGGGCGTAGGGTACGTTGTGGCATCGCTCGGTACGGATTCCGGATACGTGCCATATACGGCATACTGTGCAAAGACCAGCTATTTAGAAGAACATCCCGACATTGTACAGTCGTTTACGAATGCACTGCAAAAAGGGATGGACTACGTAAACAGCCACACGCCGGAAGAAATCGCTGAGGTGATCGCACCGCAGTTCCCGGAGACGGACATTGAAACAATCACGACGATCGTTACACGCTATTACGAACAGGATACGTGGAAGGAAAATCTGATTTTCGAGCAGGAAAGTTTTGAACTGCTGCAGGATATCCTCGAGGATGCCGGAGAGCTGGAAAAACGTGTTCCGTATGAAGAACTGGTGACGACAGAATTCGCGGAAAAAGCTGCGGAGTAAATGAGAAACTGAAAATACAGTAAATCCGTTGAAAATTTGGGGGACTCAGATTATAATAGGGCAGGACAGCCGTGAAACAGCGGCTTTCCTGTTCCTTTTTGTGTTTTCGGGAAAAATATTGCAGTATTTTATCAGGAGGCAGAGATTATGAGGAGAAACGTTCTGGATTCCCATTCGCATACGGTTGCGAGCGGACATGCATATAATACGATCAACGAAATGGCTCAGGCGGCGGCGGAGAAGGGACTGGAGCTGCTCGCCCTCACCGAGCACTCAATGAAGATGCCCGGAACCTGCCATGAGTTTTATTTTATGAATCTGAAGGTATTGCCGCGCACCATGTACGGGATAGAAGTGTTGTTCGGAACGGAAGTCAATATTATGAATTACAGCGGGCAGCTCGATATGGAACAGGGACTGCTGGAACGGATGGATGTAGTCGTAGCCAGCATGCATACGCCCTGCATCAGGCCGGGGACAAAGGAAGAGAATACGAGGGCATATGTGAAAGCAATCGAGAATCCGGCAGTGAACATTATCGGACATCCGGATGACGGCAGATATCCGGTCGATTACGATACACTTGTAGCTGCGGCAAAAGAACATCATGTGCTTCTGGAGCTGAACAACAGTTCTCTGAATCCGGCCGGTTCCCGTGTAAATCCTGTTCCGAATGACCGGGAGATGCTTGGATTTTGCCTCAAATATGGAGCGCCGATCATTATCAACAGTGATTCTCACTGCGCCGCTGATGTGGGAAACCATCAGTATGCAGACCGGCTGCTCGACGAGATGGATTTTCCGGAGCATCTGATCGTAAACCGCAGCGTCGAAGAATATAAAAAATACATTAACCGCTTTACACTGTTAAAGTAACGTGATAGAATGATGTCAGTGTGAAGATTGACGAAAAGCAAGAAATGGACAGCAGTTTCAAACAGAGGAAACAGCGGAGCGGATTCCAGGGGGACGTTTGCGCTGTTCACACTTTGCTGCTGTAAAACAGTAAATACAGGAGGGTGAAATATGAGCAAAAAAATCCGCACGGATGCGGTCGATGAGCTTTTTGAGGCGATCATGTGTCTGAAAAATAAAGAGGAGTGTTATCTCTTTTTTGAGGATGTGTGTACGATCAATGAGCTGCTGTCACTGGCGCAGCGATTTGAGGTGGCACATATGCTGAAGGAGAAAAAGACATATCTTGAGATTGCTGAGAAGACGGGAGCATCGACAGCTACAATCAGCCGTGTGAACCGTTCGCTGAATTACGGCAATGACGGCTATGAGATGGTTTTCTCGCGTATGAAAAATAAGGATACGAGAGAAGTAAAAGAAGACTGAAAGAAACATGCGCAGAGGGTGTCCGCTAAAATGCAGCTGAGCTTCCTGACATTTGTGTTCGGGAAGCAGTCCGAAGTATTTTAGCGGATACCTTTTTCCATAATAACAGAAAATCAGCTTTTTTTATCGGCGGACGGCCTGGGAAGGGCGTCAATCATTTTTTCAATCACTTCTTTTTTCAGATAGATATCAAAGCTCAGCAGACAAATGAAGGAAAAAATCTGCATAAATTCCCGGTTTTCTTCCGGACATTCTTTAAAGGAATTGGAAGCGGTGTGGTAGTTGGCCATGATGTCGCGGATCGTTTCGCTAATCTGGTCCTTGCCGAGCGCATAGATTTCTTTATAGATATTTTCAATATTGAAGTCGCCTTCCGTGTTGAAAAAATGTTCCGTCACAGGCTTTAGGATCGCCTGGATATCGGACAGAGGAAGGAAAGACTTAAAATAGTAAATAAAGATCAGGACAAGCATATGCTCCCGCGTATAGCGCTTTTTTTCGGAAGGAGGCAGCAGCTTGTTCTTTGTGTAATTGTTGATCATGGTCTTTGTCAGGATCTTGTCATTTTCATAGCGCTTTGAGTTTTTTAAATGTTCTTCCATGAAATGTGTGACCTGGTCCATATACAGATCGATGTCCGGTATGTCGCCAAGCTGTATGTGGTCTGTATTTCCCATTCCATTCAGGATCTCGGAGAGCAATTTTGTGTATTCCTGCTGCATAACGTTTCTCACCTCAAACTGTATCATATGAATCAGGGACTGACGCCAGTCCGCATGATGTGTATTCCGGCAAATAGGTTTCTGTGTATAGTATATAGTTTTTAAAACGAGATGACAAGTGATAAATTAATCCTTGCAAGAGGAGGCCCTATCGGGTAGAATGATATGGTGAATTGCGACTGGAGGTGTTTTTGTGCGGGAGATGGAATTTAAGATGGAACGCGAAGGTCTCGTAAAAACGGGAGACAGGATCACTGTTTCAGAGGGCGTGCTTCCTTCCAGCTGGTACTATACGATCGAGCCGGCGATCGCAATGTCGGCCAATTACGAACTGCGTGAGCGCCTGAGCGTGAGAGAGGGCGTCGTGAAAGAAGTGAGGACGGACGAAAGCGGATATACAGTCGTAGCAGAATTTGATGAGTGAGAAAACTTTAAGATAAGGTGGAGCAGTATGAGCATATATGATTCTTTGAATCCGCAGCAGTATGAAGCAGTGTGCCATTTTGAAGGGCCGCTGCTGATTTTGGCAGGAGCGGGTTCCGGAAAAACGAGAGTCCTGACGCACCGGATTGCGTGGCTGATGGAGGAAAAGGGGATAGAGCCGTGGAATATCATGGCGATCACCTTTACGAATAAGGCGGCCGGGGAGATGCGCGACCGCGTCAGCCGCATGCTGGACGGCGATGCAGGGCGCGTATGGGTGGCGACCTTTCACAGCACCTGCGTCCGGATCCTACGCAGGTACATAGACAGGATTGGTTTTGGAACGAATTTTACAATCTATGACGCGGACGATCAGAAATCCGTGGTCCGGGATATCTGCAAGCGGCTGAATATTGACACGAAACTGTATAAGGAACGCATGCTCATGAGCGTGATCTCTTCTGCGAAGGATGAGCTGATCGGACCGGAAGAATTCATGATGAAAGCACAGTCGGATTTCCGGATGAAAAAAGCGGCGGAGGTCTACCTTGAATACCAGAAGGAGCTGAAAAACTGCAACGCGCTTGATTTTGACGATCTGATCTGCAAAACAGTAGAGCTGTTTCAGAGCTGTCCGGATGTGCTCGATTCCTATCAGGAGCGCTTCCGGTTTATTATGGTAGATGAATATCAGGATACGAATACCGCGCAGTTCAAGCTGGTCAGCATGCTGGCTTCCAAATACGGCAACCTCTGTGTGGTAGGCGATGATGACCAGTCGATCTATAAATTCCGAGGAGCCAACATTGGGAATATCCTGAATTTTGAGCAGTTCTTCCCGGATACGAAGGTCATCCGGCTGGAGCAGAATTACAGATCGACGCAGAATATTCTGGATGCGGCAAATGAAGTCATCCGTCATAACAAGGGCAGAAAGAGCAAGCGTCTCTGGACCGATAATGGAACGGGCGAGCCGGTAAAATTCCGCCAGTTTATGAACGGGTTTGAGGAGGCGGAGTACGTGGCGGGCCTGATTTCCGGGCAGACGTCCCGCGGCGCATGGAAGTACGGCGACTGTGCCGTTTTGTACCGGACAAATGCGCAGTCGCGTATGTTTGAAGAGAAATTCCTGATGGCAAATATCCCGTATAAAATCGTCGGCGGAGTGAATTTCTACGCGAGAAAGGAAATCAAAGATATTCTGGCTTACTTAAAGACGATCGCGAATGCGCAGGATGATCTGGCCGTGAGAAGAATCATTAACGTGCCAAAACGGGGAATCGGCGCTACGACGATTTCACGCGTGCAGGAATATGCTGTGGCAAACGATATCAGTTTTTACGACGCGCTGCGCGGCGCAGGTTCGATTCCGGGGATCGGAAAAGGAGTTTCAAAACTGCAGCATTTTGTGCAGATGATCCAGACGTTTCGGAGCAAAGAGGAATTTTATACAGTAAAGGATATGATCGAAGATGTGCTCGAGGTCACCGGCTACGTAAAAGAACTGGAAGCAGAAGGGACCGACGAGGCCGAGGAGCGGATCGCCAATATCGACGAGCTTTTAAACAAAGCGGCAGCTTACGATGAAAGCCAGGGAGAGGCAGTCAACCGCCTCGACGGTTTTCTGGAAGAAGTGGCTCTCGTCGCGGATATTGATAATCTGGAGGAAGATTCGGACCACGTCCTGATGATGACGCTCCACAGTGCAAAAGGACTGGAATTCCCTGTCGTTTTCCTCGTGGGAATGGAGGACGGGATGTTCCCGAGCTACATGAGCATTGCATCAGAAGACCCGCTCGATCTGGAGGAGGAGCGGAGGCTCTGCTACGTCGGGATCACGCGGGCGATGCGCCAGCTCTACCTGACGGCGGCCAGACAGCGCATGGTGCGCGGGGAAGTGCATTACAACCGCGTATCAAGGTTCATAGACGATATTCCGAAAGAGATGCTGCAGTCAGAGGAGCGTAAAGCGGCGCGTCTGGAAAAGACATGGACGAAAGCGGCTACCCCTCACGAACAGGCGAGGGAAACGTTCCGGGCGAAGGTGTTTGCGCCGCAGCAGTTCCAGGTCAAAAAATCAGAGGGACTGGAATACGCTGCGGGAGACCGCGTGCGGCACATTAAGTTCGGCGAAGGAACCGTTCGGAATATCACGGAAGGCGGGCGCGACTACGAGGTTACGGTGGAATTTGACCGCGTCGGCATTAAAAAAATGTTTGCGTCTTTCGCAAAGCTGGTAAAAATATGAAACCGTTTCCTTGTCCCGGAAAAACGAAAGAAAAACAAGGATGATCGAAAATTTCTATAGTAAAAATCGCAGTGCTGTGATATACTATGATAAATGGTTGCAATACAAAGAAAGGACGTGTGAGAAATGAATAAATTTGATGAACTTCTGGCTGCATTGCAGAAAAGAGAAGAGGAAAAGCATAAAAACACAGTGCTTTGGCTTCTGGCTGTGATCGGCGCCGTAGCGGCAGTAGCAGCGATCGCATACGCCGTATACCGTTACTTTGCACCGGATTACCTGGAAGACATAGAAGACGATTTTGACGACGACTTCGAAGACTTCTTTGAGGACGACGATTTCCCGGGTATGGATGAAAAGAACGAATCCGTGGAGAAAGAGCCGGAAGAGAAGAGCGAAGACGCTGCGCAGACGGAAGAAGCAGGCGAAGCAGAAGAATAAGAGAGAGTAAAAACGAAGGCTGCTGCAAACAGGGATCAGTCAAAGCCCCTGAGATTTTGCAGCAGCCTTTTTCTATCGCAGGAAAGCGCGTTTCCTGTGACAGAAAGCGTTTCGCAGGGACTGCGCTGCGGCAGAGAAGAAGATGCCGCCGGTGCGGCCCGCCGCAGGCGGAAGGGCTGTTGCAAGGACCAGGTGAACACGGATGTCAGGAAGCATAGTTGCATTTTTTCGACAGCCCCTTTTGAATACATGGGAGGAAGTAAGATTGAAAAAAGGTCAGGTCATGGAAGGGCTGCTGGAAAAAGTGGATTTTCCAAACAAAGGGATTGTTCAGACAGAAGAAGGCAGCGTGATCGTAAAGAACGCAATACCGGGACAGAAGGTCCGTTTCCGGATCAACAAGAAGCGGAAGAACCGCGCAGAAGGGCAGCTTTTAGAAGTGCTGGAAAAGTCTCCGCTGGAGATCAGAGAGCCGCAGTGCAGTATTTTCCCGGCATGCGGCGGCTGCATGTATCAGACGATGGACTATGAAGAACAGCTGAAGATGAAAGAAAGCCAGGTGCGGAAACTGCTGGATGAAGCGATTGCAGCGGCTGGACAGACGGATGAGAACGGGGCCGCAGACTATTCTTTTGAAGGCATCCGCCCCAGCCCGAAAGAGTTTACGTACCGCAATAAAATGGAATTTTCCTTTGGCGACGCCTGCAAAGACGGCGAGCTGGAACTCGGTCTGCACAAAAAAGGCAGTACATATGATGTGCTGACGGCTTCTGACTGCAAACTGGTCCATCCGGACATAAACCTTATCACCAGCTGCGTACTGGAATATTTCCGCAGCATCGGCGCGCCGCATTACCATAAAATGTCGCACACCGGCTATCTGCGCCACCTGCTGCTGCGCCGTTCCGAGACGACCGGAGAAACCCTGATCAATCTCGTGACAACGAGCCAGGCAGAGTACGACCTGCAGCCGCTCGTGCGCCAGCTGCTCCGTCTGGAAGAAGACGGAAAACTCCAGGGCAGGATTGTAGGAATCCTACATCTTGTCAACGATTCGGTCGCAGATGTGGTGCAGAGCGATGAAACATGCATTCTGTACGGGCAGGATTATTTCTATGAGACGATACTAGGGCTGCGGTTCAAGATTACCCCATTCTCCTTCTTTCAGACGAACTCGCTCGGCGCAGAGGTGCTCTACCGCACGGCGCGCGAGTACATAGGCAGCACGCGCGACATGACGGTATTCGACCTTTACAGCGGCACCGGAACGATCGCACAGATCCTGGCATCCGTCGCAAAAGAAGTGATCGGCGTGGAAATCGTAGAAGAAGCGGTCGAAGCGGCAAAAGAAAATGCAGCGCGAAACGGCCTGGACAACTGCCATTTCCTCGCAGGCGACGTGTTGAAAGTGTTGGATGAGATAGCAGAAAAGCCGGATTTCATCGTACTGGATCCTCCCCGCGACGGCATCCATCCCAAGGCCCTCCCGAAGATCATCGACTATGGCGTAGACCGGATGGTGTATATTTCCTGCAAGCCGACGAGCCTGGCAAGGGATCTGGAGATACTGATCCAGAGCGGATACCGGGTGGAACGGGCGTGCTGCGTGGATATGTTTCCACAGACGGTGCATGTGGAGACGGTTGTATTGATGTCAAAAGTCAAAGAAAAAAATAGCGAAAAAGTGTAGAAAACAAGGAATTTCCGGGAGTCGGGGCTTGTCAGAGGACAGGTTTCGATTCCCGGATTTTTTCATTTTACGGATAAGTGGGAACTGGTCTACTGTGAAAAAAGGTGGAGAGTTGAGTGGTTGATTTAGATATTAGGGGTGTTGAGTTGACAGGGTGGATAAATGGTATGTGGAGTTGACAGGAT
>DVHT01000183.1 GCA_018711885.1 Candidatus Choladousia intestinipullorum | reverse complement strand
GAGGCATTGCCCCGAACAGCGTCCTTCCGGTAAAAATCAGATCCTTTCTCTGCAGGAATTTCTTCTCATCCACAAGGAAGTACTCCTGTTCCGGTCCCACGCACGGAAACACCTTTTTGGAGGTTGTATTTCCGAACAGGCGCAGAAGCCGCAGAGCCTGCGTATTGATCGCTTCCATTGAGCGGAGAAGCGGCGTCTTCTGGTCGAGTGCCTCGCCCGTATAAGAGCAGAACGCCGTCGGAATACAGAGGATCGCCCCCGCCGCATCATGACGGACGAACGCCGGAGACGTGCAGTCCCATACCGTATATCCTCTCGCCTCAAACGTCGCCCTCAGGCCTCCGGACGGAAATGACGAGGCGTCCGGCTCGCCTTTGATCAGCTCTTTTCCGGAAAATTCCATCAGGACAGTACCGTCCGGCTCAGGAGCGGTGATAAACGAGTCATGTTTCTCCGCAGTCACTCCCGTCAGCGGCTGGAACCAGTGGGTATAATGTGTCGCGCCCTTTTCGATCGCCCACTCCTTCATCGCAGCCGCGATCACATCAGCCGTCGCCAGATCCAGCTCCGAACCTTCTTCGATCGTCTTTCTAAGCGCTTTGAACACTTTTTTCGGAAGACGTTCCTGCATGACCTTTTCTGTAAACACGTCTTCGCCGAAGATATCTGCTACATTATAATATTCACTCATAATCGCTCCTCTTTTCCCCGTATTTTCAGGCGCTGTCTCTATCCGGCAGGCGGATAATCCAAAAACAGGGCATTCCAGCATCTGATATGTGGAACGCCCTTGTCACCTGCTCTTAACATACTCCTTTCAGGCCCAAAAATCAAGAAAAAAATTTCCTTCGGCCGGATTTCCATGTTTTTTACAAATTTCCGGGCAAAAATCATGCATACTTATTCAATTCGCCGTTTTTTCCGGCAAAGTCTCCCGAAACTGCCTTCAGCCGTGGATTTTCACACTATTGAGCTGTCTTGCCGTATAGTAACAGCGGTGATCGATAGTGCAGTACCGATTGTGCAGAGCACTCCAACTTTGACGTATACTAAGGCAGCGCCTGTCAGACTCCGCGGCTGTTCTGTAAGTTTTCCTTGCAGGACAGCCGAAAACGTGGTATTCTGAAAGAGGTTTATGGTTTATCCGGGAGCTATTATTCCGGATAATGAAAAGGGAAACAAGTGAAATTCTTGTACAGTCTCGCTGCTGTAATTGCGGAACAGCTTTCAGCGTGCCATTGATCTTTTCGAGAAGGCGAAAGTATGTGAGGATGCATAAGTCAGAAGACCTGCCATGAGCTTGTAATGAATTCTGCGATCGACAGAACTGTTACGAAGAGAAAACGATACCCGGCTGCTTAACCGGCGGGTCTTATTTTCGTACGTGTGCTGCGGCCCGCAGTACGCGTTTTTTGTTTTGCTGATTGGACAGAAAAACAGAAAAAAGAAAGGAATCGTAAAAATGAAAAGAACCACATGGAAGAGATTTGCCGGCGCAGCGCTCTGCGCTGTTACGGCTCTTGGATGCACCGTCCCGGTATCTGCAGCAGAAAGCACCCGGTATCCCCTGACGATCACTACTTATGACCAGAGCGGGAACGAAGTGGAAACCACCTATGAAAAAGCTCCGGAAAAGGTTCTGGCCGTGTACCAGGGCTGTATCGAGACAATGCTCTCCCTCGGCCTTGAGGACCGCCTTGTGGCTGCGGCCGGTCTCGACAATGCCGTTCCGGATGAACTGGCCGAAGCTTTTGAACAGGTAAATTATCTGGACGAATTCACCCCCTCTTTGGAGACCGCAACGATGCTGGAGCCGGATATGATCTTCTCCTGGGGATCGATCCTTGCGGACGACCGTCTCGGCGACGTGGACTCCTGGACGGAGAAAGGCTGCAATGTCTACATCAATTCCAATACGAGACCGCGCACCGGCGATGCAAGCCACAGCCGCACTCTGGAAAACGAGATCACAGACCTTCTGAATATTGGAAAGATTTTTGATGTACAGGACAAAGCAGAAGCGATCGTGGCGGATATCCAGTCTGTCATCGACCAGACAGCCGAAGCAGCTTCCGGTCTGAAAGAACAGCCGACCGTACTGATCCTTGAGCCTCTCGGAGACGAGATCACCAATTATGGCGCAGCAAGCCTCGGCGGAGATATGGTGACTGCGCTCGGCGCCGCTCTTGCAAATCCGGATGCATCCCAGGTGGGAAAAGAAGATATCATCGCCGCCGATCCGGATGTGATCTTTGTTGTATATATGCCGTACTCCGGAGATGATCCGGAAACCGTAAAAAACGATCAGCTTAACGTGATCCTCGAAGATGAAGCGCTCCAGAACCTGAGCGCAGTCAAAAACGGAAACGTCTATCCGATCATGCTGAGCGAAATGTACGCCAGCGCAACACGCACACCGGACGGTATGGTGACATTTGCGCAGGGGCTTTACCCTGATCTGGAGCTTGATTCTGAAAACTAAAGGAGTTTGAAGAAAGAATGAAGAAAACGGACCCTTCACAACACCAGTCAAACATTTTACATACTTCCGTTTTTATTCTGGCACTGCTGGTTTTACTGGCAGTGCTGGTATTTTCTGTCCTGGCGGCAGTTACGTTCGGAAATGCGGATCTCTCGGTGCGGGATGTCTACAGCGTGATCGCATATGAACTGTTTCATATCGAAAGCCTTGCCGCCTATAAAGAAGGCGCCGTCCACGATGTCGTCTGGCTCATCCGCCTGCCGCGCGTACTCCTCGCCCTCGGCGTTGGCATGGGCCTGTCCGTCTGCGGCGTTGTCATGCAGGCGATCGTCAGAAACCCTCTGGCAGACCCCTATATCCTGGGTGTCTCCTCTGGCGCAACGCTCGGGGCCACACTCTCCATCATGCTCGGAGTCGGAAGTTTCCTCGGCGGAAATTTTGTCGGTATCATGGCCTTCGCCGGAGCGATCGTGACTTCCTTTGCCGTTATGTACATCGCAAACCTCGGCGGCCGGGCTACCTCCGGCAAGCTGATCCTGGCCGGCACCGCCGTCAGCTCCGTCTGTTCCGCCTTTTCAAGCTTCGTTCTCTATATTACCAACGACAATTCTGCCACCTCACAGGTGACCTTCTGGACCATGGGAAGTCTTGCCGGCGCGGACTGGAGCCGCGTCAGAGTCATCCTGCCGGTCATCCTCCTGTGCAGCCTGTTTTTCTGGAGCCAGTTCCGGAATCTGAACCTGATGCTGCTGGGAGATGAGGTGTCCATTACGCTGGGCGCAGACCTGCACCGGGCACGGAAGCTTTATCTGATGATCTCCTCCCTGATGGTAGGATTTGCAGTCTATACTGCCGGAATGATCGGCTTCGTCGGACTGATCATTCCCCACGTCATCCGGATCCTCTTCGGAACGGATCACCGGCGTCTCGTTCCGCTCGCCGCCCTTCTCGGGTCCGTCTTTCTCATCTGGTGCGACGTCGCCTGCCGTGTGATCCTGGAAAACGCCGAGCTCCCGATCGGAATCCTCGTCTCGATCATCGGAGCCCCGTGCTTCATCTATCTGCTGGTCAGCAGATCCTACGGATTTGGAGGTGGCAAGTAATGGAAATCAAGGCAGAGGATATCAAGGTATCCTTTCAGGCAAAACAGGTTTTGAGAGGAATATCGCTAAACGCCTCCAAAAAAGAATTTGTCGGGATCATCGGACCGAACGGGAGCGGAAAATCCACACTGCTGAAATGTATCTACCGCACACTGAAGCCGGACTGCGGAGCCGTGTATTTAGACGGTCTGGAACTTGAGCGCATGAGCGTGAAAAGCTCTGCAAAAAAGATGGCCGTAGTCGCCCAGCACAACTACTATAATTTTGATTTCAGCGTCCGTGAAGTCGTCCTGATGGGACGCTCGCCTCACAAAAAAATGCTGGAGCGGGATACAGCCGAAGATTTTCGCATCGTAGAGGAAGCGCTGCGGACGGTGCAGATGGAAGCGTTTGCTGACCGCTCTTTTTCCACCTTATCAGGCGGGGAGCAGCAGCGCGTCATTTTAGCCAGAGCTCTCGCCCAGCAGACCCAGGCGCTGATCCTGGACGAGCCGACCAACCATCTCGACATCACACACCAGCTCCGGCTGCTGGAACTCGTAAAAGGGCTGAACGTCACAGTACTCTCCGCCATCCATGATCTGAATCTGGCCGCCGCTTTCTGTGACAGGATCTACGTGATGCAGGACGGCCGGATCGTTTCCTGCGGGACGCCAAAAGAAGTGCTGACGCCGGAACTGATCCGTGAAATCTATCAGGTGGATGCAGAGATCGTCCGAGACAGCAAAGGGAATATGCATATCCTTTATACCTGAGCACATACTTAAAAAGATACTGCCGCAAAGTACGATTATGTTTCCGTAAGCATTTGCGGCAATACCTTTTTATTCTTCAAGCATATTAGAGTGTCTTTTTATGAAACAATATCTGATCACACAAAACAGAGCTATCTGACTTTCTCGTCATCAGATAGCTCTTTCAGTGAATAATCTGAAGTTTCACTATATAACCTCCGTTTCCTTCATTTTTTCAATCCGCTATGGGTCTCTTCCTTTCATTGGAATCTCCTCCTTCAGTTTTCTTTCTACTGAATCTGTTTCAGAGATTTAATTTCTGGTTTATCTTCCCATTGGACTGACCTCCTGTTGCTTTTTTGTCCAGCTACTTGCTTTTCATTTCTTTTGTTTTTTAGTTTTCTTTTCTTCTTTGTTGTGACTATATTGTAATCTATATTCCTCTTCTTGTCAAGCATTTTCTGTTTAAATTTTTATTTTTTATAATTGTCTGCTAATTTCTGCTTTTTCGAAAAATAATTAACTAATTTCTCTTTTGTATCTATTATCTGAACAAACAGAAAGTCTGCCGCACGGCCTCTTCGAAACCATGCGGCAGACTTCTGTATATTCTCCCGCAGACCAGTCGGACATCAGCTCCACATAGGCGCCTGACTCCGCCCCTGCCGCTTTCGCGCTGGCATAAATATCCTGCCAGATACCGGAGGACGAATCCTCCGGTATCATGACATAATGACGCTCATACTCCTCGCCTGAGAGCATATCCCCGATCCCGTTTCTCTGTATGGTCCGGAGATAATACCGCCATCCAAGCGCCGTTACGGCGGCAAGGACAAAAAGCGCTCCCAGTACAAGATACAATTTGATTTTTATGCGTTCTTTTTTCTTCATGGAATAACCTTTATTTTATTTCAGACAGAACCGGTATCCCGTCACAGAATCGTATTTCTCACCAGCTTTTAAGATCGGAGAGGCAAATCCTTCCTGATTGACCGCATTCGGATAATACTGGGATTCCAGACAGAATCCATGACGTTTTCCATATGCTGCGCCTCCTTTTCCAGTCTGGTCCGTGATGAAATTGCCGGCATAAAACTGTACGCCGCAGCAGTCTGTGCGCGCTTCCATCGCAATACCGGTCTCTTCACAGTACGCTTCTGCCATCTTCTTCATCGTGCCCGCATCTTTCGACAGCACGTAATTGTGGTCGTATCCGCCGACAAATTTAAGCTGTTCAAAGTCTGCATTGATGTCGCGTCCGATCGGTTTTGCCGTGCGGAAATCCATCGGAGTGCCCTCTACCGGAGCGATCTCCCCTGTCGGGATCGACTGGCTGTCGCGCACCGGCGTATAAGCATCCGCCGCGATCATCAAAATCTGTTTTTCCATGCTTCCGCTGTCATGGCCTGCCAGATTGAAATACGTATGGTTCGTCATATTGGCCACCGTATCCGCATCGGAGCTTCCTTCGTAATGGAGGATGATCTCATTGTCGTCCGTCAGCGTATACGTCACAGTCACCTGGAAATTCCCCGGGAACCCCTGATCCCCATCCGGGCTCTCAAGACCGAAGGTAATACTGTTTTTCTCTTCGCAGACGGATCTCACATCCCATTTTCTGCTGTCATAACCGTTGTTTCCGCTGTGGAGGTTGTTCTCATTGTCGTTGATATCCATCTGATACGTCCTGCCATTTATCGTAAAGCGGCCTTTATCGATGCGGTTTCCGCTCCTTCCGATCACCGTCCCGAAGTAGCACGTATGATCGATGTAGTCCTGCGGCTGATCGTAGCCGAGCACCACGTCGCGCAGCACGCCGTTCTTATCCGGCACCAGTACGCTGACCAGCGTTGCGCCGAGCTCCGTCAATACCATTGTCATATTGTTTTTATTCGTAAAAGAATACAGATGATATTCTGTACCGTCATTCGTTGTGCCAAAAACTCTTTTTTCCATGATCCTGTTCCTCTCCTTTGCAAAGGCAAAAGAGGCTGCCGCGGTATCCTGCGGCAGCCTCTGCTGCATTTTGTTTTTGCTTTGCCGCCGGCTTATGCGAACGGATTCTCCGTTCTGTACGGTACGCTTGCCGGATGGTTGTATCCGATCTCATCCGGGCATACGCCGATGAGCTTGAATACTTCGTAAAGTGCTTTTCCGAAATGTCCGAATGCAACTGCTCCGTGATGCGGATAATTTCCTTCGATCAGCACGTGGCGGTAGAAACGTCCCATTTCCGGAATTGCGAATACACCGATGCCTCCGAAGGATTTTGTAGCTACCGGAAGGACTTCGCCCTGAGCAACGTAAGCGCGCAGGATGTTGTCAGCCGTGCTCTGCAGACGGAAGAATGTGATGTCGCCCGGGATGATGTCTCCTTCGAGCGTTCCGTTTGTAACCTCGATCGGAAGGCTTCTTGCCATGATCATCTGGTACTTCATGCTGTAGCTTGTCAGCTTGGAAGAGCATGTATTTCCGCAGTGGAATCCCATGAAGGTATCTTTGTGTGTATAGTTAAATTTGCCCTTAATGGACTCTTCGTACATGTCTGCCGGTACGGAATTGTTGATGTCGAGCAGGGTCACTGCATCGTTGCTTACGCATGTTCCAATGAACTCGGACAGTGCGCCGTAAATATCTACCTCGCAGGATACCGGGATTCCTCTTCCTGTCAGTCGGCTGTTTACGTAGCACGGAACGAATCCGAACTGCGTCTGGAATGCCGGCCAGCATTTGCCTGCGATCGCAACGTACTTCTTGCTTCCCTTGTGAGCCTCGATCCAGTCAAGCAGCGTCAGCTCGTACTGAGCCAGTTTTGCGAGAACTTCCGGCTTCTTGTTGCCTTCGCCAAGTTCTTTCTCCATATCCTTTACCACGTCTGCGATACGCGCATCGCCTGCGTGATTGTTGAACGCTTCGAACAGGTCAAGCTCTGAATTCTCTTCGATCTCAACGCCGAGGTTGTAAAGCTGTTTGATCGGCGCGTTGCATGCCATAAAGTTCAGCGGACGCGGTCCGAAAGAAATGATCTTCAGGTTCTTAAGACCTGCAACGGCACGTGCGATCGGCACGAAATCGTGGATCATATCGGCGCACTCATCTGCTGTTCCTACCGGATACTCCGGAATATATGCTCTTACATTGCGCAGCTTCAGATTGTAGCTGGCATTGAGCATTCCGCAGTAAGCGTCGCCGCGGCCGCCGCACAGGTCGTTCTGGCTTTCTTCTGCTGCTGCGATAAACATGGACGGTCCGTCAAAGTTCTGAGCGAGCATCGTCTCGGAAATTTCCGGACCGAAGTTGCCGAGATAAACAACGAGGGCGTTGCAGCCTGCAGCTTTTACATCAGCAAGAGCCTGCTCCATATGGATCTCGCTCTCTACGATACAGACCGGGCACTCATAGATATCTGCTGCGTCATATTTTGCCTTATAAGCGTCAACAAGCGCTTTTCTTCTGTTTACGGACAGCTCTTCCGGGAAACAGTCACGGCTCACTGCCACAATACCAATTTTTACTTCTGGAATGTTAATCATGGTTCTCATCCTCCTGTTTGCTTTTTGTTGATAGACCGGCTCTCACCGGTGATACTTAAAGGGCTTCCCCTATAGATCCTATTTGATGCAGATATTTTCTCCCACAAGTCCCATCGGTGAACCTTCCGGCAGTCCGCCTTCCGGATGTCCGATCAGCCATTTATTCTTTGCGGTAAGGCGTGCGTCCTCGCCGCCTTCGTGCGTCTCATCCAGTTCAAGATTCGTATCCTTCGGAAGTACGATCGCTACGCGGAAACCGTTCTCTTCGCCATTGCACGGCGCATAGTGCAGCGTCGTCGCATACAGTTCCACAGCGGTTCCGGCCGGGAGCAGGAATGCTTCTACCAGAGAAGTCGGATACGTTCCGTCCTCTGCGATGTCCGGCTGCCAGCCGACAAGGAGCACCGCATCTGTCGCCGCTACATTGACCTCCGAAGAACGGTGATACTCCAGCGCATTCAGCATGTAGTTGTTGCCGTTGCAGTATCCGATCTGGATCGGCAGCTCGCCGTATGTCTTTGTCATCAGCTCTTTGTATACCGGAAGCTCTTCCAGCTCTTTTACGGACGGCTCATATACGACCTCTGACGTGCACGGCGTCTTTGTCTTAAGCGTCTCCACCAGCTCAGAAAAGTCAATTCCTTCGATCACGCGGCCGTATTTTTTAAACGCCGCATCCGTCACTTTTTTAATTTCCATTTTGTCCTACCTCCTGCTCAGATAATCTTATCAAAAAGCGGTTTGCATGCCGGATAGATCTCTTTGAACTGCGCATACCTTGCTTCGTATTTTGCCACCAGTTCTTCCTCCGGCTCCACCGTATCGATGATCTTTACCAGCTTTGATGCTGCTTCCTCTACGGATGCATACTCTCCGCATGCCACAGCTGCAAGCATCGCCCCGCCAAGTGCAGGTCCTTCTTCACTCTCGATCACATCTACTTTCAGATTCAGCACATTTGCGATGATCTTCTTCCAGAGAGGGCTCTTTGCTCCGCCGCCGCAGATCTTGGTGCGGGTGATCTTGATGCCGAGCGCCTTCGCCACTTCGAGGGAATCCCTCAGTGCGAATGCCACGCCTTCAAGTACCGCCTGCGTCATATCGGCCCTCGTCGTATCCATCGTCATGCCGATGAAGGTAGCGCGCGCGTTCGGATTATTGTGCGGAGAACGCTCTCCCATCAGGTACGGAAGGAAATATACGTGGTTCTCGCCGAGCTTCTCGATCGCCTTCTGCTCCGCCGCATAATCCTTTGTGCCGATGATCTCATCCATCCACCACTTATTGCAGGACGCCGCGCTCAGCATACAGCCCATCAGATGGTAGTGCCCGTCAGCATGCGCAAACGCATGGAGCGCATTGAATTTATCCACTCCGAATTTTTCGGAAGAAATAAAGATCGTGCCGCTCGTGCCAAGCGAGATATTGCACATACCGTCTCCGACTGTGCCCGTTCCGACTGCCGCAGCAGCATTGTCTCCTGCTCCCGCTACGACTTTGACCGTCTCCGGGATACCGAGCTCTTCTGCGACCTCAGGAAGTACATTTCCCACTGCCTCATAGCTCTCATATACCTTTGCCATCTGTTCTTCGCGGATACCGCAGATGTCCAGCATCTCTTTCGACCAGCGGCGGTTCTTTACATCGAATACCAGCATGCCGGATGCATCGGAAACGTCGGTGCAGTGTACGCCGCTTAAACGGTACGCTATGTAATCTTTCGGCAGCATGATCTTTTCGATCTTTGCAAAGTTCTCCGGTTCTTTATTCTTTACCCAGAGGATCTTCGGCGCCGTAAACCCTGTAAAGGAAATATTCGCCGTGTATTCGGAGAGTTTGTCCTTTCCAATCACGTTGTTCAGATAATCGCATTCCTCAGACGTTCTTCCGTCGTTCCACAGGATCGCCGGACGGATAACTTTATCATCCGCGTCCAGAATAACCAGCCCGTGCATCTGTCCGCCGAAACTGATACCGGCCACCTGGCTCCTGTCGCAGTCCGCCAGCAGTTCCTTTAAGCCGGCGATCGTCTGCTCATACCAGTCCTCCGGATTCTGCTCCGACCATCCCGGATGCGGGAAATAAATCGGGTACTCTTTTGACACGATCTTCTGGATTTTTCCTGCTCCGTCCATCAGCAGAAGCTTCACCGCTGATGTACCGAGATCCACACCTACATATAACATATCTTTCTCCTTTCTTCACAGCACGGTCCGGCTTCCGCCTTTCCTGGCTCTGTTCTTCCCTCATACTGATGCGCCCGGCTGATTATCCCGGTACGCTGCGCGCTTCCAGTTCTGCGTCAGGTTTCGCCATGATCTTCAGCGCCTGAGGCAGATTCACCATCTCGACGACTGTATGCTCTCCGCCGTTCTCCCCGTCACGCGTCCATGCGACAGGCTGCTTTGAGCTGACCGTCAGCCGGTTCGTCTTGAAGCGGACCACATTCCTGCTCTTCTCATCCTGCATGATCAAGGACCCTATGACCTCCGGCCAGTCGGTCAGGTTCTGAGGCGTGCGCACGAGCATCACTTCGAACAGTCCGTCATTTAATTCAACATTTTTCCCGGCAAGTCCTTTAAAACCGCCGACAGAGTTGGAGTTTGAAATCATGCCGTACATGAAATCTCCCTCGTCCGTAAATTCTTCACTCTCTATTTTCAGATGGTAGCTCTTCCATGAGCTGACGCGCTTCATGCCTTCCACAATATAAGCAGTGTGTCCGAGCACATTCTTCAGATCCTGATTCGTCTGATACGACACGTCTGTCAGAAAGCCGAACGCTGCCACGTATACGAAATAATCCTCATTAAATTTTCCGATATCACAGGCAAACGGCATCCCGTGTACCGCCAGCTCCGCCGCCTGTTCCATCTGCTTCGGGATTCCCAGATTGCTGCCGAAATCATTCGTGCTGCCTGCCGGAATGTATCCGATGGTACGATAGTTTCCGCTGTGCATCATCCCGGTCACGACCTCATCCAGCGTACCGTCTCCGCCGCTGCATACGATCAGGTCGTACTGCGAACCGCGCTCTTCGACTACCTCACAGGCGTCTTTGCTCTGCCTGGTCGGGTGTACCGTCACCTCAAATCCTGCCCCTGATAAAGTTTCCAGAACTGCCGAAAGATGATTTCTGATCAATCCCTTTCCGGATTTGGGATTATATACAAATAACATTTTCTTCATAATCAGAATCTCCTGTAATTTTACTACTTCAAAAGACGAATCACAAGCAAATTTTTGCTGTTTTATATTAAATTTTAGTTCTCATACATCTTTTTTACGTACATTTTGCCTTCCCGCGACCTTGCATTTTTTGCGGTCATACGTGTACAGACCATTGATTTCCTCTTCTATATCGGACACCTGCGTATACACCGCCCCGCAAAGCCCCTTTTTTTCAAGCGAACGAAGCTTCTCCTGAAGCTTCCAGAACGCATCCGAAAATTCCTCTTCCGTGCGGCAGGTGCGGTATCCATATGACGCCTCCGTACTGGTATGGCCCAAAACTGCGCAGGAATATCCTCCGTATTCAGAGAGGACAAACGGCCGTTTGTCCCTCACGGCCTTAAGCGGCCGGAAATAATTGTGGACACTTTTCACATCTCCGCCGCCCTGGTCAAACCATCCGCTTGCGTGGTCGACCAGCCTCGTTGCATCCGCTTTCCGGATCTCATCTGTAATCCTCAGAGAATCAAACTGCCCCCATCCTTCATTAAACGGCACCCACATCGCGATACAGGGGCAGTTGTAAAGCTGGCGGATCATCGCCAAACAGTCTTCCTCCCACCATTTCCGTTCCCTGGCGTCAGACCGCGCAAAAAAGCGGTAACGATCGTCTTTTATCTTCGCTGTCACTGCCGGCAATGCGGTCGGAAGGTAGCAAAGTCTCCAAAGATCGAGTCTGCCGCCTCCGTTTACCATATCCTGCCATACGATCATTCCGATGCGGTCGCAGTGGTAGTACCACCGCATCGGCTCTATTTTGACGTGCTTGCGGATCATATTGAACCCAAGCTCTTTCATCTTGACGATGTCAAAGACCATTGCCTCATCATCCGGAGGCGTACACAGGCTCTCCGGCCAGTATCCCTGATCGAGCACTCCGTGAAAGAAATACGGCCGGTTGTTCAGCATCAGGCGCGGATACCTCCCGCTGTCTGTTCCCACAGAGAATTTACGCATCGCAAAATAACTCTCCACCAGATCTTCGCCCAAAACCGTCTCCAGCCCGTATAAAAACGGATCCTCCGGACTCCACGGACAAAGCTCCGGCAGCGTAATCTCCATGACCGCTTCCGCCCTTTTTTCTTCCGCTGCGTTCACGATGCCGCCCGCTCTGACAGCCTGGGTGTCCCCGTTTACGGTAAAATCCTCCTTTTTTACAAAATGGAGATAGGAGCTTGTTTTCCCCCTGATCCGTATCTTTGCATCTGCCGGACGCACCGCAGACAACTCGATCCGGACGGCGCCGCTGTCATAAAGCGGTGTAATCTTAAGGTTTGCGATAAAATTTTCCGGCACCCATTCCAGCCAGACGGTCTGCCAGATTCCGCTGTGAGCCGTATAGAACATTCCTCCCGGCGCCAGCGACTGCTTTCCGCGGCATGCCCCCGATGCGTCTGTGTCATCCTGCACCCGCACCCAGATCGTATTCGTCCCTTCCCGTACGTGCTGCGTCACATCAAACGAAAAGGAGAGGTATCCGTTTCTGTGGCTGCCGAGCAGACGTCCGTTCCACCAGACGATGCACCGTTCATCCACCGCTCCGAAGTGGAGCAGCAGCCGTTTTCCTTTTGGAAGGCTCTCTAATTTCACACTGCGGAAATACCACAGGTACTGCCCCGGCTCCAGCCGTTTTCCTACGCCGGAGCGGGCTGATTCCGGAGAAAACGGGACCAGGATCCGGCCGTCGAACGTGTCAGGCCTGCCGCTCTTTTTCGTGAAGGCGTAATGCCACCATCCATTTAAGCTCTCCCATTCGTCTCTTCGCATCTGCGGACGCGGATGTTCCGGCAGTATGGTCCCTTCCGTCTTCCGCTCGCTCCAGACTGTCGTAAGTGCGGCCATTTCCCGCTCTTTTTTCTTTCCTGTCCGCACAGCTGACAGCGCATCCCGCACACGCATGAAATTCCTCCTCCGTATCTTCACTCAGTTAAGTTTCATTATAATCCTTTTTACCATACGAACCAAGTATCTTTTTTAGATTTTATGTAAATTTCACAAAATCCGGCTTTTCTTTCAGCACAATAAATGGCTGCCGCAAAAAAATATGCCCCCTCCCAGGCGACAAGTTTCCTATTTCACTTGTCTGCCCGGAAGAGAGCATATTTACCGTATTACCGATTACCGGTTTTCTCCGCTTTTTTTCTTCCGCTCTGCGTAATCCAGAAGATCAGAACCAGGAACAGCACTGCAACCATCATCCATCCGATCAGAAGCATCGGATTTCCCTCTGCCTCAGCCTTCGGTGCAAACATATCCCAGTAACCCTTCAGGTAGATCACTGCGACCAGAAGCGGGATTCCGTATGTAATATAACCGCGGACGAACGCCGGGAATTTCATTCCTTTTCCGGAGTTCGCCTCTTTTATGAAATTGTCCCATCCCCATCCGTGTTTCTGCGTGCAGAACATCAGATATACGAGAGATCCGAGCGGCAGCAGGTTGTTCGATACGAGGAAATCCTCCAGATCCATGACCGTACTGCCAGCGCCGAGCGGCTGCCATGAGGAAAGCACGTTAAAGCCAAGGACCGCCGGCATAGAAAGAATGATGATCAGGACAATATTTACCGCTACTGCCTTCTTTCTGGAAGCTCCGAACAGATCCATCGCAAAAGAAATTATATTTTCAAAGACGGCAACTACTGTTGTCAGCGCTGCAAAGGAAAGGAATAAAAAGAACAGCGCTCCCCAGATCCTGCCTCCCGGCATCTGATTGAAAATCTGCGGCAGTGTAATAAAGATGAGCGAAGGACCGGAATCGGGCTCCACACCGAATGCGAAACATGCCGGAATAATGATCATGCCTGCCATCAGTGCCACGAACGTATCAAGGATACCGATGCTTCTCGCCTCTCCCGAAAGAGAACGGTCTTTGTCAAGGTAGCTTCCGAAGATCGCCATGGCGCCGATACCGAGACTCAGCGTGAAGAACGACTGGGACATAGCGCCGAACACGACGTTTCCGATCCCTACCTCTTTAATTTTTTCAAAATCCGGGATCAGGTAAAATTTCACACCTTCCAGCGCCCCCGGCAGCCGTACAGAATTCACCGCGAGAATGACGATCAGCGCGAGCAATGCGAGCATCATGACCTTTGAAACGCGCTCTACGCCCTTCTGTACTCCGAACACACAGATGCCGAAGGAAAGCAGGATCGCCAGAATCGTCCAGAACGCCATTGTCCCCGGCGACGCGAGCATACCGTTAAACTTATCCGCCACAATCTGCGTATCCATCGCTCCCTGACTGAATTCGCCGCGCAGGCAGCGGTAGCAGTAGTACATCATCCATCCGGCCACCATTGTGTAGAACATCATCAGAAGATAATTGCCCGCCATGCCGAACCAGCCGTAATGGTGCCAGCGCGTCCCCTTCTTCTCAAGGACCCGGAAAGAAGTCGCACAGCTTTTCTGGCTTCCGCGCCCGACCGCAAATTCACAGACCATGATCGGCCATCCCATTGCTACGAGGAATACCAGATAAATAAGGATAAACGCCGCTCCCCCGAGGCTTCCTGCCATGTACGGAAATTTCCATACGTTTCCGATACCGATTGCGCAGCCGGCCGAGACCAGAATAAACCCCAGACGGCTGCTGAATTTTTCTCTTTCCATCGTTTTTCTTCTCCCTTTTTCGGTTTTCTTATCAGTATAACCAGTTTAGCGGGAGCTGTCAATTCTGCACACAGATCTGCCATCTGTCCGTTTGCACAGATCTGCCTTCCGTCCGTTTTAGTCTTCCCACGGCCGGATCCGGTAGGTTACGCCAAGCTTTTCGCAGATCTCGCGGCACTGCTGCTCTTCTTCTTTCGTAAGCGTCGTGTCCACTGTCGTCATCACCACATTCGGCACATATTTTTTGCTCTCTTTTGCAAATTCCAGCATTGCATCAAAAGATTTTTCGCCGAACTTCGGACGGACAAGCTCATAGTATTTCTTCGCATCCGGTGTATTCAGACTGATGGAGAGCGTGTCGAT
>DVHT01000182.1 GCA_018711885.1 Candidatus Choladousia intestinipullorum | reverse complement strand
TACTAATCTATAGTATGTCTTTACGAGAGGAGGATTTTTTATGGGCCGACAGGCCAACGAAACGAAGCCTATCAAACATATTTGTGCGGGTCTGTTGGCCCATGTGGACGCCGGGAAGACGACGCTGGCGGAGGCAGTTTTGTATCTGACCGGCAGTATCCGCAGGCTCGGGCGTGTGGATCATCAGGATGCTTTCCTCGACAATTTCGAACTGGAACGGGAACGCGGTATCACGATTTTTTCAAAACAGGCCGAACTGAAGATCGGCGGGATGCCGGTGACGCTGATGGATACTCCGGGACACGTGGATTTTTCAGCGGAAATGGAACGGACGCTGCAGATTTTGGACTATGCGGTGCTGATCATCAGCGGGGCGGACGGCGTGCAGGGACATGTGGAGACGCTTTGGAAGCTGCTGGCGCGCTACCGGATCCCGGTTTTTCTGTTTGTGAATAAGATGGATCAGCAGGGAACGGACCGGGAAGCGCTGATGCAGGAGCTGCAAAAGCATCTTGACGGACACTGTATCGACTTCGGACCGCTTTCGCAGGAGAAGAAAGCGGAACGGAAGACATTTTATGAGAATCTGGCAGTGTGCGACGAGGAGACCCTGGAGTATTATCTGGAGCATGACAGTATACCGGGCGGCCGGATTACGCAGCTGATAAAAGAACGGAAAGTTTTTCCGTGCTATTTTGGGTCGGCTCTGAAGCTGTGGGGCGTTCAGGAACTGCTTGACGGGATCAGGGATTATACAATGCCGCCGCAGTACGGAGCGGAGTTTGGAGCGCGTGTGTTTAAAATCACCCGGGATGCGCAGGGGAACCGCCTGACGCATATGAAGATCACAGGAGGGACGCTGAAGGTCAAACAAAAGATCGGGGAACAGAAAGCAGATCAGATCCGGATTTTTTCCGGGAGCGGATATCAGGCGGCAGCGGAGGCTCCTGCCGGGACGGTGTGCGCGGTGACAGGGCTCGATCAGACGTATGCCGGAGAAGGGCTTGGAGCGGAAACAGGGGCGGCGGTTCCCCTGCTTGAGCCGGTGCTTTCCTACCGCATTGAGCTGCCGCCGGACTGTGACGTACATAAGGCCTACCTGATGCTCCGCCAGCTCGAAGAGGAGGAGCCGGAGCTGCATATCGTATGGGAGGAACGCTTGGGCGAGATTCAGGCTCAGCTGATGGGAGAAGTACAGACGGAAGTGCTGAAGCGGATCATCCGGCAGCGGTTTGGGATATGGGTCGAGTTTGGTTCAGGGAGCATTGTCTACAAAGAAACGATTACGGAACCTGTCGAAGGCATGGGTCATTTTGAGCCGCTGCGCCATTACGCGGAGGTGCATCTGCTGCTGGAGCCTGCGGAGCGCGGAAGCGGGTTGCAGTTTGCCGCGGACTGCAGTGAAGACATGCTGGATCGGAACTGGCAGAGGCTGATCCTGACGCATCTGGAAGAAAAACAGCACCGGGGCGTGCTGACCGGATCAGAGATCACGGATATGAAAATTACGCTGATCGCGGGGCGCGCGCACCAGAAACATACGGAAGGCGGGGACTTCCGTCAGGCTACGTACCGCGCGGTCCGGCATGGACTGCAGCGCGCGAAGAATATTCTGCTTGAGCCTGTATACGAGTTCCGGATGGAACTTCCCGCCGAGTCGGTGGGACGTGCGATGACCGATATCCAGAAAATGCACGGGAAATTTTCACCTCCTGAAATCGAAGGGGAAACTGCCGTGATCTGCGGCAGTGCGCCTGTCATTACGATGCAGGACTATCAGACCGAACTGGTATCTTATACGAAGGGGCGCGGACGGATGTCGTGTACGCTGAAAGGGTATGAAGAATGCCATAATACCGAAGAGGTGGTCGAAGTGCGCGGATACGATCCGGAAGCGGATCTGGACAATCCTTCCGGTTCCGTCTTTTGCGTGCACGGCGCCGGTTTCGTCGTCGGATGGGAACAGGCGCACGAATATATGCATATACAGACGGGATGGAAGGCGGAGCGTGATCCTGACGGCGCGGAAGAGGAGCAGCGAAGCGTGCCGTATCCGGAATACAGGACCAGAGAAAAGACGGATGAGGTGATCGATGATAAGGAGCTTGAGGAGATTTTTGCCCGGACGTACGGGGCGCCGTCCCGCGAACGGAAACTAGGGACAGGACGCCGCCGCGTTCAGGCGTTCGGAGAGAGCCGCAGTACAGCGCCGAAAAAGGAGCAGGACCTCGATGAATATCTGCTGGTAGACGGCTACAATATCATCTTTGCGTGGGATGAATTAAAGGAGCTTGCCAAAGAAAATATCGATGCGGCGAGAGACAGGCTGATGGATATCATGAGTAATTATCAGGGATACAGAAAATGCAGGCTGATCCTGGTTTTTGACGCGTATAAAGTCTCCGGCGGCAGGGGAGAGGTGTTCCGCTATCACAACATTCATGTCGTATACACGAAAGAAGCGGAGACGGCAGACCAGTATATCGAAAAAGCGGTCCGTGAGATCCGGAAAAAGTATCACGTCACGGTAGCGACCTCTGATGCGCTGGAGCAGATCATTATTTTCGGCGCGGGCGCGTCCAGGATGTCGGCGGTCGGCCTTCTGGAGGAAGTGGAGCTGATGCAGAAGGAAATCCGTGATAATTATCTGGAACGGCCGTCCGGCGGAAAGAATTATCTGTTTGACCATCTGGACGATGAGACGGGCGGCCTGATGGAGGAGGTCCGGCTGGGACAGCGGACATTGGAAGAAAATAGTGAAAAACAGTAGCGTGCGACTGAAAAAAGTGGTATAATATTGCCAAATGTTTTTAAAAATCCACCGTAATACTGGTGAATTTTAATAAAGACTGCGGGAGGTGCCGCCATCAGAGGTGCAGAATTCCGCGCATATAAAACACGGGAGGACACGACAATGGGATTAGATGCAAAATCAACAATTGAAGCGGGCAAAGCCGTGCTGGGTATTGAGTTCGGCTCAACAAGGATCAAGGCTGTTCTGGTGGACGGAGAGAACAAACCGATTGCTTCCGGCAGCCATGAGTGGGAGAATCAGCTGGAGAACGGGATTTGGACATACAGTCTGGACGCGATCTGGGCAGGTCTGCAGGACTGCTACCGTGACATGTCAGACGACGTAAAGAAGAAATACGGGGTGGAAGTAGAGTCGCTTGCGGCAATCGGCTTCAGTGCGATGATGCATGGATATATGGCATTTAATAAGGACGATGAGCTTCTGGTTCCGTTCCGCACCTGGAGAAATACGATCACCGGACAGGCATCGGAAGAATTGTCCGAGCTGTTCCAGTACCACATTCCGCAGCGCTGGAGTATCGCGCACCTGTATCAGGCAATCTTAAACGGAGAAGACCACGTATCTGATATCGCATTCGTATCTACGCTTGCCGTATACATCCACTGGAAGATGACGGGATGCAAGGTCGCAGGCGTCGGAGAGGCATCCGGTATGTTCCCGATCGATATCGAGACGAAGGATTATAATGCGCGCATGATGGCGCAGTTTGAAGAACTCGCTGCATCGAAGGGCTTTTCCCAGAAGCTTTCCGATATTTTCCCGAAGGTGCTGCTGGCCGGAGAGGATGCAGGTACTCTGACAGAGGAAGGCGCAAAGCTTTTGGATGTTTCCGGAAAACTGAAGGCCGGAATCCCGATCTGCCCGCCGGAAGGAGACGCAGGCACGGGAATGGCAGCGACGAACAGCGTTGCGGTCCGCACCGGAAATGTATCCGCAGGCACTTCTGTATTTGCGATGCTCGTTCTTGAAAAAGATTTAAAGAAACCGCATGAAGAGATTGATCTGGTGACGACTCCGGACGGAAATCTCGTTGCGATGGTTCACTGCAATAACTGTACTTCTGACCTGAACGCGTGGGTCGGACTCTTTAAAGAATTCGCAGAAGCGTTCGGTGTGGAAGTCGATATGAACAAACTGTTTGGTACGCTGTACAACAAAGCGCTGGAAGGGGACAAGGACTGCGGCGGTCTGCTCGCATACAATTACTTCTCAGGCGAGCATGTGACCGGATTCGATGAGGGGCGTCCGCTGTTTGTGCGCACACCGAACAGCAAATTCAATCTGGCGAACTTTATGCGCGTCAATCTGTACACATCACTTGGGGCACTGAAGGTCGGACTGGATATCCTTCTGAAGGAAGAAGACGTAAAAATCGACCGTGTAACGGGACACGGCGGACTCTTCAAGACGAAGGGCGTAGGTCAGAGTATTCTCGCCGCTGCGATGAATACGCCGATCTCCGTGATGGAGACAGCCGGAGAGGGAGGCGCATGGGGGATCGCGCTGCTGGCATCTTATATGGTGAACCGCAAAGACGGCGAATCGCTTGACGTATTCCTGAACGAAAATGTATTTAATGGGGACGAGGGAACGCAGATGGCTCCGGATGCAGCGGATGTGGCAGGATTTGACGTCTTCACAGAGCGCTACAAAGCGGGACTTGCGATTGAAAGAGCTGCAGTGGAATCACTGAAGTAATCTGCGGGAAAGCCATTCGCTGAGACTGGAATCTGCGGATTGCCGGTTCCGAAAGGATAAGAATAGAAAGAAATGCCTCAAAGCAGACCGTAAGAAGCCTGCTTCGGGGCATTTTGCAATCAGGAGAGTGAAGATGAAGCTTTATCTGGCCCCGATGGAGGGGATCACGAGTTATATCTACCGGAATGCGCTGGAAAAGTATTTTCCCGGAACAGACCGTTATTTCACACCGTTTATCGCGCCGGACCAGAATAAGATCCTGCGCACGAAAGAGCGAAGAGATGTGCTTCCGGAGAATAACCGGGTGCCGGATCTTGTTCCGCAGATTCTGACGAACCGTGCGGAGCATTTTATCCAGACTGCGCATATGCTGCAGGAATTCGGCTATGAGGAAGTGAACCTGAATCTCGGCTGTCCGTCTGCTCCGGTCGTTTCGCGGAAAAGAGGTTCCGGACTGCTGGCGTATCCGGATGAACTGAACCGCCTGCTGGAACAGATTTTTGACGGGACGGACATAAAAATATCGGTCAAGACGAGGCTTGGAAAAGACAGCACAGACGGCGTTTTTGAACTGATGGAGATCTACCGGCAGTATCCTCTCTCAGAGCTCATCATCCATCCAAGGACGCAGAAGGATTTTTACCGCGGCAGACCGGACCGCGAGCTGTTCGGGGAATTGCTGGACGAATGGAAGAAAGGGGTGTCTGTCGGCAGCGGAAATGAGCCGGGAGCAAACAGAGACAGGGGGTGTCCCGTCTGCTATAACGGCGATATTTTTACGGAGGATGATTACCGGCGGCTGGCGCAGGAGTTCCCGCAGGCGGATGCAGTGATGCTGGGGCGGGGCGCCATCACAGATCCCGGGCTGATCCGCCGGATCCGGACCGGGGAGAAGACGGACAGGAAACGGCTGCGTGCGTTCTGCGGCGAAGTGCTGGAGGAATACCGGGAAATCTTCGGAGAGGACAGAAATGCGCTGTTTCGGATGAAAGAGCTGTGGGTCTATATGGCGGCGTTGTTTCCGGGCAGGGAAAAAGAGATGAAAAAAATCCGCAAATCATCGGGCCTTGCAGAATATAATGCTGCGGTGGATGCCGTATTTGACGGTGAGGAATATTGTTAAGACTGGAGAGATGGAAGCCGCCAGGACAGGCGGCAGAGGCAAAAGGAGGTATGGCAATGAAACTGACACTTGGGATGTATCACAGTTTTGGGAATGACTATCTGATCCATGACTGCCAGAAAAACGGGTATGAACTGAAACCGGAAGACATCCGCAGCATCTGCAACAGGCAGTTCGGAGCGGGGTCTGACGGGATACTGGCCGGCCCGGTCCAGCTGTTCGGGAAAATGGGCGTGCGTATCTATAATCCGGACGGAAGCGAAGCTGCGATCAGCGGCAACGGACTCTGTATTTTTGCAAAGTATTTAAAAGATGCAGGCTACGTACTGAAAAAGGAGTTTTCGATCCAGACGCAGAGCCGGCTGGTATCGGTGCGCTATCACGATGAGATCGGCCAGGAAATGACGGTTTCCATGGGAAAACTGTACTACGGACAGACGGCCCCGGTCGCAGACGCCGAGAAAACCGAGCGTGTGACGGTGGAGTACGGCGGTCAGCCGCACGAGGGAACCTGTCTATGGATGGGAAATCTTCACTGCATTATTCCGATGGAAGAAATTTCAAAAGAGGCAGTCTGTGAAATAGGTGCCGCACTGGAACAGTCAGACCGTTTCCCGGATGGAATCAACACGCAGATCATCCGGATCGCGGACAAAAATAATATTTATACAGAAGTGTACGAGAGAGGGGCGGGCTATACGCTGGCGTCCGGCAGCAGCTGCTGTGCGGCGGCAGGCGTAGCGTACCGGCTCGGACTTACAGATCCCTGTGTCTACGTGCATATGCCGGGCGGTACATTGACCGTGCGGGTAGATGAGGACTTGAATGCTTACATGACCGGAAACGCAGAATGCATCGGTGAGATTACTCTGTCGGATGAATTTCTGCGCCGCCATGGGATCATGCCGGAAACGGAATGACATTCACAGCCGGATCCGTTTTTGCACCTCAGAAGTGAGGAGCCCGATCAGGATTCCTGTCAAGACGCCGGAGACCATGAGCGCCGGAGCGTAGTAGAACAAAACGTCGCTCTCTGTCACCAGTACTGCGATCAAAAGCTGGCCGATATTATGGGAGACGCCGCCTGCGACGCTTAAGGCAATGACCGAGAAATCGGTCTTTTTGTGGAGCAGCGTCATAACGGCGAGGCTTAACAGGGCTCCGGCTGTGCTGTAGGCAATGCTGAACAGGCTGCCGAACAGCGCGCCGATGATCAGGATCCTGGCGAAAGATACGAGAGCGGCCTCCCTCCAGGAAAACCGGATCAGGAGGTACAGGACCGCGAGGTTTGCCAGTCCCAGCTTGACGCCGGGGATTCCTGCAAATACAGGAAGAAGTGTTTCGATATATCCGAGAATGGAAGCCAGGGCGGTAAAAAGGCCCAGGCAGGCTGTTTTTTGGAGTCTGCTGTTCATATTACATTACCACGTCTACGGCTTCTTCATCGGAATCGTCCGCAGATCCTGTCCCTTCTATGATCACCTGGTTTGGAAGGCAGACGATGACCCCGCCGTTTTCATCAATGGGAGCCTGTTTCATACACAGATGGTCAGGGCAGTCGGCTTCTGTCATGACTGCCCGGCCATTTTTGATTTCACAGACATTTGTACTGCCGATCTCTATTGTCTGGTCCTCAGACAGCGGCCATGTGCCGTATTCCTCTCCGGCGACAGTAATACGTATGCTTTCACTGCCGCTTCTTCGGAAAAACGCCATTGCCAGGGAAAGAATGGCGGCGGCGGCCAGGATACTTCCGATCAAAATGAGTTCTTTTTTTTTCAAGTCCGATTACTCCGTTTCTGCTGTCCGTATGCCTGTTCTGCATGTTTATGCATCACAGCCGTATGTTGAAGATATGCGAATTTTAGCACAGACATGTGGAAAAATCAAATGAAATCCCTGTATATACAAATTTATAAAATACAGTTATAATGAAACAGAATCAGCGCAAATGGACAGGAAACGGACGGAGGACAGTATGATAATTAGAAAAACGACAATGGAAGATCTGGATGAGGTGATGGAAATTTATGCGGGGGCCAGGGCGTTTATGGCGCAGAACGGCAATCCGACCCAGTGGGGCGACGGGTATCCGCAGGAAGAACTGATCCGGGAAGATATTGAAAAAGAAAGAAGCTATGTGGCCGTGGTGGATGGGAGGATAGAGACCGTCTTCATGTACCAGTACGGAGAAGACCCGACGTACCGGCGGATCGAGGACGGAAGCTGGAAGAATGACGAGCCGTACGGCGTCATCCACCGGATCGCTTCCCGCCATAACGTGAAAGGGATCGGGGCGAAATGCCTGCAGTGGGGCTTCCTTCAGTGCAAAAATCTTCGGATCGACACACATGAAGACAATACGGTGATGCAGCATGTCCTGAAGAAAAACGGATTTGAGCGCTGCGGGATCATCTGCCTTGAAAACGGGAGCCCACGCATCGCCTTTCAGAAGACGGAGTGAGTAGTCAGCATGTTTATGGAGGTATCAGATGGAACGGGAGATTATGTTTCAGTTATTAAAACAGATAGAAGAAGGGAGCAAGACGGCGCAGGAGGCGATGGAAGATATCAGCCTGAGTCCGGAGATGCTGGTCGGGAATTATGCCGACATTGACCTGCACCGCTCGCTCAGACAGGGGATGCCGGAGGTCATCTACGGCGCAGGAAAGACGGCGGAACAGATCGCGGGGATTGTCTCGGCGATGAAGGAGCGGGGCGTGCCGAATATCATGGTGACGCGCCTGACTCAGGAGAAGGCGGATCTTATCTGCAAAGAAACGGAAATAGAATACGACCCGGTATCGCGCATTGCTGTCGCGAACCGGAAAGAGACGGAGAAAAAGGGGAAGATCGTCGTCCTTTCGGCTGGTACGAGCGATCTGCCGGTAGCAGAGGAGGCTGCTGTGACGGCAGAACTGTACGGCAACTATGTAGAACGTGTCTATGATGTGGGCGTGGCCGGTATTCACAGACTGCTGCACCGGCTTCCGGTGCTGGAAGACGCAAAGGTGATCGTAGCGGTGGCCGGCATGGAGGGCGCGATCGTCAGCGTAGTAGGCGGACTTGTCGCATGTCCTGTCATCGGCGTGCCGACAAGCGTCGGATACGGGGCAAATTTCGGCGGGACAGCGGCGCTTCTGTCGATGCTCAACTCCTGTGCGAGCGGAGTGAGCGTTGTAAATATTGATAACGGATTCGGCGCGGGCGTTCTCGCTTCAAAAATCAATCAGCAGTCGGTGTGATCCGGCTGTCCGCCCGGCGGACGGGATTCTGGAAAAGGGGGATAAAACAATGAAGAAAAAAGGGATCATTAATGCAGAGATATCAAGCGTTCTGTCCTATATGGGACATACAGACCGGATCGCAGTCGCGGACTGCGGGCTTCCCATCCCGGATGAGACGCACCGGATCGATCTGGCGGTCCGTCTTGGAGAACCGCCGTTTCTGAGCGTGCTGGAAGCGCTTCTCGATGATATGGCGGTCGAGGAAGTGCTGCTCGCGGAGGAGATCAAAGAACAGAACCCGCAGCTGCTTGAAAAAATCGAGCTTCTCCTGCTGGGGAAAGGCGTGGATACGGAGCTTATCTTTGTGCCGCATACAGAATTCAAGCAGAAGACGAAGGAATGCAAGGCCGTGATCCGCACCGGAGAGTGTACGCCGTATGCCAATATCATTCTGCAGTCGGCCTGCATTTTTTAAGGTTCAGAAAGATGCGTCAGGCACAATAGAAAACGGAGGATATCATGGGAAAGTATACGTATATTTTGTTTGATCTGGACGGGACACTGACACAGTCTGCGGAAGGAATTGTAAATTCTGTGCTGTATTCCCTGAAAAAGAACGGGATCAAGGAGCAGGACAGGGAGAAGCTGCTGGAATTTGTCGGGCCGCCGCTTAAGGATTCTCTGGAGAAGTATTACGGGATCACAGAGGAGCGGACGGCGCCATTTATCGATGCGTTCCACGAATATTTCCGCGAAAGAGGATGGAAAGAAAACCGCGTATACGAAGGGATCCCGCAGGCGCTGGCAAAGCTGAAAGAAGGAGGATGCCGGCTGGTTCTGGCTACCTCAAAGCCGGAGATTTTTGCGAAACAGATCATGGACTATTTTGACCTTGCGAAATATTTTGATTTTATCGGTGGCAGCAGTATGGACGGGACGGTCAGCAGCAAGGGAGAAGTTATCAGCTACGTACTGGATCAGATCGGGCGCGGCCATCTGGAAGAAATGGTGATGGTAGGAGACCGCGAGCACGACGTAAAAGGGGCGCGGGAGAACGGACTGCCCTGTATCGGCGTGCTCTACGGATACGGAACGCGCGCGGAGCTTGAACGCGCAGGGGCAGCGGCCATCTGTCCCGGTGTGGACCGTCTTCCGGAGTACCTTCTCTGACAGATCAGGCTCATAATTTCACGGTTTCCCTCATAAGATAAAAAGAACGCGGCGCAGGGGCAGAGCACCGTGCAGAAATGGGGGAGCGGCATGAATGACAGAGCTTTAAAGGTACTGGAGCAGTATGAGCTGGAAATTACAGACACGAGACGCGGGCGGGGGTCCTATATCTGTGAGACGGGGCAGGGGCTTCGGATCCTCTGTGATTATGCGGGCTCTGAAAATAAAGCGTTGTTCCAGAACTGTGTGATGCAGCAAATGCGTGAGGGCGGATACCGGAAGGTCGATATGATCATTCCGAACAAAGAGGGAGGGCTGATCACAAGAGACTGGGAGGGAAATGCTTACGTCGTAAAAGAATGGTATGTCGGGCGGGAATGCGACACCTTAAATGAAAACGAGATCCTGGCGGCAGTTGGGAATCTTGCCTGTATCCACCGGCTGATGCATTTAGAGGGCGACAGCAGGTTCCGGTCCAGTTTTACTGCACCGCCGCCGTATCAGGAAATCAGCGCATACAATGCGGAACTGCGCAAAATCCGTTCTTATGTGCGCAGAAAAAATGCCCGGCACGAATTTGAACGGTTATTTCTGAACTGTTACCAGAACTATTATGAACAGGCAGAAGAGGCGGAGAAGAAGATTCTGGAGCTGTGGGAGGAAAAAGACGGTGTTCCCGGCGGACGCGGGGATATGACGCAGATCTGTCATGGCGATTACAACCATCATCACGTCCTCATGTCCGGCTACGATATTGCTACGACGAATTTTGAGTGCTGCAGGTTTGACTGGCAGATCAATGACCTGTACCGGTTTATGAGAAAGATATTGGAAAAGCATGACTGGAATCCGAGACTTGGGATGCGCATGCTGGAGCGGTATGTGCAGGAACGTCCCGTTTCCGCACAGGAGAGACGCCTTCTGTATATCCGGATGCTTTATCCGGAAAAGTTCCGGAAACTGGCGAACCATTATTATGGCAGCAATAAAGCGTGGATTTCAGGACGGTTTCTTGAAAAGCTGGAGAATCTGAACAGACAGGAAGAACGAAAGAATGTTTTTGTGAAAATGCTGGAAAAATAGTTTAATTTCGGATTTATTTGTGGTATTATTACTATGTTATAAAGCATCGGTGCATAGCGGTGAAAGCTGTTCGCTTTCATGCACCGCAGGAAACAGGAGGGAAATCATGGAAAACTATAGAAAAGCATATGAAGAGTGGCTTTCAAATCCGTATTTTGACGACGCGACTAAGGCGGAGCTCCGGGCGATCGGGGAAGACGAAAACGAGATTAAAGAGCGTTTTTATACGGAGCTTGAATTTGGAACGGCCGGACTGAGAGGAATTATCGGAGCCGGTACGAACCGGATGAACCAGTATGTGGTGCAGAAGGCCACACAGGGGCTGGCAAATTATATTATCAGTGAAGGCGGGCAGGAGAAAGGCGTGGCGATCGCGTATGACTCCAGGAGAATGTCGCCGGAATTCGCTGATTTTGCGGCTCTGACACTGGCAGCCAATGGAATAAAAGCATATGTTTTCGAATCTCTTCGTCCGACACCGGAGCTTTCTTTTGCGGTGCGCCAGCTGGGATGCATCGCGGGCATCAATATCACGGCGAGCCATAATCCGCCGGAATACAACGGCTATAAAGTATACTGGGAGGATGGCGCTCAGATCACGCCGCCGCATGATACCGGCATTATGGCGCAGGTAAAGGCCATCACGGATTATACTGCCGCAAAGACGATGGATAAGGATGCGGCAGTGGCAGCGGGACTTTACGAGGTCATCGGCGGGAAGATCGACGATGCGTTTGTGGCGCAGCTTAAGAGTCTGGTGCTCCATCCGGAGGCGATCAAACAGGAGTGCGCAAACTTAAAGATCGTGTACACGCCGCTTCACGGAACGGGCAATATACCGGTGCGCCGTGTATTAAAAGAACTTGGTTTTGAGCACGTATACGTAGTGAAAGAGCAGGAACTTCCGGACGGCGATTTCCCGACGGTAGGATATCCGAACCCGGAGGCTGCAGAGGCATTTACGCTCGGGCTTGCACTTGCAAAAGAAGTCGACGCAGACCTGATCCTTGCGACGGACCCGGATGCGGACCGTCTCGGCGTGTACGTAAAGGATTCGGAGACAGGCGAGTATCACCCGCTCACCGGAAATATGTCAGGATGCCTGCTTGCCGATTATGAGATCGGGCAGACGAAGGCATTGAAGGGCCTTCCGGAGGACGGCGTGCTGATCAAGACGATCGTTACGACCAACATGGCGGATGCGATCGCGAAATATTACGGGACAGGTCTGATCGAGGTTCTGACAGGATTTAAATATATCGGACAGAAGATCCTTGGATTTGAGCAGTCAGGAAAGGGCACCTATCTGTTCGGATTTGAGGAGAGCTATGGCTGTCTGATCGGGACGCATGCAAGAGACAAAGATGCGATTGTTGCCACGATGGCACTTGCAGAGGCAGCCGCATTCTACAAGTCACAGGGCAAGACGCTGTGGGATGCGATGATCGAACTGTATGAGCGCTGCGGATATTACAAAGATGACATTAAGTCCATTACACTGAAAGGCATTGAGGGGCTGCAGAAGATTCAGGAGATTCTGGAGACGCTGCGCAAGAACCCGCCGGTGCAGATCGGAGATTACAGCGTAGTTTCTGTGCGGGATTACAAGGCGGATACGATCACCGATGTAAAGACTGGAGAAGTAAAGCCGACGGGACTTCCTTCTTCAAACGTACTTTACTACGATCTGACAGACGATGCATGGCTTTGCGTCCGCCCGTCCGGTACGGAGCCGAAAGTAAAATTCTACTACGGCATTAAGGGCACATCTCTGGAGGATGCGGACAAGAAGTCAGCGGCACTCGGCGAACAGGTGCTTGATATGATCAACAAAATGCTGTAATGATGCTGTTAGAAAGCGTATAAACTGAATCGGTCCAAAAGGGCTGGCGTACCACTTCCGTATCGCATATGTTATGGGGATTGTACGTCAGCCCATGATTTTTGTCCTGACGGAATAAAGGAGAAGAGAATGGAGAGACTACAGGAAAAGGAATACAAAGAAGCGGGAACATTTGAGCAGTTCCGGCAGATTGTCGCTGCACTGCGCGGTGAGGGCGGATGCCCGTGGGACAAGGCGCAGACATTTGAAAGCCTGAAGCCCTGCATGGTAAATGAAATGACAGAAGCGCTGGCAGGCATCGACCTTTACCGGGCAACGAACGATGCGGGGAATCTCTGCGAGGAGCTGGGAGACGTGCTGCTCCAGGTCGTTCTTCTTGCACAGATCGCAGAGGAGGAAGGGCTGTTTACGATCGAGGATGTGATCGGCGGCATCAGCCGCAAGATGGTCAGGCGCCACCCGCATGTGTTTGGCACAGAAGGTCAGAATATGCAGGCGCAGGAGGTCCCAGGCCGCTGGGAGGCGATTAAAAAGGCGGAAAAACAAAACCGCACGCCGGAGCAGGAAACGCGCGAAAAAGAAGCCTTGGAGAATGCGTCTGGCTGGGTGATCGGGCACTTATCAGGCAAAGACAGGAAATCCTTGACAAAAACGATCTGACAAGATATAAATATTAGCAGAGCCATATAAAAGCATTTTGGGTTCATGACAACAGGTCTTTGCTGTGGAAAAACAGCATATTGCAGATTAAATCCAGAGGAGGAAATTACAATGAATAAAACTGAACTGGTTGCAGCTATCGCAGAGAGAACAGAGCTGTCGAAGAAAGATGCGGAGAAGGCGCTGAAGGCATTTACGGATGTGGTTGCTGAACAGCTGAAGAACGGTGATAAAGTACAGCTTGTAGGTTTTGGCACATTTGAGGTATCTGAACGTGCAGCAAGAGAAGGAAGAAATCCGCTCACAGGGGAGACGATGCAGATCAAAGCTTCCAAGTCTCCGAAATTCAAAGCTGGCAAAGCTCTGAAAGACATGATGAACTAAAAAATTCAGGTTGCGGCTCCGGAGTTTCCATTGTGAAGTTCCGGAGTTCTTTTCTGTTGCGGCAGAAAGAAAGTGATTGACAGACAGGAAGAAAGAAAGAAAGGGGGAGTGTGACATGCGCCTCGATAAATATCTGAAAGTTTCAAGGCTGATCAAGCGCCGTACAGTTGCAAACGAAGCGTGTGATGCAGGCCGTGTGCTGGTGAACGGAAAACCTGCAAAAGCATCGGCGGCAGTCAAAGAAGGCGATGAGATCGAGATCCAGTTCGGGAGCAGAGCGGTAAAAGTGGAAGTTGTGTCTGTGCAGGAAACGGTCAAAAAAGAGGAAGCCTCTGAGATGTACCGATATCTGTAAAAAGGTCTACCGCAGCCGGCCGGCACATACAATAAAGTAATGGCGCAAGGAAAGCTGCGAGGTTTCAATGGAAGGGCAAAAAAGTATAAAGCCGCACAGTATCGCGTGGAAAGACCGGAAAAAGGGCGCTGTGGCCGGTGTCACAGACGTCGTATCCTTTGATGAAAACTGTGTCGTTTTAGAGACAGAGCAGGGGATGCTGACCGTAAAGGGGAAAGGACTGCATATCGGAAGGCTGAGTCTTGAGCAGGGAGAAGTAGAGATGGAAGGCACTGTGGACAGCATGGTCTACTCCGGCAGCAATCCCGCAAAAAAAGGGAGTATGATGAAGAGGCTGTTCCGATGATGAGCGATGTGATCCGCCAGGAGACGATTGTGTTTTTCCTGTCGGTCTTGCACGGACTCGGCCTGATCTTTGTTTACGATCTGCTCCGGGCGCTGCGGAGGGCCGTTCCGCACGGGATTTTTGCAGTTTCCGCCGAGGACTTTTTCTTCTGGATCGCTGCGGGATTTCTGACGTTCTGTCTGGTGTTTCTGCGCACGGACGGAGTCGTCCGGGGATATGTGGCGGCAGGGATCGGGATCGGCTGTATCCTGTATCATTTTACGGTAAGCCCGCTCGTGGTGAAGCTCTTTTCTGCGCTGTTTCGGACGGTGAAAAAAACGGTGATCTGGCTGTGCCGCGCTGTGTCGGCGCCGTTTCGCACGGTATGGAAATTTTTGAAGAAAATCATTGAATTTGCGGGGAAAAAGGCGTACAATAACAATAAGTATCGAATAATAAGGGGTAACAGGCATGGCAGGAAAAAGAAGACGTCCAAGCAAGAGCAACCGTAGAGGGATGGTTGCGATTGCAGGCATCGTTATGGTGCTGTTGGTGGGGCTGCTTGTCCAGAGCCAGCAGCTCACGGAGCAGAATGCGCTTTATGAGTCGCGCAAAGCGGAACTGGAACAGCAGATCAAAGATGAAGAGATGCGCGCTGGTGAGATCGCAAATCTGGAGGAATATGTGAACTCCGACGAATATATTGCGAGCGTTGCCAGAGACAAGCTCGGGCTTGTCTTTGAGGATGAAATACTGTTTCAGGCAGAAGATTAAGGTGGGGGTGCTGTATGGCACCTCCTTCTTTGTGCTATGGGAACGGTGAGGGATTCTTTTGCGCTGTGAGAAAGTTTTCGCTTTCTTATGGATCCTGCCCCCGGTTTTGACAAAAATTTCAGACGGTATGGGATATACTCACGTAAGGAGCGGGCTGCGCCGGCATAAGACCGTCCCAAGGGGCGGCAGTGAAGAAGGAGCGCGCAGCGTTTTCCGCGGATGACCAGGATTGGATTTACGGGGAGGAATCGCAATGAGTGAATTATTGGCGTCTGCAGGACAGGCAGGGATGCGGCCGTCGCTTAGACGGCGGCTGTTCGGAAGGATACCGGCGGCTTTTGCAGAGACGGGCGGCAGCCTGTATTCTCTGCCGGAAAGAGAGCAGCTGGAGCGGTATGCCGATGCATTCTACGGTCTGGCCAGACTTTTTCAGAAAATGCCGTGTCAGAAAGAACGGCTGGGGGATGAGGACCTGGAGCAGCTTTTTGCGCAGGTGCGCGGATCTGTATGTACCGGATGCGGAAGGGAAGCGCGCTGCTGGGGGAATGATTATTTCCAGAGCTGCAGGATCATGTATGAGATGCTGGCAGATATGGAGTATGACGGGGCAGTGTCGCAGCAGAGACAGGCAGTGCTGAAAAAACAGTGTATTCGTCCGGAAGAAGTGGGGCAGGAGCTTCTGGAATGTTACCGGCAGGCGCGTGTGAATCTGATGTGGAACAACCGGATGATGGAGCAGCGTATGGCGGCAGGGGAGCAGATCTTCCAGACGGCGGAGCTTTTGCGGAAATCCGCGTCCGGGTTTACCGACCTGCCGGAGCGGGAACAGAGGATCCGGAAAAAAATGAAGCGGGAGCTGCACGGACTCGGCATCGAACTTGGCCCGGTCAGAGTGTTCCAGAGCGATGAAGACCGCATGGAGATTTATCTGCTCCTGCGTGCTTCCGGACGAGCGTGCGTGTCGGCCAGGTCGATCGCGGAGATGCTTTCAGACTGCTGTTCTGTCAAGATGCGGCCTGCATGGAACTGTCAGGCGGCTGTGACGAATGATCCTGCAAGTTTTCATTTTGTTCCGGATACGCGGTTCCAGATTTTCTGCGGAATCTCAAGTATTACGAAGGCGGGGGAGATGATTTCCGGCGATAATTTTGCGTTTCTGCAGAAGGACACCGGGAAGGTCGTCATGAGCCTGGCTGACGGGATGGGGTCCGGCGTGGGTGCATACCGGGAGAGCGAAAAGGTTATTGAGCTGCTGGAACAATTTCTCGATGCAGGGTTTCCGCAGGAGACAGCAGTGCGTATGATCAATTCCTGTATGCTGCTGCAGAATTATCAGCAGATGTTTTCGACGATTGATTTATGTATGGTCGACCTGTATAATGCGAAGTGCGACATCATTAAATCCGGCGCAGCCGCGACCTTTATCTGCCGGGGGAATGAAATAGAGGTCATCACATCGAATGCATTTCCGGCCGGCGTGATGCAGCAGTCGGATTATGAGAGTCTCCATCGCCAGCTGGCGTCCGGGAACAGTATTATCATGATGACGGACGGCGTGCTGGACGCGCTGCCGAAGGAAGGACGCGAAAAGATGATGGTAGAGCTGATCGGCAAGACGGCATCGCGCAATGCCAAGGAATATGCAAGACGCCTGATGGAAAAGGTGTATTTGATGCAGAAACTCCAGGCGCGCGATGATATGACGATCCTGGTCGGAAATATCTGGGAAAAATAAACGGAAAGAAGGGACACAAAGTGCAGCGTATTTTTGAGACGATACGAAACTATCATATGATCGGGCCGGGAATGCGGATCCTGGCGGGGATCTCGGGCGGCGCTGACTCTGTGTGCCTGCTGCTGGTGCTCAGTGAGTACCGGAAAATTGTGCCGTTTCATCTTACGGCCGTGCATGTGGAGCATGGGATCCGGGGGAAGGAAAGCCTGGAGGATGCTGCGTTTACCGGCAGGCTCTGCGGCCGCCTCGGAGTGGATTTTGTGCTGGAACAAACGGATGTGCCGGAGCTTGCAAAGCAGCGGCAGACTTCGCTGGAGGAGACAGCGAGGTCGGAGCGCTACCGGATTTTCGAAAAAGTCCGCCGGGAGCGGGGGGCAGAGCGTATCGCCGTGGCGCATAACCGGAATGATCAGGCAGAGACCGTTCTGTGGAATCTCGTGCGGGGCAGCGGACTGAAAGGACTGGGAGGAATGAGGCCCGTAAGGGACAGGATCATCCGGCCGCTTTTATTTACAGAAAGGGAACAGATTGAACAGATTGTTTTGTCGGCCGGTCTTACGTGGAGGACTGACCGGACGAATCTGGAACAGGAATATACGAGGAACCGGATCCGGCTGTCGGTACTTCCGCAGATGGAGCGTGAACTGAACAGCAGGGCCGTGCTCCATATCGCACAGGCGTCGGAAAAACTGCAGGACGTGTGGGAGTATCTCGACCGTGTCTCGTCCGCCGCATCAAAGAGATGCATTGTGAAAGAAAAGGCGGGGGTATCAATACAGCTGGAACCTTTTCGAAAGGAAGATGCGCTGATCCGCCGGGAGCTGATCCGCCGTGCGCTGGAAATGTGCAGCGGGAGTCTGAAGAATATCGGGAGCGTCCACCTGGAAACGCTCAGTTCACTCGCTTTGATGGACTGCGGGAAAAGGGCGGACCTGCCGGGCGGTGTCATGGCAGTCCGGGAAAAAGATACGCTGCGCCTGGTCCGGAAAAGCTGTCTCCGGAAGGAATTTCAAGAATGCAAAGAAACAGTTTGCAAAAAGCTGAAGATTCCGGGCCGGACGTCATTTGGAAAGTGGAAGGTCTGTACAGAACTTATGCCGAACAGTGAGGAAGTCCAAAGAGAAGCGGCTCAAGAAAAAAAGTATACGAAACTGCTTTCTTATGATATAATGAATAGAAATGTTTTACTCAGGACAAGAGAAACAGGCGATTATCTGACAATTAACGCCAAAGGCGGTACGAAAAAGCTGAAAGACTATTTTATCGACCGGAAAGTCCCGCGCATGGAGCGGGATGAGGTACTGCTTGTAGCTGACGGCCCCCATATACTGTGGGCAGTGGGATACCGCATCAGCGAAGCGGCAAAAGTACGGCCGGATACGAGGAAAGTTTTGAAAATACAGTTGAAGGAGACAGGTGAAGATGATGAAGGAAAAGGTCAGGATTTTTTTGCAGGAGCAGGAAGTAAATGCGCGCATTGCAGAGATAGCGAAGCAGATCAGTGACGATTATGCCGGGAAAGAGGTGCATTTGATCTGCGTGCTGAAGGGCAGTGTTTTTTTTATGTGTGAGCTGGCAAAGCGGATCACAGTTCCTGTGACAATGGATTTTATGTCTGTCACAAGCTATGGCAATGATACGAAATCAAGCGGAGTCGTAAAGATCGTGAAAGATCTCGATGAACCGCTCGACGGAAAGGATGTCCTGATCGTAGAAGATATCATCGATTCCGGCAGGACGCTCTGCTATCTGATTGAGATTCTCGGCAGACGCAATCCCAAGTCGATGCGCCTGTGTACACTGCTTGACAAGCCGGAGCGCCGTGTCACAAAGGTGGATGTAGACTATACGTGCTTTAATATCCCGGATGAATTTGTGGTCGGATACGGGCTGGATTATGCGCAGAAATACCGGAACCTTCCGTTTATCGGAATTGTCGAATTTGTGGATGAATAACAGCGTTTTAACGTGCTGGGAAGAATAGAGAAAGTGGAAGGAGTATGAACTTGAATAGAAATGCCAAAGGCCTGATATTGTATCCTGTTGCAATTCTGATGATCTTCCTTCTGGTTCTGACATTCCGCGACAGGCTGGAAGAGAGCCAGACATGGAACGACCGCCAGCTGGAGAGCGCGCTGGAAGAGGATGAAGTGGCAGCAGTCGTAATCACACAGAATAAAGAAGTCCCGACGGGAGTCCTGCGGGTGACGCTGAAAGACGGGGATGTCAAGTACGTCAACGTCAGCGACGTAAACGACGCGAAAGATATGATCGCTCCGTACAGCGATGTAGAAGTGGAGATTACCGATGTCTTACGGGACAGCGTATTTTTGACGACGCTTCTGCCGGTGCTTCTGACCGGTGTGCTGCTCATTTTCATTTTCAGTATGATGAACCGCCAGGCAGGCGGCGGAAATGCGAAAATGATGAATTTCGGAAAAAGCAGGGCGCGGATGATCAGCCCGGATGCGAAGCGCGTGACGTTTAAAGATGTAGCCGGACTGCAGGAGGAAAAAGAAGATCTGCAGGAGATCGTCGCCTTTTTAAAGGAGCCGTCAAAATTTATGCAGGTGGGCGCCAGGATTCCGAAAGGCGTTCTGCTCGTAGGACCTCCGGGAACGGGAAAAACGCTGCTTGCAAAGGCTGTGGCCGGCGAGGCGGGCGTTCCGTTTTTCAGCATCTCCGGTTCTGATTTCGTGGAAATGTTCGTCGGCGTCGGAGCGTCCCGTGTCCGGGACCTGTTTGAAGAAGCGAAAAAGCATCAGCCGTGTATCGTATTTATCGATGAGATCGATGCTGTCGCAAGGCGCAGAGGAACCGGTATGGGCGGAGGCCATGATGAGAGAGAACAGACGCTGAACCAGATGCTCGTAGAGATGGACGGTTTCGGCGTGAATGAAGGAGTCATTGTTCTTGCTGCGACGAACCGTGTTGATATTCTCGATCCGGCGATCCTTCGTCCGGGACGTTTTGACCGGCAGGTAGCGGTCGGACGGCCGGACGTAAAAGGACGTGAGGAGATCCTTCAGGTCCATTCGAAGGGGAAACCTCTTGCAGAGGACGTCGATCTGGAAGAAGTGGCCCGCACGACAGCCGGATTCACAGGGGCTGACCTTGAGAACCTGATGAATGAGGCCGCGATCCTGGCCGCGCGCGAACAGAGAGCTTATATCAAACAGTCGGATATCCATCTCGCATTTGTGAAGGTGGGAATCGGGGCAGAGAAAAAAAGCCGCGTGATTTCGGAAAAAGAAAAACGCATCACTGCCTACCATGAGGCCGGGCATGCGCTTTTGTTCCATCTCCTTCCGGATGTGGGACCGGTCCATACGATTTCGATCATCCCTACGGGCCGCGGAGCGGCAGGATATACCATGCCTCTGCCGGAGCGGGATGAGATGTTCTATACAAAGGGAAAGATGCTGCAGGATATTGTCGTCAGCCTTGGCGGCCGTGTGGCAGAAGAACTGGTCATCGGCGATGTGACATCAGGAGCATCCCAGGATATCAAACAGGCGACTGGCGTTGCGAGAGCAATGGTGACAAAGTTCGGTATGTCGGATAAGGTCGGTCTGATCAATTATGACAGCGAGGACGACGAGGTATTTATCGGACGCGATCTTGCACATACGCGTTCTTACGGAGAAGACGTGGCGACTCTGATCGACGGAGAGGTCAAGCGCATTATTGACGAGGCGCATGAACAGGCAAGGAAGATTATCTCTGACCATATTCAGGTTCTCCATGCCTGCGCACAGCTCCTGATTGAGAAAGAAAAGATCGGCCGGGAAGAGTTTGAGGCGCTGTTTTCTGCTTGATGAACGAGAATTGTGCAATACTAACAAAAACAACTTGTCATTTTTGTGAAGTTTGTGCACACTTAAGAGGAAGGCGATGATATAATAATCACCGTAAAACCCCCCAATACATTATATAGTTTTTGCTACACCCCAATTAGAAGAAATACCTTCTCCGAAAAAGGCAGCCGTTCGGCTGCCTTTTTCATATGATCAGTTCCGCCGTGCAGGACTTTTCCTGTCGCAGGAACTTTTGTTTTTATTGTGCAAATGAAAGAATTAAGATAGAATAAAAGTATCACTCAGACCGAACTGCATCTACAGGAGGGAATATGGAACATCAGGCAAATTTACTTTTCCGGAAAATCAAATATATACTGCAGATGAGCCCCGTATTTAACACGGCCGCCATATTCAGCGACGAAACGGAGAATTACGTTTCACCGATGGAGCCGGAACCGGGAGATACGGTGAAGATCCGGATCCGGACGCAGAAAGATAACGTAGATGCGGTCTACTTTATCAGCGGTGCGACAAAAAGGAAGATGG
>DVHT01000181.1 GCA_018711885.1 Candidatus Choladousia intestinipullorum | reverse complement strand
CATGCCGATATTGACAGCGTTTTTCATATTGATGCCGCTTCCGATACCGCCCGCTACGTATACCCGGTCGATCATGCTCACATCAAAGTCCAGAGACTGGAGCATCACGCGGATCGCAGAGAAAATCGCTCCTTTTGCACGGATAAAATTATCGATATCCACTTCCGTCAGCTCGATATCTTTTACCGAAGCCGCATCCTCCTTATAAACGAGTACGTAGCTTCCCATTCCGTATTTATCATGGCGGATCCGCTCTCCTTCACGGATAAACTTTCCTTTGGGGCTGATCATGCCGCACCGGAACAGTTCGCTGATAATATCGATGATTCCGGAACCGCAGATACCCGCAGGCTTCTGTCCCTCGTCTCCCACGATCTGAAACGTCGGTTCCATCGTCTCTTTATCAATTGTACATGCTTCGATCGCTCCGTCTGTCGCACGCATGCCGCAGCTGATATCTCCGCCCTCAAAAGCAGGTCCTGCCGAGCAGGCACAGCTCATCATAAATTCAGAATTTCCGAACACCAGCTCTCCGTTTGTACCAAGGTCAATGAACAGAGACATCTCTTCTCTGTTCCAGATCACGCTGGCAAGCGTCCCGGCTGTGATATCTCCGCCAACGTAGCTTCCGATGTTCGGCGCAACGATCACACGCGCATGCGGATTCACGTCAATTCCCAGATCATTCGCATAAATTCCTTCCACCTCATAGAACGTCGGAATATAAGGCTCCATGCGTACAGGATCTGCATCTACTGCAAACAGGAGATGGTTCATCGTCGTGTTTCCGGCAATACACATTCTGAAAATATTGTCATGTGCCATACCGGAAGCTCTGCACAGTGTATTTACCAGCGGATTTAATGTTTCTTCCACGATCGCTCTCTGGAGTTTCTTACGTCCGCCCACTTTCTGCTGCTCGATAATACGGTTGATGACATCCGCTCCGAATCGGATCTGTCCGTTTCCGGAAGAAGCCTTCGCCACGATCTTCCCGGTGAGCATATCGACAAGCAGCGCCGATACCGTAGTCGTTCCGATATCAATCGCGAGCCCGCCCACCTGCGGCACAGCGCCTTTCGGCATCACATCGAGCACTTCTACTTTGTCTCCTGCCCTGCGGATGACACATTTCAGGTGGAAAGAAGACTGTCTGAGGGCATCGGCCAGTTTTTTAAGTGCCGCAAATGTAATCTTTACCCGCTCCACCTGGCACTGCGCTTTGACCGCCCATATCAGGCGCTCATTATCCGGCATCGTATCGTCCAGAGACGGAATATCCATCTTTACTTCAATTACTTCCAGATCGTTTTTAAATTCAATTCCGGCCTCCGCAATGTCGGACTTCGTTTTTTCAAAAATGCGCACTTCTTCTGTCGAGCTCAGATCTGCAACCTTCATTCTGCTGCGGTAAGCAGAAGCAATATCCGGGACAAGTACCGCCACATCAGAAACGATCGTACTGATACAGGACAGTCTCCAGCCCTGTTCGTACTCTTCATCTGTGATATGGCGTGTCTTCTCTGAATCGAGCGTGCCCTCTGCGAGCTTCACCTTACATTTACCGCAGGCAGCATTTCCATTGCACGGAGCGTCGATCGCGACATTCGTTTTCTTGGCAATTTCCAGAAGGTTTTCTCCTTCCGCCGCAAAAGCTGTGATATCCTCACCGTTTTCAAACTTAAATGTTACTTTATACATATTCCACCCTCATACTTATCTGCAGTCTTTTCTTAAATACCCGGAAACACGGTGTGCCTCCGGGTATTCCTTATTTCTGAATCAGATTTCAAGATAAGAGTCTGCGTACAGAGTGTTGTTCTTAAATACATCACAGGATTTAATTGTCTCCATCAGACGCAGATCGTTCGGATTTACGATTGCAGAAGTCAGACCCTGCATCATGCACATAGCCACGAGAGCTGAATCCATGATCGGGCGGATATGCTTCGGCATACCGTTTGAGTTATTGGAAAGTCCGCCAGTAGAATTCAGTCCCATATCGGAAATCATCTTGATGAACTCAAGGATCTCCATCTGCTTGTCCTGCATTCCCTTAACAACGAGGAACAGCGGGTCAAACCACAGATCGGACGGATCCATACCGTGCTCCATACCTCTCTCAAGAAGCGTCTGCAGATATGCCATACGCTCATCATTGTCGCGTGCGATTCCTTCGCCGTTGCAAAGTGCGATAACGATCGCATCGTTTGCTGCTGCAAGGTCAACGTACTCGATTCTTCCTGCTGCGTCTGCAGAGTTTACAATCGGTTTTCCTTTTGCACGATTGTAAACAGAAATACCTGCTTCAATAGCAGCCTTATTGGATGTATCCAGGGCAAGCGGAACATTGTCGAACTCGCTCTGCAGGAGCTGTACTGCCCACTTCATCAGATCTTCGCCATCTGACTCTGCAGGTCCGATATTTACATCAAGGTAAACGGCACCTGCGTCAAGCTGCTGTTTTGCACGTTTGATAATTGGTTCCGGATCTCTCTCCGTAAAAGCTTTGTTGACTGCCGGAGCAGTTGTGGAAAGTCTTTCACCGATCGTAATAAATTTTGCCATTGATTTTCTCCTTATTCTTTTATTTTCAGCGGCAGATAAACTGCCGCCAATTTTTTTATGCTGTCAGGTCTTTCATGAATTTAACGAGCTGAACTGCCTCATTCGGAGCGATAATGATCTCCCATCCCGGAAGTTTTGCTTCCAGTTCGCCCTTCAGTACGGCTACCTTACCCGGAATAACAAGCTTTCTGGATTTGATCTTATTCTCGATATCCTGTTCCTGGAAGAACTTGGCGATCGTGCTGGATGAGAATTTGCCTGCCGCCCAGGATGTCAGTACGGAAAGTCCGCCTGCATCGTTGATGATCAGGTTCATCGGAACACCTGAACGCTCCAGCTCACCGGATACTACGAAGTATGTAAGAGCAAAGTCTACTGTCGTTACACAAATCGAATTCTCATCCGCGCCGTTCAGCGGATAGATGCCAGGCTCAACCTTCATCGGCTTCTGCGGGTCTGTAAATACGTTCTGACGCAGTCCGTACAGCGGAAGTGCTTCTGCATATGTCATCTGCTCCATAACAACGATAGAGCCGTATTTCATCGTAAACAGGGAAGCAAGAGCTGCCTGAAGGTGTGTATTTCCTTTTGCAAGCGCTGCAACGTTAACGATAGACGGATAACCGCAGGTACGGTTGCTGTCTTTGATCGCTGCTTTGCGGAACTGTACTGCCGTAGCAAATGCATCTTTGATGGATGCTGTACCGCAGTCGATCAGCAGATTCTTGTTGCCGAGTTTTTCGATCGCTGCTACTGTATCGTAAAGCTCATTGATATCAGCTCCCTGAACGCCAAGCACGACGCCTGCTGCAGTTGCCACTGCGTTCATTGCTTCGTAGTTAGAAGCGTTTGCTCCGTTGAGAACCGGTTTTGTATCTTTTACAAGCTCTACTGCTTCTTTTGCAACATCTGCATCTGTACATCCAAGGATCAGGACACGTCCTGTTGCTGCTGCTTTCTTCACAAGTTCAAGATACTTGTCTTTTCCTGCGTCTGCACAGTAATTAACGTGTACCATCTCTACGAACATTCTCTCGCCGATACGCTCGTAATCAACTTTCTGAAGCTCAGCCAGCTTTGCATCAACTGCTGCGTCATCCATGCAGTTGCATACAGAAACTGCATATCTTGTTTTATTTACAAATGTCTTCTCATGACGGAACAGAACAGTCTCTCCACCGAGTGCCATTTCATTATCGCCAGCGCCAACCTTGATCGTCTTCATTGGCGGAGCTGTTGCCTCATTCAGGGCTGCCTTTGCTTCTTCTGAGAAATACGGGCATGCATCGATCTGTACTGCACCCTGAGCAACCTTCATGGAGAAAGCCATGCAGGTCGGGCTGCCGCATTCTTTACAGTTCTTTTTCGGTGACAATTTGAAAATATCAAGACCTTTGAGTGCCATATCTTTTATCCTCCTTATGCTTCACAGTTCTTATACTAATTCCGTAATCAGTGTTTTAATGGTCTTTACAGATTCCGGATGTTTCAGGATGACAGCATTGGAGCCGGCAGCCAGAACTGCTGCTGCAGTCTCAATTTCCATATCAACGCCACGTGCTTCCTGGCATCCCCATTCAGGCATATCAGCTTCTGAAGCCATAGCTTCTTTTACGCCCCATACTTCGGAAGCGACCGGAGTAACGATCGGCATCTGCAGTGTGGTATCGCCCTGTGAAAGAGCTGCTGCTTTGATACGGTCCATCGTGGAAACCACATACTCAAATCCGTATCCTGCTGCTGCTGTACCAACGTTCATCACAATGCTCTTTCCGTCTACGCCGAGCTGTGTGAGCAGTACATTCAGCTGCTTTGCAAGGTTGATATCAACGGCTGATTCAGCGCCTACGATCTGCTTGTAAGCAAGACCTGCTGAAGCGCCAATGGTCTTATAATTTTCTTCTTTTGCTGCAAGGATCATTGCATTCTTTCCTTCCAGTGCAGCTGCTGCCTTGTCGAGAAGTTCAGCATCTTTTTCTACATGCTTGCATCCGCAAACTACAAGCGGAACGTCTACAGCATCTGCAACGTCCTTTACGAGCTGGATCAGCTCTTCTGTAGATTTGTTTGCACCGTTCGGATCTCCGCCCTCCAAACGAATGCTGAGGAAGTCAACGCCTTCAAATGTAACGGCTTTTTTTGCCATATCAACAACTGTTGAACATCCTTCATAATATTTCTGTACGCATTCCGGTTCATTTTCCAGACCGCCGTCTGTGATTTCAATTCCTACCTTCGGCGCATTCTCGATCGCATCATCAAAGGTATAGAACGGAAGTACATTTTCTCCGCCAATTGTTATCGCTTTGTCGCCGGTGCCCATTTCAACTGTGTTGATCTTCGCGTTGAATTTTCCTGATTTTGCAGTAAACGGCATTTCTACATTACCTCCTTGTGTTTACACACCTGCCGGACGGATGAAATGTCCGGCAGGCTTATTTTTTATGTTCTGTCTTCAGATGCAGGGCATCCGAAGTACCGCACGAATTAATATTATAACTCGGGTGAAAGTGCGCAAGCGCGCACAACCTGTGGTCTCCCTGTACGTATAGCTTTAAAATTCCATCCGCTCTCTGCCGGCTGCGCCGGCGAAACTGCGTTTCCCGCAGATGGAATTTTATCCCACTCAAGAAGCTCCCCTTCCGCGTCTGCTTCGCATCCGCATTGCCTTACGGCAATGGGAGCTTCTTTCGTTAACACCTCGGGTGAAAGTACGCAAGCGTCCTTTCCTTCCTCGGTGTTACATCATTGGTTCCATGGAGAGTGCCGGATGGCCCTTCTCTTCCAGGAATGCCAGCAGTGTCTCCGGATCTTCTGCCACGGTCTCGTCACCGATCATATCTGTGAAGTTGTCGATGTCATACAGCTCTTTTGCGGTTGCGTTCAGTCTCTCTGCCACCTGGTCCTTCAGGTCCTTCGGCATCCATACGATTCGCTTCACTCCGCCTTCTGCCTTCATGAACTTCTTGGAAGCAATGAAGTGTTTTCCATGTCCCATGAAGCCCGGTGTCTGCACACCGCCGCCTGTCATGGACGCCAGTTCCGGGAACGTCATACCGATCGGTGTCATTCCTGCGTACTCACGGTTCGCGATACATACGCCGTTGGACAGCGGCTCGATTCCGCAGATACACTCGAAGCATCCGCAGGAGGTCATCGGCTTCTCGATGATCGAGTACAGCGATACATCCTCCAGAGCTCCCTGGGAGAACTTGCGCACTGCCTCATTGACATCTTCGTATTCTCCGATCCGCTCGTCGATTACTCTCTCTTTTGTGATCACCTGGCACGGTCCCTGCGGATCCAGCTCATTGGTCGCCTTTGCATCCAGCCATGATACGGCTCCGCACAGTCCCAGTCTCTCCGGTGTTACCACGCATACGTGGCTCGGGGAGAATGCCTGGCACATGATACAGCTGTAGTATACGTCTACGCCTTCGTCTGTCAGCGTGTTCAGACGCTCGTCACGTTTATCGAATGCTGGGACTGCCAGTTCATGGCGCAGTTTTGTACACATCTCTGCGTCTGTGATGATCTTGACCTGGCATTTGTCCACAACTGCTGCAAACTCGCTCTTTACCTTCGCGTACAGTACTTCTCCGATGTGTTTTGCACGGAAGCCTGCGTTGAACGTATCCTTGCTCACACGGATACGGATCATGTCTCTCTGTCCCGTATGCATCACACCTTCGATGCAGTTCAGGTAAGAATGGAACTTACGCTCAAATACCGGCTCAAAGTCGGACTGCATGCTCTTTCCTGCCACCTCTACGATATATCCGATCGAGTGCTTGGAGCCTACTTCAAACTCGTCAAGGTCCGGACCGATCAGTTCGATCTTATGGTCTTCCACTTCTGTCGCCTCTTTCGTCGTAACGAGCTCGAAGCAGTCTACTCTTGAACCGTCGAATTCCACCTGCATGTCTCCGCGGCGGATGATCTCGCCTTCAAAAGCGGATGCGAATGCAACCGGGATATCGATATTTGTGATCTTGATCTTGATGTCGCGTGCTTCCAGAGACGTCGCATTGAACTTGCTCACATCCGGCTGCACGATCAGGCTCTTCGGAACGCTGATGTTCGGGAAGGATGTCTCATTTGTGATGACCGGGAAGCCCAGTGCGATCGCTCCTGCTCCGCATGCCACGATCACCGGATCGAGCGGTGCGAATGCGTTTACGAATGCCGGCACACGCTTGAAGGTGTATTCCATCAGGCCTGCTGCGTCGCCGCCCTTGATGTTTCCGAAGATCAGCGCTGCCCTTACTGCTACGGATACGACATGGATCACCGATGTCACATCCTTGCCCAGCGGGATCACACGTACGTTTGCGCCTGTCTTATATCCCATTTCCTCACACTGATCGATGATGCCGCCGACGAGTGTCACCAGGATGCCCTGTGCCTGATAGCTCTTTACAAGCGCTACGCCTTCTTCTGCTGTCGGTGCTGCGCCGAGGATGACTGCAACGCCCGGGATATCTCCTGTTACGAGCGGTACGCCCAGCTCACGGATCACAGCGTCGCCGAGATGTCCGTAGCACGGAGCCTCATACGGTACCGCTCCGTCAATATATTTCAATACCTCAATAAACTCTGCGCAGAGAGCGGTAGCCACGCCTGACATGAATACGTCATGCAGTCTCTTCTCTCTTGTCATCAGGGTCTTTACCACCCCGAGCGCTTCTTTCAGTTCCCCGAGACTGCCAACCTTGGTCCCGGTCACGCCGTAGTAGCACGGCAGGCTGTATGCGGTATCCGGGAAAGCAACGGGCTTGTCTGCGCCATACTGTGCAATGGCTGCATCGATCGCTCCCTCGGTCAGTCCGTATACCGTATCATTTCCGCTAAAAGCAATATCAAATAAAGTCACTGTTCTACCTCCACTCAATTATTCGATTGATCTATTCTTTCTTTTATACTGCGTATTTCATCGATCAGCGTCTGGCTGAAATCATAAGGTGACTGGCCCTGCCGGTCTGCATCGATCACCTCAGAATTATAATGGATAAATCCGAGCAGATCTTCCGCCGGGATCCTGGAACGGATAAACTCTTCATCGTCTGCACTCCGCACCTTGTTCGCCACTACGCGGACCTGCTTTACACCAAGGTCATTTGCCAGCCTTCTGACGTTCTTATAGGTCTGTATGCTTCTTGCACCCGGCTCGATCACGACGATGAACTCATCCATTCCGCTCGTCGTCCCGCGGCCGAGGTGCTCAAGCCCTGCCTCCATATCAAGGACCACCACGTCTGAGCTTCTCAGCATCAGGTGGTTGATGATCCGCTTCAGCATGACATGTTCCGGGCAGACACAGCCGCTTCCGCCCGTCTCGACCGTACCCAGCACCAGAAGACGGACCCCGTTGCACATCTTTGCATACTTATCTGGTATATCATCCACCTTCGGGTTCATCTTGAAGATTTTGTTGAACTCATCTGCACCGGTCCTCTCTTCTACGAGCTTCCGCATCTTCGAGATCGGCACGATCTCATCGAGCTCTTCTTCTGAAAAGCCAAGCGCCAGCCCGAGATTTGCATCCGGATCCGCATCGGCAGCCAGGACTGCCCTGCCCTCCGCTGCGTACATCCGTGCGAGAGTCGCCGCAAATGTCGTCTTTCCTACACCGCCTTTGCCGGTAATGGCAATCTTCATAGTTTCGTCACCTCATAATTTAAATTCTGTCGATATCAGCAGTCTGCATTCTGGCAGACAATCTTAAATTCCGATTGCCGCTCTCTTCTCTTCGATCCTCTCGATCATCTTGTCAACAAGCTTCTCGATATCTGTCTCTACTGTGTATGCTGCTTCTACCCAGTCTCTGATTCCTCCTGTCAGCAGTGTTGCGACTTCAGAAGAACCGCTTACATACGGATCAACGCCGAGGAACGTATCAATACCAGTAGCCACTACGTAGTTACCGATCGATACTGCTTTCTCAGACATCCACTCCGGTGCGCATCCGACTACCGGAAGCTGTGAAATGTTCAGACCGGAATCCTTAGCCAGTTCTGATACAAGGATCATCATACGGCTGATATCTACGCAGGAACCCATGTGAAGTACCGGCGGAATGTCTGCCAGCTCACATACTCTCTTAAGACCTGCACCGCAGAGATCCTTCGCAGCCTTGTCCATCAGACCTGCCTTTGCAGCAGCCTGTGCGGAACAACCGGATGCAACGATGATGATATCGTTTGCGATACATTTCTTCATCAGCTCGATATGAGCTGTATCCGGTCTGATCTTCGGGTTGTTGCAGCCAACCATAGCTACAGCACCGCGGATAACGCCGGATGTGATACATTCGATCAGCGGTTTTGTCGTTCCAAGCTCGTCTACCTGAGAGTTTGTAACACCGTCAAGTGTCTTAATGATCGCTTCTACAGAGTAGCCTACAGTAGCCTTTGCTTTCATATCCGGAATATGAACAAGCTCCGGTTTTCTGTTCTTGAAGTTCTCAATCGCAAGTTTTACGATTGCTTTCGCATTCTCGCCTGCGTTTTCCGGAGAGAATCTGATGAAATCAGAATCCGGCATCTGTGCGATCGGAGAAGTTGTGATGAATTTTGTATGGAAGCATTTGCTCAGAGGTCCAAGTGCCGGGAAGATACACTGAACGTCTACAACGATCGCTTCACATGCACCTGTCAGAACTACATTCTCCTGCTGCAGGAAGTTACCTGCCATCGGAATACCGCGGCGCATTGCTACTTCGTTGGAAGTGCAACATACTCCGGATACAGTGATTCCCTTTGCACCCATCTCTTTTGCGTACGCGATCATCTCCGGATCATCTGCATACTCACAGATCATCTCTGACAGAGACGGATCGTGCCCGTGAACAACGATGTTTACGTTTTCTGCGTTCATAACGCCGAGGTTTGCTTCTGTGTCGATCGGCTTCGGTGTTCCGAACAGTACGTCAGAGAACTCTGTACCTGCCATGGAACCGCCCCATCCGTCGCAAAGTCCTGCACGCAGAGACTGGCGGATCAGAGCCTTCGGCTCAGAAGAACATCCCATATGGGTCATATGTAAGGAACAGGACACTTCGCGGTCGATTGCGCGCGGTGCGATCTCTTCTTTCTCCCAGAGTTCCTGTGTATGCTTCGGCGCTCTCTTTATGAAGTTCTGGAATCCGAATACCTTACCATATTCGCTCATTCCGAGATAAGCCATTTCATGAGCCAGATCGTAAATATCTTTTCCTTCTGTCTCAACGCCCCACTCTTTTGCGATACGGATCAGTTTCTCAGGATCTTTTACCT
>DVHT01000180.1 GCA_018711885.1 Candidatus Choladousia intestinipullorum | reverse complement strand
TCCGGGTTTTGCTCCGTTTGGTTTTTTGATGTGTTTTTTTTCAATATAATCAATCTCTACCTTATCAGCGCCTCTGTTTTTTGAATAGTACGCAGCCAGCCGCGCCGCCTCTTCAAAGGTGCGGTCGGGCAGTTCCTCCCCCCGTGTCTTGACAATTACGTGGGATCCGGGCGCGCCTTTTGCATGAAACCACCAGTCGTTTCCAGATGCGATCTTGAAGGTCAGCTCATCGTTCTGATAATTATTTTTTCCGACGTATATATCGTAGCCGTCGGAAGAAAGATAGTGGAACGGACGTGAGTTGATCTTTACTTTTTTGCCGGTATTTTTGCGCCGGATATAACCTGCCTCGATCAGCTCTTCTTTGACCTGCACCAGGTCGTCCTCGGACAACGCCATATCCATGAAGGTGCAGATCGACTCCAGCTGTTCGATTTCGGCCTCAGTCTCTTTGATATGCTCAGAAAGCGCTTCGAATGTTCTCTTTAATTTGTTGTATTTGTCAAAATATTTTTGGGCATTCTCAAGCGGCGTTATGGTGGGATCGAGCGGGATGGTGATCATTTCATTGGTATAATAATTGAGTGTTTCAAATTTATCACTGCCCGGTTCTACGCCGTATCCGTATGTATTGATCAGTTCTCCGTAAATCCTGTACTTGTCCCGCTTTTCCGTGTCTTTAAGCTGACGCCTCTGCAGCTCGTATTTTTTCCGGGCGCGGTCAAGCGCCGTTGTGGCAATCCTGCGCAGGTCAGAAGTCTTCTGACGGACACGGGTGACCGTATTTTTCATTGCATAGTACTGTTCCAGCATTTCCGACGCGGAAGGGAAGGGGACAGCGTCCAGATCGTGATAAAGGGTCAGAGGAACCGATGAGAATTCGACGGGCGTACCGCTTTTATCGTAGATGATCGTGGGAGAGAACCGTTTTGCTTTTACTTCTTCCATCAGCAATTCAAACTGGTGAAAGAGATGGACCTGCGCCAGCCCTTCGATAGAATTTGCGCTCTGTGAGGATTCCAGAGAGGACCGGAAGCAGATTTCTTCCGCCACAACGGGGCTGATGCCGGTATAGGAAGTATAAATGGCCTTTGCGAGCGGCATTGGTTTTGAAAAGACCCGGCTGCAGAATTCCTCTTCTGTCGTTTCAAGAGGATTGCCCTTATCCTGTGTGGCAGTGATGAAATAAGGCCGTCCCGGAAGCACCTCGCGCACAGAACTGGTCTGAGCGGAAACGTGTTTGATGCTGTCGATGATCATGCCCTTATCGTCGCAGAAGATTAGATTACTGTGCTTCCCCATCAGCTCCAGAACCAGGTCTTTACGGCAGACATCCCCCATTTCATTGAAATGCTCGATCTCGAAATGGATGATCCGTTCCAGTCCTGGCTGGTAGACGCGCAGAAGCTTGCCGTTGCCGATGTGCTTTCTCAGGAGCATGCAGAAATTCGGCGCAGTCAGCGGGGAGGGCTTGTTTGCTGAGGTAAGGTATATGAGCGGAAGACTGGCCCCCGCGGAAAGCAGGAGCCGGTTCTGGCCGCTGGTTCCTTTGAACGAAAGCAGCAGTTCGTCGGACTCAGGCTGAGCAATCTTACTGATCCTGGATCCTGCAAGCCGTTCATTCAGCTCCGCTGTGATATTTGAAATGACAATTCCGTCTAATGCCATGGTAATGACCTCCAGATCAATGTAATGTTCCTATCATATCAGATTAAAAAAGAAAAAACAATTGTCATTGACTGCATTTGGGCAATCGTATATAATATTTCAATATGGATGATTGTGCCTTGCGGCAGGAGAGGATAAAAAATGATAAGTAGTATGACAGGTTTTGGACGGAGTGAAAACGTCCAGGGCAACAAGAAATTTACAGTCGAAATGAAAGCGGTGAATCACCGCTATTTTGACGTAAACATTAAAATGCCGAAAAAGTTCAGCTTTTTCGAGCCGACGATCCGCAGCGTTCTGAAATCCTATATACAGCGCGGAAAAGTCGATGTGTTTATTACGTATGAAGATTATTCGGAAGAGAATATTGCGCTGAAATACAATGAGGGCGTAGCGGCGGAGTATCTGAAGTATTTCCGCCAGATGTCAGAGCATTTTGGGATTGAGGACGATATCCGCGCTTCCGTGCTCGGACGCTGCCCGGAAGTTTTTACGATGGAAGAGCAGGAAGTAGATGAAGAAGTTATCTGGGCAGTGCTGGAAGAAGCAGTGAAAGGCGCGTGCCGACAGTTCGCAGAGACGCGGCAGAAAGAAGGCGAAACGCTCAAAGCGGATATTCTTGACAAATTGGCGGGAATGGAAGAAAATGTAATCTTCATAGAAAAGCGCTATCCGCAGATCATTGCAGAATACCGCAAAAAACTGGAGGACAAGGTAAAAGAGCTTCTGGCTGATTCACAGATTGATGAAAACAGGCTTGCCTCAGAAGTTATTCTGTTTGCGGATAAGATCTGTACGGATGAGGAAACGGTGCGGCTGCACAGCCATATTTCGACCATGAAAGAATCGCTCATGGCGGGAGGCGCGATCGGACGGAAACTTGATTTTATCGCACAGGAGATGAACCGTGAGGCTAATACGATCCTGTCAAAGGCAAACGATCTGGAGACTTCCAATATCGCGATCGAGCTGAAGACAGACATCGAAAAAGTGCGGGAACAGATACAGAATCTGGAATAGAGACAGGCGGTACGGACCGGCAGGCTGGAGGAGATATGGCAGCTTTAGTGAGTATTGGATTTGGAAATTATGTGAATGCGCAGAAAGTTACTGCGGTTGTCAACCCGGATGCGGCGCCCATCAAACGTATGGTCCAGAATGCAAAAGAGCAGCATCATGTGATCGACGCGACGCAGGGAAGAAGAACAAAATCGGTTCTCGTAATGGATACGGAGCAGATCGTGCTTTCTGCCATGCAGCCTGATACGATTGCCAGACGGCTTGCGGCAGGCAGTATGAGCGAACAGGAAATGAAGGGAGAAGATGCATGAACAGGAAAGGAATCCTGATAGTGGTTTCCGGTTTTTCGGGAGTGGGAAAAGGAACATTGATGAAATGCCTGACAGAGAGGTATGGCCATTACGCGCTCTCGATCTCGGCTACGACGCGTCCGCCCCGCAAGGGCGAGGAAGACGGTCGGGAATATTTTTTTAAAACGAAAGAGGAATTTGAACAGCTGATCAAAGAAGAGCGGCTGATCGAATATGCCTGCTACTGCGGCAATTACTACGGCACGCCGTGCGACTATGTGGAAGACCAGATGGAGCAGGGGCGTGATGTGATCCTTGAGATTGAACTTCAGGGCGCTTTGAAAGTCAGACAGAAATATCCGGAGGCGCTGCTTCTGTTTGTGATGCCGCCCGATGCGCAGACGCTTCTTTCCCGTCTGCAGACGAGAGGAACCGAGACGGAGGATGTGATCCGCGCGCGTCTGGAAAGAGCAGTGGAAGAATCCCAGGATGTCGAGAAATATGATTACATGATCATCAATGATGACCTGGAACAGAGTGTGGAAAAACTTCACAGTCTGATTGAGAGTCAGCATTATAAAATGAGCCGGAATCTGGATTTTGTCAGACAGATCCGGAAAGAAATCAAGGAATTGGCGAAAGGAGAATGATTTTTATGTTACATCCATCTTATTCAGATTTAATGCAGGTAGTCAACAGCGGAGTGGAAGAAGGCGATGAGCCGGTTGTCAGCAGCCGTTATTCGATCGTGCTGGCGACAGCAAAACGCGCGCGTCAGATCATCGCGCGTCAGTCCAGAGATGATCTGGATATCCCGGTCGTGTCAAAGCCGCTCTCAAAGGCAGTGGCAGAGCTGAACGAGGGCAAGATCAAGATCCTGCCGGAGGAAGACGAGACCATCCAGGAAGAAACCGAATAATCTGTGTTGTATAGGAGAAGTGAGGTGGGTTACCGGTGAAGGAGGTAAAACAGTTCAGCAAAAGTTATATTCTGATCTCTGCGCTTTACGTCGTACTCGGCATTGTGCTGCTCGCATGGCCCAGCACTTCGCTGCGGATGATCTGTTACGGTCTTGGCTTTGTCATGATCGTGCTGGGAATCACATACGGGATCATTTATTTTACGAAAGAGAACCTTGCGGGGTTTTTGCAGATGGATCTGGTGATCGGGATCGTATGTCTGGCATTCGGCGTTTTTATTCTGCTGAATCCGACCTTTCTGGCGACGGTCCTTCCGTTCGCCATGGGAATCATCCTTCTGCTCGGCGCGATCGTAAAGATCCAGAGTGCGGTCAATATGCGCCGGTTAAGATTTACCAGATGGTACGCCGTACTGATCTGTGCGCTTGTGATCATTGCACTTGGCATCATACTGCTGTGCAACCCATTTGAAAAAGAGCGCCATATGATCCTGTATATCGGCATCTGCCTGATCCTGGACGGCATGACGAATCTGGTGACGCTGATTTTTATCCAGATGCGTGTAAAGAGTCTCGTAAAGATCCAGAAGGAGTACCCGCAGGACGATCTGAGTGCGCTGCTGGAACATCAGAATCAAAAGAAGAAAAGTCCGCCCGCTGCAGATGTGACTGTGAGTGTGGATACTGATACGGAAAAGAGACAGGAGTAATGCATGAAAATACTGTTTATTTCGCTCGGATGCGATAAAAATCTCGTGGATTCCGAGGAAATGCTGGGACTGCTGAACAGCAGGGGATATACGTTTACAGATGATGAAACGGAAGCAGATGTGATCGTCATCAACACATGCTGTTTTATCAATGACGCGAAAGAGGAAAGTGTCCAGACCATTTTAGAGATGGCGGAACAGAAAAAAACGGGACGCTGCAAGGCTCTGATCGTGACGGGCTGTATGGCGCAGAGATACAAGCAGGAGATTCTGGATGAGGTCGAAGAGGTCGACATGGTGCTGGGCACTACGGCATATGACAAGATCGTGGATGTTGTGGAGGCGGCGCTTGGAGGCAGCAGGCGCGTGGAAGAACAGCCGCTTACTTATCTGCCGGAGACAAAGGCGGGGCGGATTGTGACAACAGGCGGCCATTTTGCATATCTGAAGATTGCCGAGGGCTGCAATAAGTGCTGTGCGTACTGCATTATCCCGAAGCTGCGCGGAAGATACCGGAGCGTGCCGATGGAACGGCTGGTAGCTCAGGCAGAGGAGCTTGCGGCTCAGGGTGTGAAGGAACTGATCCTTGTAGCGCAGGAGACGACCGTTTATGGCGTGGATCTGTACGGGGAAAAATCGCTGCACCGGCTGCTTACGGCACTCTGCCGGATCAGAGGAATCCAGTGGATCCGTATCCTTTACTGTTATCCGGAAGAGATTTACGATGAGCTGATCGAGACGATGAAGAGAGAGCCGAAGATCTGTCATTACCTTGACCTGCCGATTCAGCATGCATCGGATGAGGTGTTAAGGCGAATGGGAAGACGGACGACGCGCGCAGATTTGACAAAGATCATTGGGAAGCTTCGTGAAGAAATCCCGGATATCGTGCTGCGCACGACGCTGATCACCGGATTCCCGGGTGAGACGCAAGAGCAGCACGAAGAACTGATGGAATTTATTGACGAGATGGAATTTGACCGTCTCGGCGTATTCACGTATTCTCAGGAAGAAGATACTCCGGCGGCATCAATGCCGGATCAGATCGATGAAGAGGTAAAACTGGACCGTCAGGAAGAACTGATGGAATTACAGCAGGAGATCGCCTTCGACCGGGCACAGGACATGACCGGACGGACTGTGACCGCCATGATAGAAGGCAAAGTGGCGGATGAAAACGTGTATGTTGCGAGAACGTACGGTGATGCTCCGAATGTGGACGGGCTGCTGTTCCTCCATACGGGTGAGGTCCTGATGTCCGGAGATTTTGTGCGTGCCCGTATCACCGGCGCTGCGGAATACGATTTGATAGGAGAGATTGCAGATGAATTTACCGAATAAACTGACTGTATTAAGAGTATGTATGGTGCCCGTATTTGTGATCCTGATGCTGTGGGAGGATCTGGGAGATGCCGGCAGATATGCGGCCGCGGCCGTATTTATTATTGCCAGTGCGACGGACTGGCTGGACGGATATCTGGCGAGAAAGAATCATCTTGTGACGGATTTCGGGAAATTTATGGACCCGATCGCGGATAAGCTTCTCGTGTGTTCTGCGATGATCTGTCTCGTGGAGCAGGAAGCGCTTGCTGCGTGGATCGTTATTATTATCATTGGCCGTGAATTTATCATCAGCGGATTCCGGCTTGTGGCGTCGGATAAAGGAACGGTGATCGCCGCGAGCTACTGGGGCAAATTCAAGACGGTTTTTCAGATGATCATGGTGATCCTGCTGATTCTCGATCTTGGCGGTATTTTTGATACACTGGCGGAGATCATGACGTGGATCGCGCTGATCCTTACGGTCGTATCGCTCGTTGATTATCTGCGCAAAAACTGGCATGTGCTGGACGGCGAAATATAAAAAGAGCTCTTTGGCAGGAGTTGGAGTAGACTGTTTTTGAGGGGTGTCGCAAAAATGCTTTGCGGCTACTTTCCGGACATGATGTCCGGAAGCATAGCTGCATTTTTGTGACACTCTCTTTCTGTCAGGGATTGCAGATAACGGAAACCTATTTAGATTTTTGCTTATTCAAAAGTATTGCACATAGAATTGCAGCTGCACAAAATACAAGCATGAAATACCATAGATTTTCAAGGCAAAAGCCATTCTCTGACATCAATCGGTATCCCCAGAGAGCGGGGAAAATACGCCCTGTGGTCTCAAGAAAATCGGGCAGCAGTTCGATAGGGAACATAATCCCAGAAAGCAGGATAGAGGGTAAAAACACAAGCTGCGCTATCATCGTCAGCTTTGCCTGATTTTTTACAACCAATCCTAATATACTTCCAATACTCAGCGACACCATGATGTATATGGCAAGCGCAAGAAAGAAAAACGGAAGCTGTGCTGGCAAAGCTGCCTCAAACAGTATCGGGGCAAGCAGTAATATAATGATACAACTGATCATCAAATGCACAAATGCAGAAAGGAGCATTGTAACAAGACCTAAATATAAAGGTACTCCATTTGCTTTATAAACCTTTTTTACATCACTTCCATAAGTTTCAATCAATGATGGCGGCAACCCGATAAACGATCCCATTGAAACGCTCATCACAATCATA
>DVHT01000179.1 GCA_018711885.1 Candidatus Choladousia intestinipullorum | reverse complement strand
CGCGCTTCCCCGGGTTACGGGTAAAACGTGCTGCCGTGTAGAGTTCATCCAGCATTACGCCGATGATATTTATGCGGGTTGGAGTTGCAGTTGATTAAGAATCGCCCCAATATCCCCATTGATACAAATGGACTTCTTTTTGATTTCATCAGGTGCAAAAGCTTCTTCGTAATTTAAGCAGGCATACACCGCCTTTTCCCACTCATATGCCATCCTCCAGAAACTATACTTGACTATCGTTGGGGTATTGAATCCCACGCCCGCCTCCAGAAGCAGCACCTTCCCATTCCGATGCCTGCGCAGAAAATCAGAATACCTCCCGGCCGCCCGGTGCCAGCCTTCATCTTCCACAAAAGAATCGTCGGACCGGAGATTCATGCTCATAGGCCTGCCGCATTTGGGACAGTAAGGTACAAGCTCCGACGGAACCGCCATTTCCGGCACGGTTCCCTCCGGCAGGCTCAGTGTACCAGATTCAGAGATTACGTAGCCCTGCGCTTCCACCATCCTGCGGACCACGGACTCATTATCATACGTCTTCTGGCAACAGGGCCCGCTGCATTGAAACAGCCCGTAATCACCCTGGGTATAAAACAGGCGGCGCCGGTCAAATCCCGCTTTCTGAAAACAGTGGTCTACATTCGTCGTCAGGACAAAATAATCTCTGTCTTTCACCAGCTCGTATAAATCTTCATAGACCGGTTTCGGCGCATCCGTATACCGGTTGATGAATATATATCTGCTCCAGTACGCCCAGTATTCTTCCAGTGTCTCATACGGATAAAACCCGCCCGAATACATATCGCTAAAGCCGTATTTTTCCCAAAAGTCCTGGAAATAATCCGCAAACCGTTTCCCGGAATACGTAAATCCGGCCGATGTCGAAACGCCCGAACCTGCGCCGATCAGGACTGCGTCCGTTTCCCGGAGCACTTCCTGCAGGCGCCGGATATTATCCGAGTATTTGCCGGTAAATGTCGTAGTCTTCCTGTTTATAAACATTAAATACCACCTTTTCTATCCTTGTGTCTGTCTGTAGGAAATCAGTAACCGTCCGCACCGCGATCCTGGCTGCTTTTTCCTGCGGAAAATGGAATTCTCCTGTAGAAATGCAGCAGAACGCAATGCTTTTCAGTCCGCTGCCGGCGGCAAGCTCCAGACACGAGCGGTAGCAGTCCGAAAGCTGCCTGCAGTGCGTATCCGTAAGCCTGCCTGATACGATCGGTCCGACGGTATGGAGTACAAAGCGCGCAGGCAGATTATATCCCGGCGTGATCTTGGCTGTCCCAGTCGGCTCTTCATGCCCCTGCTCTTTCATGATCCGGTCGCAGGCGAGCCGCAGCTGGATACCGCTTACGCTGTGGATGATATTATCTACGCAGGAATGGCACGGTACAAAGCATCCGAGCAAAGCGCTGTTCGCGGCGTTTACGATCGCGTCTATTTTCAGTGTGGTGATATCGCCGCGCCAGAGTACGAGACGGCTATCCAGCCGCGAAGCGGGCAGGTCCGCACTGTCAGTAACGCCTTTTTCTTTTACTTCCTCCTGCAGATACTCATCCTGTATCTGCAGAAAGTGATCGTCAGCGGGCCGGGGCGGACGGACATTCATCAGGCTCCGCAGCAGCCGCTTCTGTCCGCCCTCATCCTCCGGTATCTCTATTTCTCTGTACTGCGGCTGTTCCGCCAGCAGAGTCCGGATCAGAAAAATACGTTTTTCACTGTGTGTCATCTCGGTTTCCTCCTTCCAATGAAGCGTGCGCACAGGCAGCCGTGCTGTACTCGCAGTCCCTCAGCCGTTCTTCCGGGAGGCGGCAGATGCGCCTCTGCTGCTCCGACAGCTTCCGTACAAACTCTGTAGCCGGATGGCTTAATATCTCCTGCGGCGGCGCATACTGCTGAATTTCACCCCGGTCCATGACCAGCACCTTTGTTCCCAGTTTCAGCGCTTCCGAAATATCATGCGTGACGAACAGCACCGTAATCCCTGTCTGCCGGTAAATGCGCTGCAGCTCTGTCTGGAGCTGGGCCCGGGTAATTTCATCCACCGCACCAAAAGGCTCATCCATCAGCAGGATTTCCGGAGAGGCGGCCAAAGCGCGTGCGATCCCTACTCTCTGCTGCTGTCCGCCCGAAAGCTGCGCCGGATAGCGTTCCTTCATCTCCGCTTCCAGTCCCACGATCTTCATCCACTTATCCACGGCTTCTCTCGTTTTCTGCCTGTTCTTTCTGTTCAGCAGATTGGGTACGTAGGAGATATTCTGTTCCACTGTCATGTGCGGAAACAGCACGCTTCCCTGGATGGCATATCCGATCTTCCTCCGCAGCTGCGTCTGGTCTTTCTCCCGGATATCCTCTCCCTTTATCAGGATCTTTCCCGCATCCGGGACAAGCAGGCTGTTGACCAGCTTCAGCGCCGTGGTTTTCCCGCACCCGGATGAGCCGACAATCGTGACAAATTCCCCTTTTTCAATCAACAGATTAAAATCATCGAGAGCCACTTTGTCACCGTATCTTTTTTGTACATGCTGAAATTCAATGATCGTCTGCATCCTTCCGCCTCCTTACTGCAAAAGACCGTTGTCCTGCAGGAACTCTTCTGCGACATCCCGCGGTTCCCTGCCTTTTGTCTCTACCTCGTCATTCATCTTTGCCATCTCGCTGTCAGAAATCAGTCCCGTAAGTTTTTCAAACACTCCTGCGAGCTCCGAATGTTCTTCCAGAACTTCGCTGCGGATGACATTGCCGCACAGATACGACGGATAGAACTGTTTGTCATCCTCCAGCACGACAACATCTGAAGTCGAGAGCTGGCCGTCTGTCGTAAATACGACCATCACGTCAATCTGTCCCTGGTCGAGAGCCTGGCATTTCAGGCCGATATCAAGGTCCATCGTTTCCTTAAACTGCAGTCCGTACGTATCACAGAGTGCATCGAATCCGTCTTCCCGTTCAAAGAAATCATATTCTGCGCCAAAGACAAGCCGGGAAGAGACGGCCGCCAGATCGGAATACGTCTTAAGGCCGTACTCCTCCGCGATCTCACGCCGCACGACCAGCCCATACGTATTGTTGAACCCGTACATTCCGATCCATTCCATCGAATATTTTTCCTTGTACTCTTTCTGCATCTCTTCAAACAGGTCTTCGGTGTACAGTCCTTCTTCTTTCAGGACCATGTTCCATGCAGTTCCGGTATACTCCGGATAAAGATCGAATTCTCCGCTTTCCATCCCCGGCTGGATATTGGATGTGCCGCCTCCGACTCCCTGCGTCAGCTCTACTTCCAGATCCGTATCCTGCTCGATCAGAATATCCAGCATCTCTCCGATCACATACTGCTCTGTCATAGGCTTTGTGGCAATGTGCAGGACTTCTTTCTGGCACGGACCAATCAGGGCGATTCCTGCCGCGCCCAGGCAGACAGCTAAAGCGGCCGCCGCCATCAGCCGGTTTGCCCGCTTCGCCTTTTTGCTCCGTTTTTCCATCCGGCGCTCGATAAAGCCAAGCAGGAAGTCCGCAGCCAGAGCCAGAAGCGCGATCAAAAGGCTTCCCGTCATCGTCATAGCCGCATTATTCGTAGTAATTCCCCGATAGATCGCCACGCCGAGGCCTCCGGCCCCGATAAAAGAAGCGATACCGGCAAGCGCGATCGTCATCGTCACCATGCTCCGGATACCGGACATCACAACCTGCAGCGCCAGCGGAAGCTTAATCTTCAGAAGGATCTGCATTCTGGTGCTTCCCATGCCTTTTGCCGCTTCCAGGATCACCGGGTCCACACCCATGATCCCCGTATGTGTATTCCGCACCATCGGAAGCAGC
>DVHT01000178.1 GCA_018711885.1 Candidatus Choladousia intestinipullorum | reverse complement strand
GAAATTTATTGTCCTGTGTGCTGCCGCTTTACAGGGCAGCGGTTTAAACATATAGAAGATATTCCGGAGGAAGTAAGTTGTCTGAACTGTGGAGAAGAGGTTATGCATCCTTTGAAACATGCAGTTGTAATATACAGGGTATTATAAATGACGAATAATAAGACTTTGCAAAAGTTAGATAAGTTTTTGAATGAAGAAGGACTGAATGCCTTTGAACTGATTCAGTTAATGGGGGAATGCAAATCTTCTTTGCTGAATATGTCTGATGAGAATGCGCAGAGGTTTGATGCAATATATGAAAAGCTTTGCAGCCAAGAGATAGCAAAAGAGGAAAAAGGCGGGCTTCTGGAGGATTTGACGGCAATGCTTTTCTGGACGGGACATGCCAGACTTTTTGAGTGCAGGAGAAATTGCAGAACCAGTACAAATGAGATTGATGTACAGATAAATTGGACTCAGCAGGCGAGACTGGCGGGGACAGTCAGCGCATTTCCGTGTTTTGGAGAATCATTTCTGTGTGAATGTAAAAATTATTCCGGAAAGGTCGATGTGACCTATGTTGGAAAATTTTATTCGCTGCTTAAAGTATCACATATGAAATTGGGAATTCTAATAGCCTGGGAGGGAGTGACTGGAAGAAGTGCATGGACGGACTCTCTGGGGCTGATAAAAAAGATTGCTTTGCGGGATGAGATTTTTATTATACCGCTGGATAAAAAGGACCTGGGAGAGATCAGAAAAAATACGACGAATATTTTTGAATTGATCTATTCGAAATATCAGGCTATGAAATGTGAAATTGGTTATTCTCAGTATGTTTCCAGGCATGAGAATGAGGAGGAATTTTCTGCCAATATTTCATAATGCCAGAAAGAGAATTGCGCATATCCGGCGCATGCCGGATATGCGTTCGCTACGGAAGATACATCTGGCGAAACAGAGACGGTGAGATGCCGTAATGCTTTTTGAATGCCTTGGAATAGGCAAACGCGTCTGAAAAGCGGCAGATCAGGGCAATTTCATTCAGACTTTTCCGGGTATCGAGAAGCAGCGTTTTCGAGTAATTCATCCTTGCGTTCAGCTGGTAGGCGGCAGGGGAATCGTGATAGTAAATTTTAAATTTTTTTCGGAAATTTTCATAGCCCATATTCAGCAGAGCCGCCGCTTCGTGCGGCGACAGGAAATCCGGAGGCGTGCAGAGCAGTTCTTCAGCCTTCTGCATGGCGCGCTGCAGCCCCGGATTCATCTGTCTGTGCAGGGAATACTGATACAGCTCCATCGCGAATTCCTGAAGCTGCAGATAAACAAAGGGCTGTCTGTCATTGGAGGAATTCTTCATACTCTCCAGCAGATAGGTGCATTTTTCAAAAAGGATGGGAGACAGCCCCGGATGGATGACGGGTTCTGCGGAAAGAAGGTTCAGACCGGTCAGATGCTGATACGTTTCCGCTCCGAAGCATATAAAGAATTCCAGCCAGTTTCCGGTGGGATGAACGATCGTCGAATGGGAGCGGTCGGGAAGGCGCTGCACATAGTCTCCGGCAGTCAGAGGGATCTTTTTTCCGGTCTCATCCTGATAGAGTCCCTGTCCGCTCAGCAGATAGAAGGCCCCGTAGTGATCAAAGCAGAGAGACTGGCTGTAAGAGGCGTCCGGTTTAAACAGAAAGCCGCAGCCGATGGTTCCGTTTCTCGGATTATCTGAAAGATTTCCGTAGACGCTGTCGTTTTTAAAGTAGTTCTGTGGAATGTTCATAAGTAAAATCTCCTGTACCAAATTTGACATGTATATGCCAGTTCCGTCATTCTTTTTTTCGATTTTATAAGATATACTGAGAATGTGTCAAGAGACAACGGAATACGATACGGCAAAATAATTATGTTCAGATAAGCGAGGAGAAGACAGATGACAAAAAGAGAAAATTTGATGGCGCTGCTCAGAAGAGAACCGTATGAAGAAGTGCCTGTGGAGTTCAGCCTGTGTCCGGATCTGGTAAAAACTTTTCAGGAGAAGACAGGCGGACAGACGAGTTACGCGGAATATTTCGGTATGCCGTGGCGCGGCGTGGAAGATATCCGGCTGTCCTATGATCCGGAAGTGTACAGAAAGTTTTATCCGGGCGGACTCAAAGAGGGCGCGTCGATCGATATCTGGGGAGTTGCCCATGAGCCCGGAAGTGAGGCCGCCAAACATATGACCTATATGCGGAATCCCATGAAAGACATGGAAGAACTGGAAGAAATACAGGCGTACCCCTTTCCGGACTTTTCAAAGGGAGACGCGTCGCACCAGAAGGGCCAGGTGGAGGATATTCACAGCCGCGGACTCGCGGCGATGGGAAGCATGCAGATGACGATCTGGGAGACTGCCTGGTATATCCGGGGAATGGAGAACCTTATGGTGGATATGTCCTGTGAACCGGAAATCGCGTCCTGGATCTTTGATAAGGTAACGGAGCAGGCGGTCATACGGGCGAGATCATATGCCCGCGCCGGGGTCGACATTATCTATCTGGGGGACGATATCGGAATGCAGAACGGTCCGATGATGAGCCCGGCAATGTACCGGGAGTGGATTAAGCCCCGCCTGAGGAAAGTCGTCGATGCAATCCGGGAGATCGATCCTGGAATTATCATTTTCTACCACAGCTGCGGTACGGTTACGGATTTTATTCCGGATTTGATTGAATGCGGGATCGATGTGCTGAATCCGATCCAGAGCGAGTGTATGGATTTTCAGGAGATTTATGAAAAATACGGCGGCAAGATTTCCTTCCACGGCACGATTGGAACACAGACAACCATGCCGTTTGCAACGCCGGAAGGCGTAAAGGAACAGGTGTGGAAAAACCTGGATATTGCTAGGGAGCACGGCGGCCTGTTTGTAGCGCCGACACACCTACTGGAGCCGGAGGTTCCGTGGGAAAATATCGAGGCTTACGTGGCTGCGTGCAGAGAGTATAAAGTGAGATAAAGGTTAAAAGATAACACCAAAATACCGCAGGGAAAGAGACGCCCTGCGGTGTTTTGGTGTTATTGCACAACTTTATCTATTGATTATCTTGAAAAGGTGAACTACAATAGAAGAGATTAATTACTCTAAAGGAGGGGGAATATGAATTCCAACACAACAAAAGAAGAGAAAGCCTCATCCAGTGTAGAAAATGTCTATAAGCTGGACGGCAGGGTCCCTCTGAAAAAAGCAATTCCATTCGGACTGCAGCATGTGTTGGCGATGTTCGTCTCAAATCTCGCGCCGGTGCTGATCGTATGCGGCGCGGCGGTTGTCCGAAGCACAGGGGAGCCTCTGACTTCGGCGGAGATCACGCGGCTTTTGCAGAACGCGATGTTTGCGGCAGGTCTTGGGACATGCATGCAGCTTTATCCGGTCTGGAAGATCGGCTCGAAGCTGCCGATTGTCATGGGTGTGAGTTTTACCTTTCTGGGAAGCCTTCTGATTATCTGTACCAATCCCGACCTGGGATATGAAGGGATGGTCGGAGCCGTAATCCTGGGCGGTATTTTTGAAGGACTCGTTGGTTTGAGCGCGAGGTACTGGAAGCGTTTTCTGACGCCGGTGGTCTCCGCGTGCGTGGTTATAGCGATCGGCCTTTCGCTGCTGTCCGTGGGAATGGATTCCTGGGGCGGCGGAAGCGGCGCGGAGGATTTCGGTTCCTGGTATCATCTTCTGACAGGAGCGTTCACACTGGTGGTCTGCCTCGTCTCCAGGTATCTGCTGAAGGGGGTATATAAGAACCTGAATATTCTCGTGGGCCTGATATTCGGATATGTGCTGTCCGTGATCTTTACAGTGGCAGGCATCGCTCCCCTGGTAGATTTTTCCGGTATTTCCAAAACAATCAGCGAGGTGGGATTTTTCAGCCTGCCAAGGCTTGTGTTCTTCACAGGGCATTTGCCGGTCTTTGACATCGGCGCGTTCTTTACCATTGCAATTGTATTTCTGGTGTCAGCGGCTGAGACCACGGGCGCCACAACGGCAGTCTGCACAGGAGCTCTGGGCAGAGACATCAAAATGGAGGAACTGCAGGGTTCCCTTGCTGTTGACGGATTTTCCAGCGCGATCTCGGGCTGCTTCGGCTGTCCGCCGCTGACTTCGTTCAGTCAGAATGTGGGTCTGGTGACTATGACAAAAGTCATCAACCGCTTTACAATTTTTATAGGAGCTCTGATCCTGATACTGGCATCGCTGTTCCCGCCGCTCGGAGCGTTTTTCCAGTCACTTCCGCAGGCAGTGCTGGGAGGCTGTACCGTCATGATGTTCGGCTCGATCATGTATGAGGGAATCAAGATGCTGAAAGAATGCGAGTTCAATGACCGCACGATGATTATTGTCTCTCTGGCGTTCTGCATCGGCGTGGGACTGACGCAGACTTCCGGAAACTTCTTCGCGGCTTTCCCGAAGGCAGTGGGAGATATCTTTAATGGAAACGCGGTTGCAGGCGTGTTCGTGGTATCTCTGCTTTTAAGCCTGTTTCTTCCGGGAGGCAAAAAAGAGAGACAGCAGGGAGGACAGTAA
>DVHT01000177.1 GCA_018711885.1 Candidatus Choladousia intestinipullorum | reverse complement strand
AAGTGCTTTTTGAAAAACAGGAACCGGAAAACTCGTGGTAGTCAGTTTTTTCCGGCTCCTGTTTTTTTCTGTTTTCAAAATAACTCATCTTATCACCTCATTTCGACATATTTGGCTGCATCTTTAGTATCCCGGGAAAAGAAAAAAATATTCCGTCATAGATAATGCTTGCACATGAATAATACATATGATATAATAACGCAACTTAATATATAAAAATAGCGCGATAGATAGAAGGGAATTTTCTGCGGCAGGACGGAGACGAGAGGAAGAAGTATGTTCAGCAGGGTAATGTCCGCGTCCCTGTATGGGATTGAGAGCAGGATCATATCGGTGGAAGCAGATGTCTCAGACGGGCTTCCGCAGTTTTCGATGGTCGGGTATCTTTCTGCCGAGGTGAGGGAGGCGCAGGAGCGGGTTCGGACTGCGATCAAAAATTCCGGCTACCGGCTGCTGCCAAAGCGCATCACTGTAAATCTGGCCCCGGCAGATATCCGCAAGGCCGGAACGGGATTCGATCTTCCGATTGCCGCAGCCGTCATGTCAGCTTACGGATATGTGCCGAAGGATATCCTGGACGGACTTTTTCTGGCAGGAGAGCTGAGCCTTGACGGCAGTATCCACCGGATATGGGGTGTCCTTGGAATGGTCCGCCAGGCACGCTTGGCCGGATGCACGGTGTGTATCGTACCGGAAGAAAACGCAGAGGAAGCTGCGGTGATACAGGGGATTTCTGTGTTCGGCGCCAGTCATTTAAGAGAGGTGATTGCCCATCTTACCTCACAGAAAAGGCTCGTACAAAGGCGGCGGGATCTCTCCGGACTGTTCTGCCGGCAGGACCGGGATGCCGGTCCCGATTTTGCAGAGATCAAAGGCCAGCATCTGGCAAAGCGTGCCGCAGAGATCGCTGCGGCCGGGATGCACAATCTGCTTCTCAGCGGTCCGCCGGGGGCGGGAAAAACGATGATCGCGAGACGGATTCCCGGTATCCTTCCCCCGATGGGAGAGGAAGAAGCACTTGAAGTTTCACAGATTCACAGCGTGGCCGGTGTACTCCCCAAAGAGGGGATCCTGACACAGCGGCCGTTTCGGATGCCGCATCACACATCGTCGGCGATCGCACTGGCAGGCGGAGGGACGGTCCCGCGTCCCGGGGAGATCAGTCTGGCGCATCGGGGGATTCTGTATCTCGATGAGATCCCGGAATTTCAAAAGGAGACGCTGGAAATACTGCGCCAGCCGATGGAAGAGGGAGTGGTGCGGATCTCCCGCAGCAGCGGACAGTTTGTATTTCCGGCGGATTTTATGCTGGTCGCATCGAGAAATCCGTGCAGATGCGGCTACTTTCCGGATCGGACCAGATGCCGGTGCAGTGAGCGCGAGGTGACAAATTATCTGCATAAGATCAGCCGCCCCCTGCTCGACCGGATCGATCTGCATGTACAGGTACGCAGGATGGAATATGAAGAACTGGTAAAAGGCGGGGAAGAGGAAACGAGCGCTTCCATCAGACAAAGGGTTTTGAAGGCACATGAGCTCCAGACAGAGCGCTATCGGGATACGTCCTTCCGGTTTAATGCAGACCTGACGGCGGCTGCGTTTGACCGGTACTGTGCACTTGACCATGAATCAGAGCGCACGATGAAACAGATCTATGAGAGCAGGCACCTGACCGCCAGAGCTTATCACAGGATGATAAAAGTGGCCCGGACGATCGCAGATCTTGCCGGGAGCGAGCGGATCGAGATGAAGCATTTAGGAGAAGCAGTATTATACCGTCCGGAAGAAAGCCTGATGTAGCGGGCGTGTTTGGCATACAGTGGACCTGCCGGGAAGCAGGCAGATTTGAACGGGAAAAGGACAGGAGGATGAGGATGGAACAATATTGGGAGTGGCTTTGCAGCATTCCGGGACTTTACCGGATGCAGCAGGAGATTTTACTGCGCTGTTTCCGGAATCCGGAGGGAGTCTGGCGCTCTTCCGGCCATGAGCTGTCCCGTCTGGCTGACAGGGGATATACCTGGGCGGCGCGGGTACGCCGGTTTCAGGAGGAAACGGATCCGGAAAAAACCGTGCATAGGAACAGAGAAAAAGGAATACAATTTATCAGCTGTGAACACGGGGACTATCCGAAACGGCTCTCTGTACTTGAGGACAGGCCATACGGACTGTTTTACAAGGGAGAACTGCCCGAAGAAGAGCAAAAGAGTGTCGCTATAGTAGGCGCACGGATGTGTACACGGTATGGAAAGGCAATAGCGGAGCAGATTGCGGCCCGCATCGCGGATGCCGGCGGACAGGTTATCAGCGGAGCGGCGTACGGGATCGACGGAGCGGCGCAGTGGGCGGCACTGGAGAACGGCGGCAAGAGCTATGCTGTGCTCGGATGCGGGGTGGACCGCTGCTATCCGGCTTCTCATGCAATGCTTTTGGAACGGCTGGAAAAAAACGGGGGGCTCATTTCGGAATTTCCGCCCGGCACGCGTCCTCTGCGCCATCACTTTCCGGTGCGGAACAGGATCATAAGCGGTCTGGCGGACACTGTGGCCGTGGTAGAAGCGCGAAGAAAAAGCGGTTCTCTGATCACCGCGGAATATGCAGCAGCCCAGGGAAAGCACGTATGCGCCGTTCCGGGAAGGATGGAAGACGAATTGAGCGAAGGGTGCAATGAACTGATAGCTCAGGGGGCTGACGTTATATTATCTGTTGATTCTATGATCCGTATGATATTTCCGGATTACAAGAAAAGAAAAAATGAATTGACGGGTAAAACAGCACTTGCACCCTCTGAAAAATTAGTGTATAGTAGTCTCGGTCTGCATCCCAAAAGCATTTGGGAACTGGAAGAATGTACAGTAATGTCATTGGCAGAATTAAGCGGCACTCTGCTGTCGCTGGAAATGAAAGGGCTTATCCGGGAGACGGAGCGCAGCTATTACGTGCGTCAGTGAGCCTTTTCCGTTATTATGCATTATATCGCTGTATGGAGGTAGTCGCGATGGCGAAATATCTGGTGATCGTGGAATCACCTGCAAAAGTAAAAACAATCAAAAAATTTCTCGGTTCCAATTACGAGGTGCTTGCATCGAACGGACACGTAAGGGACATGCCAAAGAGCCAGCTTGGCTTTGATGTAGAAAACGGCTATGAACCGAAATATATTACGATCCGCGGGAAAGGAGACATCCTGGCGACGCTTCGCAAAGCGGAAAAGAAAGCAGATAAAGTATTTCTTGCGACGGACCCTGACCGTGAAGGAGAGGCTATCTCGTGGCACCTGGCGGAAGCGCTGAAACTGGAAGAGAAAAAACGCAGGCGTATTACGTTTAATGAGATCACGAAAACAGCAGTAAAAGAATCACTGAAACATGAGCGGCCGATCGACATGAATCTGGTGGACGCCCAGCAGACGCGGCGTATGCTGGACCGTATGGTAGGATACAGGATCAGTCCCCTGCTGTGGCAGAAGGTGAAAAGAGGGCTGAGCGCAGGAAGGGTGCAGTCTGTCGCGCTTCGCATCATCGGTGACAGGGAAGATGAGATCAATGCGTTTATCCCGCAGGAATACTGGACCCTGGATGTCAAACTGGCGGTTCCGGGTGAAAAAAAGGCGCTTACCGCGAAGTTTTACGGAACAGACAAGAAAGAGATCATCTCATCGGAAGCGCAGAAAGATGAGATTGTAAATAAAATAAAGAACTCAGAGTATTTCGTGGATGAAGTGAAAAAGGGCGAGCGCACGAAAAAAGCGCCGCTTCCCTTTACGACGAGCACGCTGCAGCAGGAAGCTGCAAATGTGCTGAATTTTTCCACACAGAAGACTATGCGTCTGGCGCAGCAGTTATACGAAGGCGTAGAACTGAAAGGAAGCGGAACGGTTGCCCTGATCACGTATCTGCGTACTGACTCTACCAGGGTATCCGAGGAAGCAGATTCTGCCGTGCGGGAATACATCGGGAGCCAGTACGGCGGGGATTTTGTGGCAGGAGAGACAAAAGTCCAGAACAGCGGAAAAAAGATCCAGGATGCGCATGAGGCGATCCGTCCGACGGATGTCGCGCGCACGCCGCAGAGTGTCAAAGAATTATTGAGTCGTGATCTGTTCCGGCTGTACCAGCTGATCTGGAAAAGGTTTGTGGCAAGCCGGATGGCGCCCGCCCGTTACGAGACGACTTCAATCAGGATATCAGCGGGCGGATACCGCTTTACGGTCGCTGCTTCGCGTATCGCATTTGAAGGATTCCGTCTGGTGTATACCGAGAGCGGGGAGGATAAAGAGGAGGGCAATATCATAACGGGGCATATCGAGCCGGGAATGAAGCTGGAAGAAAAAGAAATCGATGCGAAACAGCATTTTACGCAGCCCCCCGCTCACTATACGGAGGCATCTCTCGTGCGCGCACTGGAAGAAAAAGGGATCGGGCGTCCGAGTACGTATGCGCCCACGATCACCACGATCATCGCGCGCAGGTATGTGGCAAAGGAAAATAAAAATCTGTATATGACAGAGCTCGGGGAAGTCGTAAATAATATTATGAAGGAAGCGTTTCCAAGCATTGTGGATGTGAACTTTACAGCCAATATGGAATCCCTTCTTGATTCGATCGAAGAAGGCGTAATCAACTGGAAGACAGTCGTCGAAAACTTTTATCCGGATCTGGATGCTGCTGTGAAGGCGGCAGAGAAAAATCTGGAAAAGGTGACGATCGAGGATGAGATTACAGACGTTGTCTGCGATCTCTGCGGCCGCAATATGGTAGTCAAATATGGACCGCACGGAAAATTTCTGGCCTGTCCCGGCTTTCCGGAGTGCCGGAATACGAAGCCGTATCTGGAAAAAATAGGGGTATCATGTCCGAAATGCGGAAAAGACGTAGTGATCCGGAAAACGAAAAAAGGCCGGAAATATTATGGCTGCGAAGGAAATCCGGATTGTGACTTTATGTCCTGGCAGAAGCCGGTACAGGAAAAATGCCCGCAATGCGGCGGATTTATGGTAGAAAAAGGGAACCGTATTGTGTGTGCTGACAAAATATGCGGTTATATGACCACCAAAAATAGTAATAATTGAAAAAAATAACAAATATGCGCCAATATGCATAATATCAATTGATTTTCTGAAAATTTTGTGCTATCATAAAAAATAACGGAAAGAATGATATCTATGTATAAAGGAGGCCTGTGATGAGCGTTCAATTGTTGGATAAGACCAGAAAGATTAACCAGTTGTTACATAACAACAATTCAAGCAAAGTAGTATTCAATGATATCTGTGAAGTGCTGACAGGAATTTTGAATTCCAATATTCTCGTAATCAGCCGAAAGGGTAAAGTGCTTGGAGTAGGGTTATATGATGGTGTCGAGGAAATTAAGGAACTGATCGAGGACCGCGTGGGCGGCCATATCGATCCAATGCTGAACGAGCGGCTTCTTGGAGTCCTTTCTACAAAAGAAAATGTTAATCTTGAGACGTTAGGCTTCGTTGGAGAAAACATCAAACAGTATCAGGCGATTATTAATCCGATCGATATTGCAGGTGAGCGTCTCGGCACTGTGTTTATGTATAAATATGGCGAGCAGTATGACATTGATGACATAATACTCAGTGAGTATGGAACAACAGTAGTAGGACTTGAGATGATGCGTTCAGTCAATGAGGAAAATGCGGAGGAAAACAGAAAGATTCAGATTGTGAAATCCGCTATCAGCACATTGTCGTTTTCAGAGATGGAGGCGATCATCCACATCTTTGATGAACTGGACGGAACAGAAGGAATACTCGTTGCCAGCAAGATTGCCGACAGAGTCGGGATTACCCGTTCCGTGATCGTCAATGCACTGCGCAAATTTGAGAGCGCAGGCGTGATCGAGTCCAGATCGTCAGGCATGAAGGGGACTTATATCAAAGTTCTGAATGATGTGGTATTTGATGAGCTCGATGAGATCAGAAAGAACAGAAATATGTAAAGCAATCAGCATCACAATGGAAAAGACGCTGCCGCACGGCCGGATGTCCACGCATGGCTGGACAGAAGGAGGTGCGGCAGTTTTTTCTGATTTCTTATAAAAAAAGAAAACGTAAGAAAATAGAAGAAATTCAGAGATAATCAATTAAAAAGAGGAGATATTTTCCTATATATGGTTATAAAAGAAGTTGCAATATTTACATATTTTAACTAATATATCATTGTTCGTTAGCACTCGATTGAAATGAGTGCTAATAAAAAAGGGAAGCATTTTCATCTAAGGAGGAATTAAATATGAAATTAGTACCGTTGGGAGACAGAGTTGTATTAAAGCAGTTCGAAGCAGAAGAGACAACGAAATCAGGAATCATCCTGACAAGCAAGGCACAGGAGAAGCCGCAGGAAGCAGAAGTAATCGCAGTAGGACCTGGCGGCATGGTTGACGGAAAAGAAGTAGTGATGCAGGTAAAAGCCGGGGACAAAGTTATTTATTCAAAATATGCAGGAAACGAAGTAAAGCTGGAAGATGAAGAGTATATCATCGTAAAGCAGAGCGATATCCTTGCAATCGTGGAATAATTATAAAAATCAGGAAACGTCTGCATAAGATGCAGAACACAATATAGGAGGCAGATTTATTATGGCAAAGGAAATCAAATTTGGCGCTGACGCAAGAGCAGCTCTCGAGGCTGGCGTAAATAAGCTGGCAGATACAGTACGTGTGACACTTGGACCGAAGGGCAGAAATGTCGTTCTTGATAAGCAGTTCGGTTCACCGCTCATCACAAATGACGGTGTAACGATCGCAAAGGAGATCGAGCTGGAAGATCCGTTTGAAAACATGGGAGCACAGCTGATCAAGGAAGTTGCATCCAAGACAAACGACGTTGCCGGTGACGGTACAACGACAGCTACTGTACTTGCTCAGGCAATGGTAAATGAAGGAATGAAGAACCTGGCAGCAGGAGCAAACCCGATCGTACTGAGAAAAGGTATGAAGAAGGCGACAGATGCAGCAGTGGAAGCAATCCGCTCAATGAGTAAAAAGGTAAACGGAAAAGAGCAGATTGCAAGAGTTGCAGCCGTTTCTTCCGGAGATGAAACAGTAGGTGAACTCGTTGCAGACGCAATGGAAAAAGTATCACAGGACGGCGTGATCACGATCGAAGAGTCAAAGACCATGCAGACAGAACTCGACCTGGTAGAAGGTATGCAGTTTGACAGAGGATACATTTCCGCATACATGGCAACAGATATGGAGAAGATGGAAGCAGTTCTGGACGATCCGTATATCCTGATCACAGATAAAAAGATCAGCAATATCCAGGAGATCCTGCCGCTTCTTGAGCAGATCGTACAGACAGGAAAGAAGCTCCTGATCATCGCAGAGGATATCGAGGGCGAAGCTCTTACGACCCTGATCGTAAACAAACTGCGCGGTACATTCCAGGTAGTAGGTGTGAAAGCACCGGGATACGGCGACAGAAGAAAAGCAATGCTTGAGGATATCGCAATCCTGACAGGCGGCCGTGTGATCTCTGAGGAAGTAGGTCTGGAGCTTAAAGAGGCAACTCTGGATATGCTCGGAAGCGCAAAATCTGTTAAGGTTCAGAAAGAAAATACCATCATCGTGGACGGCCTTGGCGATAAAGATGCGATCCAGGCAAGAATTGCTCAGATCAAGGCTGAAATCGAAGAGACAAAATCTGATTTCGACAGAGAAAAACTGCAGGAGCGTCTTGCAAAACTGTCCGGCGGCGTTGCAGTGATCCGCGTAGGTGCTGCTACTGAGACAGAGATGAAAGAAGCAAAACTCCGCATGGAGGACGCGCTGGCTGCTACAAAGGCTGCAGTAGAAGAAGGAATCATCGCAGGCGGCGGTTCTGCTTACATCCATGCTGCTGACCAGATCGCAAAACTTGCAGATGATCTGGAAGGCGATGAGAAGACAGGTGTTAAGATCATCCTGAAGGCACTGGAAGCTCCGCTGTACCACATTGCAGCAAATGCAGGACTGGAAGGTTCCGTTATCATCAATAAAGTACGTGAGTCTGAAGTGGGAACAGGCTTTGATGCATACAAAGAAGAGTATGTAGATATGGTAAAAGCAGGTATTCTTGATCCGGCAAAGGTAACAAGAAGCGCTCTGCAGAATGCAACCAGTGTTGCTGCCACACTTCTGACAACTGAGTCCGTAGTAGGAAACATCAAAGAAGATGTTCCTGCAATGCCGGCCGGCAACGCAGGCATGGGAATGATGTAATCAGACAGAGGCCAGAATGCAAATAAAGAGGGTAAACGATGGACGTTTACCCTCTTTTGTGCTACAATACCATTACAATGAAAACAGCGGAACATACCGTATTGGAGGAAAGAACATGAGCGATCTGTATCAGGAAATTCTGATTCAAAGGGAGACACCGTTTGTAAATAAACTGATAAAGGCAGCTTTGATTGTGTTTACGGTTCTTCTGGTAATTGTTGCATTTCTGCTTCACCCGCTTCTGCTGGTGGCAGCGGTCATATTCGGATGCGTATCCTTTTTCTATCTGATCCCAAAGCTTGAAGTGGAATACGAATATCTGTATGTAAATGGAGAGCTTGATATTGATGTGATCTACTCAAAACAGAAAAGAAAAAAGGTCGCAAGCTATAATGTGAATGACCTTGAGATCCTTGCGCCGGAACGGTCGCACGCGCTGGACGCTTACCGGAATAGAAATTTAAAAGTCAGAGACTTTTCATCCGGAAAAGAAGGGGCAAAGACTTATCTTTTTGTGTTTAACACCGACAAAGGCCAGGAGATGCTAAAGGCAGAACCGGGCGAAATCATTCTGAATGATATGCGCAGACTTGCTCCAAGAAAAGTGAATCTCATGTAGTGCTGTTCTGCGGTTTTGGCAGAAATCGTAAAACAGTAGTTGACATTGAAAAACGAATTTGTTAGAGTAGTTATCCAAAGCATACAAGACACGAAAGACCTTATTCAGAAAGAGAGGAAAAGACATGGGAACAATTATTGGCGAAGGAATTACATTTGATGATGTACTGCTGGTTCCGGCGTATTCTGAAGTGATTCCGAATCAGGTAGATCTTACCACACATCTGACAAAGAAGATTCAGCTCAATATCCCGATGATGAGTGCAGGTATGGATACGGTGACTGAGCACAGGATGGCGATCGCGATGGCCAGACAGGGAGGCATCGGAATCATCCATAAGAACATGTCGATCGAACAGCAGGCGGAAGAGGTAGATAAGGTAAAGCGTTCTGAGAATGGAGTAATCACAGATCCGTTTTATCTTTCACCGGAGCACACACTTGCAGATGCAAACGAACTGATGGGAAAATTCCGCATCTCAGGCGTGCCGATTACTGAAAACGGAAAACTGGTCGGTATCATCACGAACCGCGACCTTCTGTTCGAGGAAGATTTTTCGAAAAAGATCAAGGAATCTATGACTTCCGAGGGACTGATTACCGCGAAAGTCGGTGTTACTCTGGAAGAAGCGAAAAAGATTCTTGCAAAATCAAGAAAAGAAAAATTGCCGATCGTAGACGAGAATTTCAATCTGAAAGGTCTTATTACAATCAAGGATATTGAGAAGCAGATCAAATATCCGAATTCCGCAAAGGACGACCAGGGACGCCTTGTCTGCGGAGCTGCCGTCGGTATCACGGCGAATGTTCTCGAAAGGACAGCGGCTCTTGTGGATGCGCACGTAGACGTCGTCGTTCTCGACAGCGCGCATGGACATTCCGCAAATGTGCTCCGCTGTGTGAGCATGATCAAGGACAAGTACCCGGAACTGCAGGTGATTGCCGGAAATGTAGCGACGGGAGAAGCGGCGAGAGATCTGATCAAAGCAGGCGCAGACGCTGTAAAGGTCGGGATCGGACCCGGATCGATCTGTACGACGCGCGTGGTTGCCGGAATCGGCGTGCCTCAGGTGACAGCGATTATGAATTGCTATGAGGTGGCAAATGAGTACGGAATTCCGATTATTGCCGACGGCGGGATCAAATTTTCCGGAGATATCACCAAGGCAATCGCAGCCGGAGCGAATGTCTGCATGATGGGAAGCATGTTTGCAGGCTGTGATGAAAGTCCGGGAACATTCGAGCTTTATCAGGGAAGAAAATACAAAGTTTACCGTGGAATGGGTTCTATTGCGGCGATGGAAAACGGAAGCAAGGACCGTTATTTCCAGACAAATGCAAAGAAGCTCGTACCGGAAGGCGTTGAGGGCCGTGTAGCATATAAAGGAAGCGTGGAGGATACCGTATTCCAGCTCCTTGGCGGATTAAGGTCCGGTATGGGATACTGCGGTACAAAGACAGTCGAAGAATTAAAGCAGAACGGAAAGTTTGTCAAGATCTCAGCGGCTTCCCTGAAAGAGTCCCACCCGCATGATATTCATATCACAAAGGAAGCACCGAACTACAGTGTAGAAAAGTAAATATTGTCCGGAAGACAGGTGGAAACAACAGGGCTGTCCGATGTGCAGTAGTGCATCGGGCAGCTTTTTCTTTCGGGCACTTTTTTCAGGTATGACAAAAAAAGAGTGCACGAAAGAAAAAAATGTTGTATACTAATACTTGGTTTATCGGGTTTGCCCAACCTGTGGATCAAGAAATAAATGGAACATGGACTGAGGTTATATATGAGAGATGACAGACATACTCAGAAAAAGAAAATCAGATGGGACCATATCGTCATATGGATTGCGGCGATTATATTGACGGTATGTGCAGTCGGCCTTCTTCTGCATATGCTCCCTGAGGAAGATGAAAATGTAGATCTGCTGCTGGAAGAAGCGGATGAATTTTCAATTG
>DVHT01000176.1 GCA_018711885.1 Candidatus Choladousia intestinipullorum | reverse complement strand
TGCTTCGTACTCTTATCAAGGTAAACGATACTTCCATGAGCTGTTTTAATTTCGGAATTTACCTTATCCAGTAAAATCTTCGTCTTGCCTTTTCCTTTTTCGCCTAAAATTAACTGTATCATGGTGATCTCCTCCTTTAGTAGCGGATATTAAAATTCGTAAGATAATTATAGTATATTTACACAGAAATTACAACACTAATTTAGTTTTTTTGGACTATTTAGCCTAAATCATGCATTGATCAGCGACAGCAGCTCCGTCATTTCCGGATAAATGGTGTCTTTCGTTCCTGCATGAAGAATAACAGAGATGTAAGGATTTCCATACATATCCTTTACATAAAGCGCGAGACAGGCTCCTGCGTCTTCTGTCGTACCTGTCTTTCCGCCGGAGATCACGACGCCTTCAGGCGCTTCTGCCTGATTCGTGAAATAATGATTCGTTGACTCCCACGTCACAGCGACTGAGGATCCGTCCGTCCTTGAGTACTCTGCATAATAATTGTGGCGGCTGATAATATCCTGAAAAAGATCGTATTCAAGAGCCGCATCCAGCATAAGATAAATATCATATACTGTTGTATAGTGGTCCGGATCCGTCAGACCGTGCGGATTCGTAAAATGCGTATTCGTTGCGCCGATTGCCTGAGCTTCCTGATTCATCAGTTCTACAAAAGCATCTACAGAACCGGAAATGTGTTCAGCGATCATCATAGACGCATCATTTCCGGAAGCGATCATCATACCGTATAAGAGCTGCTCCAGAGTCAGAATGTCTCCTTCATGAATATCGCATACAGAAGAACCCACCTCAATATCCCTGACAATAGGGGTAACGGTCACAATATCTTCCAGATTTCCGTACTTCAACGTAACAAGCGCTGTCATGATTTTTGTAATACTGGCAGGCGAACGCTTTGTAAAAATATCTTTTGCATATAACGTCCGCTCTCCGTTCAAGTCGAACAAACCAGCCGAGTAAGCATCCGTTGCCAGACTCTGTACGTTTATATCACCGTCAGCGACGCACAGATCCTCAGCGAAAGAAGGCGCTGTATTTCCGGTGTTCACCGTAGTTCCAACCCCTAAAACGGGATCTGACTTATTGTAGATCTGGGTCAGATCATAATCCCTGGAACGAATCACATAATAGTAAACTGCAAACGTCATAACGGCTGCCACCACAAAAAGAATCACGGCTGCAGCAATCAGTTTACGCTGTTTTTTCTGCTCAGCTTTCTCTCTTGCCTGAATCCTGGCCCATTCCCGTTCTGTATAGCCATAGCGGCCGCTATTATTATCTGTACATCTCACGCCACTCAAGATCTCCTCTTTCTAATGATTTCAAAAGCATCTCTGCCGAAGCGATATTCGTAGCCAACGGCACATTGTGAATATCACAGAGCCGGATCGCCTTATTGATATCCGGCTGGTTCGGCCGTTTTTCCTGCGGATCACGGAAAAAGATCATAAGGTCAATCTGATTCTGCTCGATCAGACTGCCTATCTGTTCTTCTCCGCCGATATGACCGGCAAGGAGCTTGTGAACATTCAGCCCGGTTACTTCCTCGATCAGGCGTCCGGTTGTCCCGGTCGCATACAGATCATGGTGTATCAGGATGCTCCTGTACGCGATACAGAGATTCTGCATCAGCTTTTTTTTGGAGTCGTGTGCAATAAACGCTACATTCATAATTGTACCCCCTTAATACTTTCTTGTCTGCAGGCCAACATTCAGTACCAGTCCGATGCCGATACAGAAGCTGACGAGAGACGTCAGGCCGTAACTTACAAACGGCAGAGTAATACCGGTATTCGGCAGCAAACCCGTCGCTACTGAAATATTAACAAAACTCTGAAAAAAAATCAGCGCCGACATACCGGTTGCAATCAGTGTCCCAGACAGGACTTTGGCCCGCTTCCCAATCAAAAGGCACTCAAGAGCGATCAGAAATTCCAGAAGAATGATAATACAGCAGCCAATAAATCCAAGCTCCTCTCCTGCTACAGCAAAGATGAAGTCTGTCTGAGGCTCCGGGATAAAATTGCCGTTTTTGACGGAATTCACATCATCATTGTTCAGCCCTTTCCCATACAGCTGTCCTGACCCGACCGCACTGATCGAGTTCTGCTGCTGATACGAAATTTCCGGATATTCCTCCGGACGAAGCCATGCATAGATACGCGTCAGCTGATAATTCTCAATGATCGTCTGATCCGGCTGCATGATAATACTCATCAAAATGACTGCCACCGGGATACAGACAACGAGAATCCCGGCAATAATCTTGTAACTCAGTCCTCCCATAAAGATAATAACACAGAACACAAGGGCGATAACGATCGAAGTCGAAAGGTCCGGTTCTTCCAAAACCAGAACCAGCGGGACGGCAATCAGAACTACTGAAAAAAGGATTGTTTTCAGCTTATTGATCTTATCTTCCCGCACCTCAAAATATTTTGCAAAAAACAGGATAAGCATGATCTTGACAATATCAGACGGCTGGAACTGGAGTCCTGCAATATTGATCCAGCGTGTAGCTCCGTTTACTTCTACCCCGAACAGCAGCACTGCGGCAAGCAAAGCGGCAGCGGCAGCGTAAATAATCCAGTAGAAATTTAAAATCCATGTGTAGTCAAACAGAGAAACAACCACCATGACCGCGATTCCGAGAATGAGCCCCTGAATCTGTCTGATCTGATAATCACTGTTTGCACTTCCGATGATCAAAATACCAAGCACCGCCAGGGCTGCTACCCATAAAATCAGGCGAAACCTGTAATCACTTAATTTGTATTGTCTTAACATCCTGCGCTCCTCGTTTAGTTTTGTAAACTATATCCAGACGTATCCCATAAATATCTTTATCCAGATTCAGGTATTTCGAAAGAATATCGATCATTTCTTTTCGCATCTGAGACAGCTCGTCCTGATTACAGGACAGTCGGTCGGATGCCACCAGCATCTTCGTTCTCAGTTTTGCGATTTTTCCAGACGTATTGATACAATTCCTTCGCTGAACCACTGTTTTCCCTCCTTATTTCTTTTTAAAGAGGGCAGCAACCCGGTGAAACAGAGTGTTGCCTGATTCCATATCAATGAGCGGAACCGTCTCTCCCATAATACGCCTTGCAATATTCAGATAAGCAAGTCCTGCCGTCGTATCGCTTCCCACGATCGGATCTCCGTGATTGGAGGCGATCACGACGCTTTCCTCGTCCGGGATCACACCGATCAGATTCACTGCCAGAATATCGATGACATCCTGCGCAGACATCATCTCACCGCGCCGAACCATATCCATCCGGATCCGGTTTACGATCAGGTCGATCTTCTTGATCCCGTTTGTCTCCAGCAGTCCGATGATCCTGTCGGCATCTCTGATGGCAGACACTTCCGGAGTCGTCACCACGACTGCGCGGTTTGCCGGAGCAATCGCGTTTCGAAATCCCTGTTCGATCCCGGCCGGACAGTCAAGTATGATATAATCAAAAATCTGTGACAGGCTATCGGTCAGCTTCATCATCTGCTCCGGTGTGACAGCGCTTTTATCACGCGTCTGCGCCGACGGGAGCAGATAAAGATTCGGATAATGCCTGTCCTTGATTAAAGCCTGTTTCGGGCGGCAGTTCCCTTCGATCACATCTACGAGATTGTAGATGATCCTGTTTTCCAGTCCCATGACGACGTCAAGATTTCGGAGACCGATATCCGTATCAACGAGCACTACTTTCTTATTCATGCGCGCAAGCGCAGCTCCTATATTTGCAGTAGAGGTCGTCTTTCCCACTCCGCCTTTTCCCGAGGTGACAACTATAACTTCACTCATAAATCTTCCTCCCATTCTCATCTCTTATTTCTGATGTCTCATTTGTGCCTTCGTCCGCGATGGAACTACGGAGGTTTTTTACTTATCCAAGATACTCGCTCAGTGTATCGCCGGAAATCGGTTTTATCTGAAGATGGCCGTCTTTAATGAATATGATTTTAGGATCGATGGGATATTCGCCGCTGTCCGTTTTCTTCACAATGGCGCTTCTCGCCAGCTTATCCGCTATGCGCACCTGCATTGGTTTCATCGTCAGTGCGGCCGCAAAGCATCCGGAATTTCCGGAAGCGCCCGCATAGATATTTCCCATACAGCATCCGAGGACAACGATATTCCCCTTGGAAATGACCTGCGCTCCCGGATTTACATCTCCGATGATCACGATGCTTGATTCTGTCTCAAGCGTCTGTCCGGAGCGCAGCGTTCCCCGGTAAAACTGCCCGTCTTCCTCTTTTTGTTTCTCCATAGCATGTGTGACCGCCTTTTTGTAATATTCTGCAGTTTCCTTATTTTCATCTACAATGCAGATAACGTGTATTCCGGAGTTTTGCACTACAGCTTCCAGAAGCTGCAGCTCCTGTTCTTTCGTGAGGACCCTGCCCCGAAAGGTAAGCGCCAGCGTGGCATTTTTGAAAAAACCGGCCGATTTTTTAAATTTATCGGCCACTGCCTCGCGCAGCTCATCAAAGGGCAGTTCCGGGTCAAGATTCAGAATCAGTCCATATGGATTACTCTTTATAATGACTGCACTGCGTCCCATTTTTTGATTCCTCTTTTCCTGTTAGTCGTTTACTTCCGAGCTTGACGAAGCCTGTGATGCATGTTCCGTAACGAGCTCTTCCTCTGTCTGAAGTCCGAAGTAATAGGAAATGACATCCCTCGCAACGAGCGCTGCATTTGCGGAAGTATACCCATTTGCAATTCTTACCGTAATGCTCATCTCCGGATCCTCATACGGCGCATAACCGATAAAATTTCCGTGGTTCGGAACATCTGTCGTGAGCTGAGCTGTACCTGTCTTTCCGGCAACGGATACTCCGGTAAAATTCTCAAATGCAGAATGGCCTTCTACAACGCCGCGCATACCGCTATGGATCGTATCCCATAATTCCTGCGGAAGATCGACCGTATTGCGGATATCTGCCTCATGCTCTTCCAGCACACTTCCGGTAGAATCCGTGATCGCGTCCACCAGCGTCAGATTGTAGCACGTACCGCTGTTTGCGATCGTGCTGACGTAGCGGGCAAGCTGAGTTGAGGTAAACAGGTTACCGCCCTCACCCATTGCCATACGCACGGCGTCATTCTCGGAAATATGCGGCGCCGTCTCCGGCACCTTGACTCCGGAGGTATCGTCCAGACCGAACATGCTTGCATATCTGGTCAGTGTTTCGATACCGGTATGGTCATCGTATTCTCCATTGATGCTGCCAAGCCGGTAAGCGACCATATTAAAGAAGAAGTTGCACGATTCCGCGATCGCGCCCTGCAGCGTCAAAGTGCCGTGCCCCCATCTGTTCCAGCAGTTGACCGGCGGATCCACAAGGTCAAACGCACCGGTACAGGTAATGCTTTCCCCAAGATTCAGGACACCTTCCATAACGCCTGCCGCCGTCGTGATCAGCTTAAAGGTAGAACCCGGCGCGATCGCTTCCTGTGTCGCCCGGCTGTAAAACGGCGAGGACTTGTCCATATTCAGCTTATTGAAATACTCAATATCCATATCGTTTGCCAGACGGTTGTTGTCATATCCCGGATAAGATACGCAGGCAAGCACATCTCCCGTATTCGGATCAGTAATCACGACGGAGCCGGAACACGGCGTTACCGCCAGCTGTGCCGGAGTGATCTCCAGGTTCCAGATTTTTTCTTTGATAAAGTCGGTACTGTTTAACGTACCGTTTGCGATGTTTTCGTAGTCATCCGTATTCATCTCAAGAACCCACTGGTCAAACAGGAGCAGACAGATATCGCCGCCGCTGATCCGGTCTTCCTGCAGCATGTAACGGTATACCTGCTTACAGAAATTATCGTCATCGTAAAGGTAATCAGC
>DVHT01000175.1 GCA_018711885.1 Candidatus Choladousia intestinipullorum | reverse complement strand
CATCCATCTGGTCATTCTGCGTCATCTGATTTTTATTTGCGTCCTGTACGTCGAGTGTGATCGTAAGGTCCCAGTCTTTTTCCTTTTCTCTGGCATACGCCTTTAAGTGCGAGATCTCGCCGGAAACAAAGGTATCATACTGGTCATATACACTGACGCCGATCTTCAGGGAGCGGGTCTCCGGCTCGCTGTCCGGGATCGTGCTGCAGCCGGTCAGACATACGGCAGACAGAACTGCCGTCGTAAAAAGAAAGAATCGATTCATACAGTTTATCCTCCGCTGCTTCCTGATCTAACCAAGCGGAAAGAGCAGGCGCTGGTGTTCTGGTTCATAGAGCGTGTCGCGTGTGACGTAGTAGAATTCAATGGCGGCCGGCGAAAAGCCGGAGCTGCGGGTCCTGCTGACCAGGGCCTGGAGGCCCTGATAGCCGATATTGAATTCATTCTGATAGACGAGTCCCCGGATGCATCCCGTATCGAGGCCGATAACGGTCTTTTCTGTATTGCCGATCCCGTAGGCGCGTTCCGAGAAGATCCGCCGTGTATCGCCTTCCAGCGCGCTGCTCTGTGACGCCTCGATCACGGCTTCTGTACAGAATTTATCGAGCGCTGCAATATAGGCGTCTTTCTGGCCGTTTTCATACATGGCAGCGATACTGACAGCCAGACCGTAGTCGCCTTCGGAACGCTGATATTCTTCGATCACTGCGTCAGGCACAGCCGCTTTTACCGCGTCTGTCACGCCCTGAAAGCGCTGTCTCACACTTTGGCGCTCCATGTATTCTTTGATCAGATAGAGATGCTTTTCCCCTGTTGCAAGCATATCTGAGCCGATCTCAGAGCCGAGCCGGTATCCCATCTCGTAATTGTTTGCGGATATATCGGCGTCCGTCTCGCCGATTCCGGTTTCCAGCGTGACGATGGGCGCCGTTTCGGTGAGACTGTTGAACCTATCGGTCGGGATATCGCTGTCTACCGGGGCAAAGAGGACTCCTTCCGCTCCGTTTTCAATTTCGCGTGCGATCAGTTCCAGCTCATTGACGATCGTGGTATTTGGAGAAACGGATACGTAATTTACCACGACGTTTTCATCTTTTTCCGCCTGCCGGATGCCGTCCTGAAGAGAAGTCCAGTCGTTATCGGTGTATTGGTAAAGGATCACGGAAAACTGTTGCGGCGTCTGTGTGACACTCTGGGAGAATACCGCGTAATACAGCAGAAGAAGGAGCATACACAGGGCGAGCGCGAGCAGCAGCAGACGCTGGCGTTTCTTTTTCCGGATCATCATAAAGGCATCCCTCCTTTTCCGGCTTCCGGAATATCGCTGCAAAGCGGCAGGTGTACGCGGATCAGCGTCCCTTCGTCCGGTTCGCTCTCGATCTCCAGCCCGTACCGGCTGCCGAAGTACAGCTGGATGCGCTGATGGACATTGCGCAGTCCGATCCCGGAGCCGCGCGTCCTCGTCCGGTTCTCATCCGTCAGAAGAGAAGCGGACAGTTCCTCCGGCATGCCCGGCCCGTTGTCCTCGACTTCAAAAAACAGATCGGTGCCGTCTGTTTTTGCGCGGATATAAATTTCTCCGTCGCCGTCCATAAATTCCATTCCGTAGTAGATCGCGTTTTCAATCAGCGGCTGCAGGATCAGTTTTACAGTCTTGTACGGCAGGAGGCTTTCGTCAACTTCAAAGCAGGCTTCAAATTTGTTTTTGTAGCGGTACTTCTGGATCGCGATATAGTTCTTTGCGTGCTGCAGCTCTTCCTGGACCGTGATAATGGTCTTTCCCCTGGAAAGGCTGATGCGGAATAAGCTTCCGAGCGCCTGGATCATGGAGATCGCGTCTTCGTAATTTTCGGCCTCGATCATCCACATGATGGAATCGAGCGTATTGTACAGGAAATGAGGATTGATCTGGGACTGCAGCGTATCAAGCTCATTTTTTCTTTTTTCTTCCTGTTCCCGTACAATATCATCCGTCAGGCGGCGCATCTCAGTGACCATCGACTGTATCGTACGGCCGAGGTGGCGGATCTCATGCGGGCCTCCGATGTAGATCTGCGGGTTGGGAGAGAAGTCCATCTGCTTTACTGATTTCTCCAGCCGTTTCAGAGGAGTGGCCATGCGGTTTGAGACGATCAGATTGACAAAGATCATGGCGATGATCGCGATCACCAGGATCAGGGCTGCCATCATCTGGCTTCTCGAAAAACTGCCGTAAAGGCTGTCCATCGGAGTGACGCTGACGATCTTCCAGCCGGTGTAGCCTACCGTCTTTAGGACCAGCATCCGTTCCTCCCCGTTAAATACATCCCGGTGTGTGCCGTCTTCCAGCGTGGAGACGTATTCATTGTTTTCTTCTATGAGATGGGAATAGATCAGGTTCTGCTTCGGATGATAGATCAGCTGTCCGTCGCTGTCGATCAGATAGACGTAGCCGGTACTTTCGCTGTTTACCTTTGTGAAAATCTGGCTGATGCCGCTGATATCCATATCGACCAGCAGAATGCCGCTTTCGAGGTTTCCGTTCCGCGTGATTTCGACTCCGCGGCTTAAAGAGATAACCCAGTAATAGCGGGTGCTGCTGTTCGTAAAGAGATTCTGGACATGGAAATCAGAAAACTGCAGGTTTTCCACCCGCTTTGTCGTATTCCGGAACCATTCCTGTTTTGTGACGTCAATCCCCGGTTTCAGAGATGAGAACGGTACAGCGCTGATCAGGCTGCCGTCTTCCGTAAAACAGGCAAGGCTGACCAGCGTATCCTTATTCGCTTCATAGAGCAGGTTCAGATCATTATCGATTCCGGAAACGCCGAAGTCAGTCTGTTTGATACTGTTATAATAGACAGAATCAGAAATTCGCATCATATTTCTCAGGTAGCTGTTCAGATTAAAGTTTACCTGGTCTATGACACGCGCGTTGTCTTCCATGACGATCTGCTCCATCGCAGACTGGTAACTGTGGAGCAGGGACACGCCAAGAAGCGCCATGCCGATGACGGTGACGAGCGTAAACGAGATGGAAAGGGTAAACTGGATGCTTTTCTGCCTGTAGTAGTATCTGATTTTTTTCCACAGCCGGGTAAGATGGTTCATTCGTTTGCCTCTTTTTTCAACGATGCACGGTATTTAGAAGGTGAAATCCCGTATTCTTTTTTGAATACGTAACTGAAGTAGTTCGGTTCAAGATATCCGACCTTTTCCGCTATGATGTATGTCTTTTCCTCGGTAGAAGCCAGGAGCTGCACCGCGTGCTCCAGACGGATCTTCGTGAGGTAGGCGGAAAATCCGAGCCCGGCTTCCCGCTTGAATACAGTGGAAAAATAGGCTGCGCTGACGTTCAGATGGCGGCACAACGTATCTGCGGAGAGGTCGCTTTCGGAATAATGGTCTTCGATATATTCGCGCGCTTTTTCCGCAAGGCGCATCGTGGAATCCTTCCGTTCATGGCGGAGTGTACGGCGCAGGTTGGTGCAGATTGCGAGCAGCCATCTTTCCAGTTCATCGAGAGAAGAGAACTGGTCGATGACCTGCCACGGGACGCGGTCCATACCGAAAATATCGCGGATATCAAGCTGATAGGCGCGGCCGATTTTTGTAAATTCTGTCAGAAGCTCCACACATGCGAGCTGGTACTGAGTCGGTGTGTTTGCATGGCGTCTAAGCGCTGCGATAAACTGGCGGATGGCATCGGATGTTCCGTTCCGGTCGCCGAGCCTTACGGCGCGCAGGATGTCCTGATAGTTGTACTCCGTAAGCGCTGCGTAATCCTGCGGATGCGGTTCGATATCATTGATATAGATGACATGGCTGTCGCCTTCAATGATCGCGCGGTATTCCATGGCGCTTCCAGCTTCATGGAACGAGACAGAGATTCCGGCGAGGTCCGTTACGACCTGTCCGAGCGCAGCAGCTGTCTTCAGGCCGAGGATACGGTCTGCCATCTTGCAGATCTGTTCCAGATGGTACATGGCGTCTGCGATCCCATCCGGGGCTTCGAGCAGAAAAACGATGGCGAGCATGTCCAGATAGTGGACGCAGCAGCAGTTCATTTTGTCTTTCAGGTAATCCTGGACGATCCCCTTCAGAGAAAGATTCAGAAGCTGAAGGCTGGAATCTTCCGATGCGCAGGATCCGGCGCGGATGATCGCGGCCGCATAGTACGGACTTTCAAGCTCCAGTTCGTAAATACGGAGCAGGTTTCGGGCGCGTTCGTTGGAAATACGTCCTTCCAGAATGCTGATAAAAAGCTGTTCCTGCATGGAAGGAAGACTTTTTTGATAATATTCCTTCAGCCGGTCCATATCGCGCCGCTCTGCGATCTCTTCATCGAGCGACAGCTTGATCTTGCGGAATACTTCGGCCAGATCTTTTGCGCTGATCGGCTTTAAGAGATATTCCTCCGCTTCAAAATGGAGGGCGTCCCGTGCATATTCAAATTCATCGAAACCGGAGTAGATAACGACCTTGATATTCCGGTAATTCTCTTTTAATCTGCGGCAGAGCGTCAGTCCGTCCATAAACGGCATTTTGATATCGGTCAGGACGACGTCAATATGCATCTGCTCTGCGATCTCAAGAGCATCCTGACCGTTTTCGGCGGTTCCGGCCATATAAAAACCAAGCGCCTCCCAGTCGATCTTGCGTTTCATGACCTGAAGGACGTCGGCTTCATCGTCTACCAGAAGGAGACGGTATAAATCGTTTTTTGTTTCCATTTAGATTCCTCCGTGCATTTATTATACTGGCAGACGAATAAAATAACAAGGACAAAAAAAGGCTGCAGCCGTATCCTTCGGAAGAGGATCCTTCCTCTGCATACTGCTGCAGCCGCGCCGGGTTTTGGGTCAGCGCATACCCATGATAACGACGATAAGAAGCAGAATAATCAGGACGGCCAGGACGATGTCCATGACTTTTGTCGTGACATGGTGTTCGATCAGCCAGTCATACGCTTCCTCACGGGGCGTCTTTTTCGGCTTTTCTTCCGCGGATGATTCTTCCGCTGTGTTTTCCGCCAGTTCTTCCGTCAGTTCTTTTTTATTCTGCTCTTTTTTCATGATCGTACCTCTGTTATTTCTTCGCGATGTACTTCCGGATATCGAGCGCGATTGCAACTACGATAACGATACCCTGTGCGATGTACTGATAGTTGGAGTCTACGCCGAGGAACTGCAGCGCACTCTTTAACAGCTCGAATACGGCAACACCGATGATGACACCGGATACTTTACCGATACCGCCGTTTACCGATACGCCGCCGATGGTGCAGGCTGCGATTGCTTCCAGCTCATAGCCCTGTCCGAGGTTAACTCCGCCGCCTCCGGATTTACCCATCAGCAGGAAACCTGCGATCGCGTACATTACAGCCGCGCTGGTGTAGATGATGATTTTTGTCTTCTTTGTGTTGACACCGGAAACTTCAGCCGCCGTCTCATTTCCGCCGATCGCGTACATGTATTTTCCGTGACGAGTGTAGTTGTAAATGAACCAGAAGATCGCTGCTGCGATGATCAGATAGAAGAACTGATAAGAAATCGGTCCCACCGTACCCTGAGTCACTGTGATGAAATCCTGGCGAAGGTTACCGATCGGGACAGCGCCTGTGATAACGAGCATGATACCGTAAACAATAAGCTGCATGCCGAGAGTGCCGATAAACGCCGGTACCTGCAAATAAGAGATTACGATACCGTTGATAAATCCGAACAGTGCACAGATCGCGATGACGATAAGCAGCACAAGACCGATATGCAAAACGGGAAAATTCGGCCACAGTTTTCCGGCTGCGTCGGGTTTCTGGAGCATCAGTCCGGCGAGACAGCCGGCAAGACCTACGGCTCGTCCGGCGGACAGGTCCGTACCTTTGGTGATCAGACAGCCGCTGACGCCGAGCGCGATGATAACACGCGGAGCGGCGTTAATTGCCAGGTTCATAATATTTCTTCCGCTTCTGAATGCAGGAACCGTAATGCTTACGTATACTACCAGAACAGCCAGAAGTACAATAATACCATTATTGATCAAGAGATTTTTTATATCAACTTTTTTTGTCTTTTCCATTTCTTTATCCTCCTTCGCTTAGAATTGAGTAGCATAACGCATAACATTTTCCTGAGTCGCTTCTTCGTCTGCAAGCTCTCCGGTGATTCTGCCATTGCACATTACCATGACGCGGTTGGAAACGCCAAGCAGTTCCGGCATTTCAGAGGAGATCATGATGATTCCCTTGCCCTGCTTTGCCAGAGCGATCATGATCTGATAGATTTCATACTTCGCGCCTACATCGATACCTCTTGTAGGTTCGTCCATAATCAGAACGTCTGGATTATTAGCAAGCCAGCGGGAGATAATTACTTTCTGCTGGTTTCCTCCGGACAGCGCCTGGATCAGCGTTTTGCTGTCAGGGGTCTTAATACTCAGTTTAGCTACATTTTCCTGAACCAGTTCTTCAATTTTTCCTTTATTAAGTTTGATTCCGCCTTCCAGATACTGATTCAGGGAAGCGATGGATACGTTGTCCGCAATGGACAGACAACCGAAAATACCGCTTCCGCGGCGGTCCTCCGTAATCATACCGATACCGTTGCTGATCGCATCTTTCGGGCTTTTGATATGGAGTGTTTTTCCGTTTAATTTTACTTCACCGCTTACCGTATGGCGGATTCCGAAGATCGCCTCCATCAGCTCGGTGCGCTGCGCGCCTACAAGGCCGCCGAAACCAAGGATCTCGCCTTTGCGGAGCTTAAAGGAGCAGTCCTTGAATGATTTGTCATGAATGCTCGTGAAGTTGTTTACTTCGAGAAGAACATCGCCCGGTTCATTGTCGAGCGGAGGATAAATATTTGTCAGCTCGCGGCCGACCATCTGTTTTACGATCTCATCGTCACTGATATTTTTCATTTCCCATGTACCTACGTAGGTACCGTCTCTCATGATGGTGATATCATCTGAAATGCGGCGCAGTTCTGCCATTTTGTGGGAAATAAAGACGAAGGATACGCCTCTGTCGCGCAGATCGCGCACGATCTTGAACAGGGCCTCGACTTCGTTGTCTGTCAGTGAAGATGTCGGCTCATCGAGAATAATAAGCCTTGCTTCCTGCGATACCGCCTTGGCGATTTCTACAGACTGCATCTGGGAAATGGAAAGATCGCCCAGCTTTGATTTCGGGTCAAAGGGCATCTTTACGTCTTCCAGCCATTTTTTTGCTTCCCGGTTCATTGTTTTATGGTCGATGACCTGCAGCGGCCCGTATTTTTTCACCGGGTAGCGTCCGAGGTACATATTTTCCGCAATTGTTCTGGCCGGTATCGGCTGCAGTTCCTGATGCACCATGGCAAGACCTTTATGTAATGCTTCATCGGGGTTGGAGATAGTTACTTTTTCTCCGTCCACATAAATTTCTCCCTCATCCATGTGGTAAATTCCGAACAGACATTTCATGAGGGTGGATTTCCCGGCGCCGTTTTCCCCCATCAGTGCATGGACTGTACCGGGGCGGACTTTCAGGTTCACTTTGTCCAGGGCCTTTACGCCAGGGAAGCTTTTGCTTACACCGCGCATTTCCAATCTGTATTCTGCCATCCCTCTCTCTCCTTTCGAATTATATTTCATAAAATCGGGTGTGCCAAAAGGACACACCCGAAACAGAGTCTGATTTAATTATCCGCTTTATCCGTTAGGGGATTACTGGATCATTTCAAGGATTTCTGCCGCGTTGTCAGCCGTAACCTTTACATAGTCAACCATGTTGACCGGCTCTACATCTTCGCCTTTCAGGAAGCTTACTGCCATAGCGGCTGCTGTCTGAGCCTGGCTGAAGTGGTCGTTAAATACAGTACCTGTGTAGTTTCCGTCGATGATGCTCTGAACAGCCTCTGAAAGTGCGTCAACACCCACAAGATAGATATCCTCGTTTACAGTTCTGCCGGCAGCCTGGATTGCCTGAAGAGCTCCGAGTGCCATTGCGTCGTTGTTGCAGAATACAACTTCTACCTGATCGCCGAACTGTGTCAGAGCGTCCTGAACGATCTGCTGTCCTCTTGCCTGATCCCAGTCGCCTCTCTGAAGAAGAAGCTCTTCTACTTCAACGCCGGCATCTGTGAGCGCTTTGACGGAGTACTCTGTTCTGTACTGTGCATCGATGTTTTCCGGATCGCCCTGAACCATGATGTAGCTTACTTTTCCGTCGCCGTTGATGTCGCCGCCTGTAGATGTTTCAAGGATCTCTTCGCCCTGGAATGTACCGGACTGTCTTGCGTCAGCACCTACGTATGTAGCCTTGATTCCTTCTTCAGCCCATCTGTCTGACTCTGCCTCATCCGGCTGACGGTTGATATATACAACCGGGATACCTGCTTCGTTGCACATATCTGTAACCTGAGGAGCGGAAGATGCCTGAACGAGATTCAGGATCATAACGTCAACGCCTGCTGTGATGAAGTTGTTGATCTGGTTTGTCTGCTCAGCCTGGTCGTTCTTACCATCCTGAACTGTGATGTTTTCCTCTTTGAATCCAAGTTCTTCTGTCAGGTAACGAACAAGCTCTGTTCTGTACAGAGTCATGAAGTTGTCAGAGAACTGATAGATGGAGATACCGATCGTAGCGTTTTCTACATCAACACCTTCCATATCGATTGCCGCTGCTGTGTCTGCTGCCGCTTCTTCAGCTGCTGCCTCTGTTGTGGCCTCCGTTGCAGCTTCTGTTGCTTCTTCTGCCATAACCGGAGCTGCCATCATGGATACTGCCATTGTAGCGCCGAGAAACAGAGCTAAAAGTTTCTTTTTCATAGTGATTTTCCTCCTTGATTTTATGAATCGTCTGATCCACTTGCTGATACCATTATAACAAAACGAGCGGTAAAAAAAATATGATTTTTTCTCTGCTTTCTATAAATTTTTTGGCATGTCCACCAGAAGATAGGGAAAAATG
>DVHT01000174.1 GCA_018711885.1 Candidatus Choladousia intestinipullorum | reverse complement strand
CATACAAATATTTTACAATTACTCCCAAAAATAACCTTAAAAGCATCATATCACGCAATTGAAAAGATGGCAAGAGTTATCACAAATTTTTTAAAATTTTTAACTTTTTGTTAACTATCTTAATCTTTTCGCGTCTGATGCACGGAAAAAAATATGGTCTTTCCTAATACTTATTCCCATTTATTCGTAATTTATCACAGCTTTTCTACAGTAATTGCTCTGCCGGAACAGCCAGCTTTTCAATATACTTCTGCTCCGAACGGCATCAGCGCCAGCTTTGCCAGTTTAAAATGCTGCAGCCCGAACGGTATCCCAATAATCGTCACGCAAAGAACAAGCCCGAACAAGATGTGTTCCAGCGCCATCGGAAGTCCAGTCACCAAAAGCCATACAATATTCAAAAGCAGAGATCCGGCTCCGCCGCCGTAATCCACTTCTTTGCCAAACGGAAAAAAACTGAGAGACGCAAATTTAAAGCACTGCATTCCGACCGGAATCCCGATGATCGTAATACACCAGATACAGCCAAGCAGTCCCCAGCTCAATCCGCTGATCGCTCCGCCAAAAATGAACCACAGAAGATTTCCCAGACATCCCATACACATTCCCCCATTCCATCTGCATCCGCAGTATGATTGTTATCGTTTATAGCACGCAAAACGGGTACTGTCAATGAAGTTCACAATAACTTAAGAAACATGATACTACAGCAAAAAAACAACGGCGCTTCCTGACATCCGTGTTCACCTAGTCCTCTTGACATCTGTCCGTATCAGGCGGATAAATCTGCCCTATACAGGACATCTGTCTCGGACATGTGTACACTGGATGTTCAGGAAACAGCCGTAAACATTTTGCTGCAGTATCATATTATTAATGTTTTCAGATATGCTTTTTGTTCTGCCGTAATGCGGTAGCTTTCTCTCGCTTTCTGGATCGTTTTGTTATGTGTCCATGCATCCAGCTTCTTATCCTGGAGGTAACGTACTGCGTCGTCATACTGCTTCGCCAGCGCAGTGGCAAAATACCATGCAGCCATCATCTTCACATAGTATTCCTCAGACCGCACCGATGATACCATTTCAAGATACTGCACTTTAAAATTCTCATCAAGATAAAACTTCATCAACATCCCGATTCCGTAACGCACGGTATACGGTCTGTCGGAAGCGATCCATCTGCGAATCGGACCGAGCAGTTCTTCCGTATGTTTTGCGAATACTTTCGGCGACTGTGTGTCGCACGTAGCCCAGTTATCAATATATGGAAGAAAGCGTTCCACTTCTCCCAGACATTCCTCGTAATCTTTGATCCGCTCAATAATGAACGAATGAAGATTATTCTCATCATAATACTGATGCGGCAGATCGGCAAGGAACCGGCCGATCTCCGGATCCCTGCCGATCTCTCTGGCAAACTTTCTTACCGCCGGTGTGCGTACGCCGATAATCGTTTCTTTATCGACCGTGGGCACCAGTTTTGCCTGAAAATCCCTGTACTGCAGGTCCTGCATTTCAAATAGTTTTTCCCGTATTCTCTCGCTGATCGTACTCATCTGATGCTCCTCTCTTCCTGCAGCCCCTAAAACGTGCAGCGCATTGTTCTTTTGATTCTTTCCTATTTATATAAGTATATTTACCTTGCTTCTCTGCGTCAAACAAAACTTGCCCCGCTCACCCGTCTTTTTTCTTGTGAATCACGCTGAAATTCGCTATAATCTTATTTGATGATACAAAGGAGAGAAGATCTATGAAAATTGTATTGCAGAATCTCACCAAAAAATTTCCCAACCGAAATAAAAAAAACCGCAGCGAAATCATTGCGGTCAATGATTTTACGTTTGAAGTTCCTGACGGCAGCCTGGTCGGACTGCTCGGGCCGTCGGGCTGCGGAAAAAGTACGACGCTCAATCTGATCTGCGGTCTGGAAAAGCCGAGCAGCGGCAAAATCTTCTTTGGGGAGGAGGACGTCACGAATCTCCCGCCGGAAAACAGGGGCGTTGGCATGGTCTTCCAGAATTATGCCCTTTACCCCCATCTCACCGTAGAGCAGAACATCCTGTTTCCGCTCCAGAATCTGAAAGGAAAAGAGAAACTGAGCAAGCAGGAAATGCAGAAACGTGTGCAGGAAGCCGCCAGACTCGTACAGATTGAGGAACTGATGGAGCGCAGGCCCGGAGAACTCTCCGGCGGACAGCAGCAGCGCGTGGCGATCGCCCGTGCCCTCGTTAAAATGCCCCGCGTTCTTTTGCTCGATGAGCCGCTGTCCAATCTTGATGCACGTCTGAGACTGCAGACGAGAGAAGAAATCCGGAAAATCCAGCGTGCGACCGGTATTACCACCATATTTGTAACGCACGATCAGGAAGAAGCCATGAGCATCTCAGACCAGATCGTAGTGATGAAGGATGGCGTGATCCAGCAGATCGGCAGGCCGCAGGAGGTCTACGACCATCCGGACAATCTGTTCGTGGCAAAATTTCTCGGTACTCCGCCGGTCAACGTTTTTGACGGAACGGTCCGCAGCGGCGTGCTGTACATCGGGGATGATCCCGTGTGCCCGGCGCCCGGGATTCCGGATCAGGAAGTAACAGCCGGTATCCGGCCGGAAGGTTTTCTGCTGCAGGAAGACGGTCCGTTTCACTGCAGGCTTGTCGGCGTAGAAGTTATGGGGCGTGATATCAGTATCGTATGCACAAACAGCGCTGCGCGGACCGGGCAGATCCGTGCGATCGTCGGAGCATCCCATGCCGCAGGCGTCACCATGCCGTCCGGCTCTGATATCCGTTTCTCTGTTAAGCCTGAAAAAGCAGCTATTTTCAGCAGGGAATCTGAAGAAAGGTTCTAAGTTCCTGCAGATTGGAGAATATCATGGAGAAGAAAAATCTGAAAGCGTGGCTCTACCTTTTGCCTGCGCTTCTCTTTCTCGGCGCATTTATGGTGTACCCGCTGATCGATGTATTTATTTATTCGTTTGAAGAAGGATATAATTTCGCGTCTCAGACGTATTCCGGTGTTGGAATCTATAATTATTCCTATGTCCTGCATGATCCTTATTTTCTGCAGGCAGTAAAAAACACTTTCCTTCTCGTCATTATCACCGTACCGCTCTCTACGGGGCTTGCCCTCCTGATCTCAGTCGGGCTGAGTTCCATCAAACCGTTAAAAGAGCTGTACCAGACCATCTACTTTCTGCCGTACGTGACAAATACACTTGCCGTCGGCCTGGTCTTTATGGTTCTGTTTAAGAAGACGCCGTACACGGACGGACTTGTCAACCTGTTCCTGAGCTGGTTCGGCGCCGGGCCGGTCGATTTCATCGACGGGCCGTACTGGGCAAAAATGTTTGTCCTGTGCTTTTACACCATCTGGATCGTGCTGCCGTTCAAGATCCTGATCCTGACCAGTGCTCTTGCATCGGTCAAAGAAGATTATTACAAAGCGGCAAAGGTGGACGGGACTTCCAGGCTGAGGATTTTTACAAAAATCACCCTTCCGATGATCTCGCCGATGATCTTCTATCTGGTCATCACCGGTTTTATCGGCGCCTTTAAGGCATACAGTGATTCCGTCGCCCTGTTCGGCACCGATCTGAATGCCGCCGGAATGAATACGATCGTAGGCTACGTATACGATATGCTGTACGGTGACAGCGGAGGATATCCGTCCTATGCTTCCGCAGCTGCGATCATCCTGTTCGCGATCGTCCTTACGATCACCTGCATCAACCTGCTCGTAAGCAGGAAGCATGTTCACTATGAATAACAGGGGCAGCACCCCCAGCAAAGGAAAACAAAATGGAGAAACAGCTTGAATATAATAAAATCCAAAAATCCGCAAAGCTGCACCGTACTTTGAGGAATATCGTCACGTATGCCCTGCTGACTTTCTGGGCGCTCGTGGTACTGTTTCCTTTTTACTGGATGCTCCTGACATCAGTAAAAAGCTACAGTTCTTACAATGCAGAATATATTCCTTCCTTTTTCACACTTTCCCCGACATTGCAGAACTATAAGGACGCCTTTACTTCTGTACCGCTCGGGAAGTATCTTGGAAACACCGTTATCTTTGCCGTTGTGACAACCGCGGTCATGGTAGTCGTGATAACGCTTTCCGCTTTTGCATTTGCCCGGCTTAAGTTCCGGGGCCGCAGCCTTGTATTCACACTATTTTTATCGCTGATGATGATACCAAATGAACTGGTCGTCATCACAAATTTTGTAACGATCACAAATATGGATCTGCGAAATACGTTTACCGGCCTTATCCTGCCTTCTGTGACCTCTGTCTTTTACATTTATCTTCTGAAGGAAAACTTTGAACAGGTGCCGGACGAATTGTACCGCGCAGCCAAGGTAGACGGGACGTCAGACTTAAAATATCTCTGCAAGGTACTGATTCCGATCTGCAGGCCTACGCTCATTACAATCATTATCCTGAAGATCATTGAGTGCTGGAATTCTTACGTATGGCCGCGTCTCATTACCGATGATCCGAATTATTACCTCGTATCAAACGGAATCCAGGAAATACGGGAAAACGGGTTTGGCCGTGAAAATATCCCCGCCATGATGGCCGCTGTCGTGGTCATCTCCGTTCCGCTTATCGTTCTGTTTCTGATATTCCGCAAAAAGATCATGGCGGGCGTGGCAAGAGGAGGTACAAAAGGATGAGACGTACGTTATGGAAAAGGCTGTCGCTCTTGATGCTGGCTGCATGGGCCGCTGTGATGCTCACCGGCTGCCACGGCTCCAGAGAGACGAGTGATTTTGCGATTCCGGAAACATTTAATACATCCAGAGATTATGAGATCACATTCTGGGCAAAAAATGATACGAATAAGGCGCAGACCGATATTTATAAAAAAGCAATCTCTGATTTTGAATCGCTCTATCCAAATATTACGGTGAATCTTCGTCTGTATACGGACTACGGCAAGATCTACAACGATGTGATCACCAATATCTCGACCGGTACGACGCCGAACGTCTGCATCACGTATCCGGACCATATTGCCACTTATCTGACCGGTGACTCCGTCATTGCACTGGACCGGCTGCTCACCGATGAAAAATACGGACTGGGAGGAAGCGGGATCCTGTTTGATTCTCCTTCGTCCGATGAGATCGTCCCGCAATTTCTGGAAGAATGCACGCTTGACGGCCACTGCTATGCCCTGCCGTTTATGCGCTCAACGGAAGCCTGCTACGTCAACAAGACTTACGTCGAAGCGCTCGGCTATACGCTGCCGGAGACGCTTACGTGGGATTTTATATGGGAAGTATCAGAGGCGGCTGCCGCCAAAGACCAGGACGGAAACTTTCTGGTCAACGGGCAGGAAGTCATGATCCCGTTCATCTACAAATCAACGGATAATATGATGATCCAGATGCTGAAACAGAAAAATGCCGGCTACTCGACAGAAAACGGCGAGATCCAGCTGTTCAACGATACGACGGCCGATCTGCTGTATACGATCGCAGACCATACAGAAAGCGGTGCATTTTCCACCTTCAAGATATCCGGCTATCCGGCTAATTTTCTGAATGCCGGACAGTGCATCTTTGCCATTGATTCCACTGCCGGCGCTACGTGGATGGGGACAAACGCCCCGCTTTCCGATATCAGCGAAGATTCTTTCGTTGACTTCGATACAGAAGTGATGATGGTCCCGCAGTTTGATCCGGACCACCCGCAGATGATCTCACAGGGTCCCTCTGTCTGCATCTTCAACAAAGAAGATCCTCAGGAAGTCCTCGCTTCCTGGCTCTTCACTCAGTATCTGCTGACGAACGAGGTCCAGATCGCCTATTCCCAGACGGAAGGCTACGTCCCGGTCACTTCAAAGGCCATGGAATCATCCGAATACCAGGATTATCTGAGCCGCAGCGGAGAGGATAACGATACGTATTATGATGTCAAGATCGAAGCAGCCAGGCTTCTTCTGGATCACGTATCCGACACGTTTACAACACCCGTATTCAACGGCTCTGCTTCTCTCCGCGACGCTGCCGGACAGCTGATCGAAGACGTTACAAAATCGGTACGCAGAAAGCAGGAGGTCGATGACGCATTTATCCGCGCACTCTATGACGATGTGACCGCCCTGTATCATTTGGACGAAACGGACGCCTCCTCTTCCGGGGAATCTGACCTCGGTCCTCTGCCGCTTACTTCCGTGCTCCTTCTTTCGGCGCTCGCCGGAACGTGGATCGTGATCCTGCTGTACCTGTTCCTCCAGATCCGGCGCAAAAAGAGGGCAGGCTGATACAAAAAGACATTGATTTCCTGCCAGCATAGGGTATAATAAAAGTGTTCACCATATTACTTTTTTTACTAAAGGAGATACGTTATGAAAAAATCAGCTGCATTATTTTTAACACTTTCTATGACACTGGCTTTTTCCGGAGCTGCTATGGCCGAAGATAGTACTGAGGCTGTGACCGAAGCTGTGACAGAGGCTGCCACCGAGGCTGCGACGGAAGCTGCTTCCGAAGCTGAGACTGAGGCTGGATCTGAGGCTTCTGCCGAAGAAAAATCCGAAGGCGTCATGACTTATGACGAGTACATGGCTGCAGAACTTGACACAGAGGTAGTAGTAGAGACTTACGTGCAGGCAAAGCAGTCCTGGTGGGAAGACAAAGCCACCCTTTACACTCAGGACAGGGACGGCGCTTACTTTATCTACAACATGGCCTGCTCCGAGGAAGATTATGAGAAGCTGGTTCCGGGAACCAAGATCAAAGTAACCGGATACAAAGCTGAATGGTCTGGAGAGATCGAGATCATGGATGCGACATTTGAATTTGCAGAAGGCGAAGAATATATCGCTCCGATCACAGACGTGACTGAACTGCTCGGGACAGACGAGCTGATCGAGCATCAGAATCAATATGTAGCATTCAAAGGCCTGACCGTAGAAGCTGCCGGACAGGATGAAGAAGGAAACGACGTCGCATTCCTGTACAACTGGGACGGCTCCGGTACAGACGGCGATGACTTATATTTCAACGCTTCCTTAAACGGCGAGACTTATACGTTCACAGTAGAATCTTATCTGTGCGACAATACTACCGACGTATATTCCGCAGTCAAAGAGCTTCAGATCGGCGATACGATCGACATGGAAGGTTATCTGTACTGGTATGAAGGAGTGAATCCGCACATCACATCAGTAACAGTAGCAGAATAAACAATAATCAGCAAAGAAGGGGATGTTGCAAAAACGCTTTGCGGCTGCTTTCCGGACATCCAGTGTACAGATGTCAAGAGGACTAGGTGAACACGGATGTCAGGAAGCATATCACATTTTTGCGACACCCCACTTTTCTTACCCTATGAGCGCGATACTGCTCTCTACCTCTGAAACATCAGAGAACATCTCCTGATACAACTCATAATTCTCCGTATCGGCCGGATTTGCCCGCAAGTCTGTAGGCGTTCTGAAATAATAGTAATATCCTCCGGCCCCTCCAAGATATTCTACCCCCGGCACCCCAGGCTCCCATGGAGCGGCGCTTCTGCATACATCGCACAGGAATCCGTCCTCCGGTCCTGATGCGGTATAGACTGCCGTGCAGTAAAACTCGATCCGGTCCTCATAATAATTGTACGTAATCCCCTGCCCCCAGGAATCAGGTATGTCAAAGGAAATGCTGTCCGTGGAAAAAACCATCTGATCCATATCGCACCTCAGCCCGGAGCTGATCCCTCCCACCTGATCATCGGTATATACTGAACCGGAGGCCTCTCCCTCCGCTACGAGATATTCATTATTTACATATCCCGCTTTCTGTTTATCGAGGGAGTAGATCAGCCAGTATTCCGGATCAGAATCATTTAGCACGAGAACCGTATCTCCTGTATACAGTTTGCCGATCTCGTTTGATGCGTCGTACGACTTCTCCGAACGGATAGCCAGATACCCTTCCGTCACGCTCACATCACAGTACGGACCGTTCTCCAGCATTCCTTCGTACGTCAGATAATCGCAGTTTACATACCCGGCCTTCTGCTCCGTATACGAATAAACGTACCAGTATTCTTCGCTGTCATCCCCTGTCTCCAGATGGATCACGCGGTCGCCTGTATAGAGCTTGCCGATCTCATTGGACGCATCATACTCTTTCGCATTTCTGAGGGCGAGATATCCGTCTACACTCACGGAATATTCCCCGATACCCTTTGCCGATGCCGCTGCATAAAACGCTCCCCCTGCTGTCCACAGCACCGCTGCCAGTACAAACATCAGAGCGCGGCGGCCCCATCCTGATTTTCTCTTTCTCATCCTTCTCCCTCCCTTTCTTTTCTTTCTTTTGTTCCGTTTTCCCGGCCAAGCTGCCAGAAAGCCACGGCGCTCGCTGCAGCCACGTTCAGCGAATCTACTCCATGAGCCATCGGAATCCGGACGGTATAATCACAGGCGGCTATCGTATCCGATGAAAGTCCGTCGCCTTCCGTTCCGAGGACGACCGCCAGCTTTTCCTCCGCCGCAAGCCGGGGGTCGTCGATCCTCACGGAATCATCACGCAGCGCCATCGCCGCCGTCTGAAATCCCAGTTCATGCAGCAAAGCGGTTCCCTGCTCCGGCCATTTTTCATCTGCGGCAAAAAAGGTCCACGGGATCTGAAAGACCGTCCCCATACTGACTCTCGCCGCACGCCTGTACAGCGGATCGCTGCATCCCGGCGTCAGCAGTACTGCGTCGATGCCAAGTGCGGCGGCCGAACGGAAAATCGCTCCCACATTGGTCGGATTCACGATCGCCTCAAGCACTGCCACTTTCTTTGAATTCCGGCACAGCTCCCTTGCCGGAGGCAGCGCCCTGCGGCGCATAGCGCAAAGAATGCCGCGCGTCATCGGAAACCCTGTCAGGTTCTTCAGGACGTCAGCGCCTGCCGTATAGACAGGGACATCCGCGCACCGTGAGATCACGTCTTTTGTCGGCCCTTCGGTTTCTTTCCGTTCCGCTAAAAAGGATACCGGGATATACCCGGCGTCCAGTGCGCGTTCAATCACTTTCGGGCTCTCCGCAATGAATAGTCCCTCTCTTGGTTCAAAGCAATGAAGAAGCTGCGCTTCCGAAAACCTGGCATAAACGTCAAGTTCCGGCGCCGCAAAATCTGTGATTTCTATAAGCTTTGCCATAACTGTCCCTGTCCCGCTACATACTCTTGCGCTCGGCGATCTCTGCCATCTTGGCCTCATTCAGTCTCGTGTCGCCATGTACGCGGCTGTAAGACAGATATCCGTTCATACGGTCGATCTTTGTGAGATTCCGCGATCCGCATTTCGGGCACACATCCATCTCCAGCTCCTGATGTCCGCAGTCGTCGCAGTATGCCAGCGACAGATTGACGCCTTCATAATAGCCAAGCGCCATTGCGCGGCGGATCAGGCTTCTGATCGCTTCAATATTGTAATCGATCGGGTAGCGCACGTACTGGATCTTTCCGCCGTTGCACAGCTCCCAGAACCTGCCCTCCAGGTCCTGCTTCTCGATCGGCGTCAGGTCCTCCGTCACGTGGCAGTGGAAACTGTTGCTGACGTACGGCCTGTCTGATACATTCTCCACAATTCCGTATTTTTTGCGGAACTGCTCGACCTGAAGGCCGCAGAGACTTTCTGCCGGTGTTCCGTAGATCGCGTACAGCCAGCCGTCCTCCTGCTTAAACTCATTGACCTTGTCATTGATATGCTGCAGCACTTCCAATGCAAACTGGCCGTCCTGCGCAATCGACTTTCCATTGTAAAGCTGCTGCAGCTCATTGAGCGCGGTGATTCCGAACGATGAGGTCATCGGCTTTAACAGCGGCTTGATCTTATCGTGCGGATTCAGATGTCCGCCGTAAAAACCGCCCTCGCAGTATGCGAGCGGGTTTGTGGAAGCACGCATCTCGCCGAGATAATCATACGTGCGGATATGCAGCTTTCGTATCATTTCCAGATAATAGTCAAGCACCTCATAAAAATCGCGGCTCTCCGCACGGGACTTTGCAAGGATCATCGGAAGATGCAGGCTGACAGCTCCGACATTGAACCGTCCCACAAATACCGGAACATCATCCTCATCCGCCGGGGTCATTCCGCCGCGTTCATACCACGGGCTTAAAAAGGCACGGCAACCCATCGGACTTATGACCTTTCCGTATTTTTTGTACATACTGGAAATATATCCCTCACCCGTCATTGAAAGCCAGTCGGGATACATCGTCTTCGCCGAGCACTGAACCCCTGCTTCAAATACGTCCTCGCATGATCCGCCCGGACCATGAAGGTTCTCATCATAGAGAAAAACAATCTTCGGAAAGAGTACCGGCTTTTTATTGCCCTTCTTCCCCTGTCCGCCCTTATGCACTTCAAGCAGCGAAATAGAAATCATCTTTGCGAATTCATCCGTGCCCAGTCCCAGTGTGACCGTCACGAACGGATAATCACCTCGCGAAGAACCGACGGTATTCAGTTTGTACTCGATCCCCTGCCAGCCCTGGTCGCAGTCACGGCGGACCTTATCCTGCGCATACTGAAGCGCTTTCTCTTTCGCACCCTCCCAGGAAGCATCTGCGTACTTCATAAATTCTTCCTGATATTTTTTAAAGCTCTTCTCAGCATACGGAGCCAGGATCTTATCCACCTCCGGCACCGTGAATCCGCCGTACTGCTGAGCAGCCGTACTCAGGATAATGTCTCCCATAACGTCGAACGCCGTGTCCAGCGTCTTCGGCTCATTGTACCAGACATTTCCCATCTCAAAACCGCCCTTTAACACGGAACCCACATCAAACAGACAGCAGTTCATCGTATCGAGACGTGCAGACTGGTCATGAATATAGATATAGCCGTCCTTGCATGCCTGAAGCTCATCTCTTGTCATAAAGAACTTGCGGTACAGTTCTTTGTTCAGTTCATTAAAAATCAGGCTGCGCTTCGTTGCCACGAGCGCGCTGTCCGTATTCGCATTGCTCTTATCCCCGATATAGCGGATCGACTGGCTCTTGGTGTATACATCATCCATCATATGGATGAAATCAAGCTTATAGTTGCGGTAGTCGCGATAGCTCTTCGCCACCGCCGGATTCACCGCCTCAAGCGCGCCTTCCACAATGTTGTGCATCTCCTGGATCGTGATGCCTTCTTTTTTCAGAGACTCCGCCTTTTCTTTTGCAAAATCGCAGAGAAACTGCAGCTCCTCCTCTGTAAACGTATACAGGATGCGGGCAGCCGACTTATTTACCGCTACGATTATTTTCTGGACATTGAACGCTTCCTTTGTCCCGTCTTTCTTAATCACATACATTTCTCATTACTCCTCTTCTACTGAAACTGTATCTAGCATTCCCTTTTGCTTCATTTTCAACACAACTACATATTGTTTCTTGAGTATAACTCAAAATCAATATCTTGTAAAGAGATTTCTTATCCCCGCCATGTATTCCTGTAAAACAAAATAAATACGGGGAAAAGTTCCAGTCTTCCCACCAGCATGTCAAACGTCAGTACCAGCTTTGAAAAATCGGAATACATCCCGAAATTCCCTGTCGGTCCTACTTTTGCCAGTCCCGGTCCGACATTGTTCAGCGTTGTGGCGACCGCCGTGAAATTCGTTGCAAAATCAAAATTATCTAATGAGATCAGCAGTACAGAACTTGCAAAAACAAACAAATACAGCGCCAGATAGACATTGACGGAGCGCAGCACGGTATGCTCTACCACATGCCCGTCCATTTTCAGCTTCTTGACGTTGTGCGGATGGACAATATAGTCCAGCTCTTTCAGAATCGTTTTGCCCAGGATGATAATACGCGATACCTTGATGCCGCCTCCTGTGCTGCCTGCGCATGCGCCGATAAACATCAGAAGAACGAGTATCATTTTGGAAAATTCCGGCCAGAGATCATAATTTGTCGTTGTATATCCTGTCGTCGTAATAATGGATCCTACCTGAAAAGCTGCCTGCTGGAATGCCTCTGCTCCGCTCGAAAACATCCCGGAGACATTTACGGTGATCAGGACTGTCGCGGTCAGGATGACCGCCAGATACACCCATACCTCCGCAGATTTCAGGGCATCTTTGAACCGTTTCTTTAAAAACAGATAAAAAAAGCTGAAATTGACGCCGAAAAGGATCATAAATACGGTAACGACGACCTGCAGATAAACAGAATACCCCGCCATGCTGTCATTTTTGATGCCGAATCCTCCCGTACCTGCCGTACCGAACATGATCGTAAATGAATCGAACAGAGGCATCCCGCCTGCCAGAAGAAAGATCATCTGCAGCACAGAAAGTCCCAGATACATCTTGTACAGCAGCAGGGCGGTGCTCTTCACCCTTGGCACAAGTTTGCCGACGGACGGCCCCGGACTCTCTGCTTTCATCAGATACATGGCGCTCCCGCCTGCCAGAGGAAGGATCGCCATGACAAAAACAAGGATCCCCATTCCGCCGATCCAATGCGTGAAACTTCTCCAGAAGATCAGACACTTGGGAAGCGTCTCTACTTGCGGAAGGATACTGGATCCTGTCGTAGTAAATCCGGACACCACTTCAAATAAAGCATCAATATACGACGGGATAGCTCCCGCCAGCACAAACGGCAAAGCTCCGAACATACTGAGCGCGATCCAGCAGAGCGCTACAGCCACAAAACCCTCCCTCGCATAGATCGACTTGCGCTTTACCCTCGTCCTTGTCAGCAAAAAACCGGCGGCAAGACATAAAAGCATTGTAATCAGAAGCGCAAACCCTTCCCGCTCTCTGTATACGATGGCCGTGATCCCGGCCGGTGTCATAAATGCGGCCTCAAAGACCAGTACCCAGCCGATAATATTTGCAATAATTGTATAATTCATCTTTTTATCCTACTTGGCCAGTATATCATCAATATCTTTCAGACCTCTGATCTGCGTAATGACGATCACACGGTCTCCCTGCAGGATCTTGTCTGATCCGCTTGGTATGATGATCTTTCCATTTCTCACGATGCTGGCAACCAGTGTCTCTTCTTTCGTCTTCAGTTCCTGGAGCGCTGCCCCCGTCGCTCTTGATTGATTGCGGATCATGAATTCAAGTGCTTCTGCTCTTCCGCCGATGATCTTATGCAGTGTTTCTACGTTGCTGCCGAGCGAATTTTTTCTGGAACGCACATACCGGATAATGTGCTCCGCCGTGATGTTCTTTGGATAAATAACGGTATCCAGATCAAGCTCTTTGATCACCTCGTCAAATGCGATCCGGTTGATTTTTGTAATCAGCTTTTTCGGTCCCGTCTTCCGCGCATACAGCGACAGGAGAATGTTTTCCTCATCAATATTCGTCAATGCCGCAAAGCTCTCAAATCTCTCAATCCCCTCCTCGATCAGAAGATCCTTGTCTGTTCCGTCTCCATGAACAATCGTCACCTTTGGGAGCTGCGTACACAGGCTTTCACAGCGTTTCAGGTCTTTCTCGATCAGCTTAATACGGACTCCGACAGCCGCAAGCAGCTTTGCCAGATAGACGGCGACAGAGCTTCCCCCTACAATCATGAGGCTCTTGACCTGGTTCGTCACAATGCCGATCTTCTTGAAAAACTCGTTCGCATCGGAAGTACTCCCCATTATGGACACCATATCGCGTGCCTGCAGTATGCAGTTTCCATCGGGAATGATCAGCTCATCTCCTCTCTCTACGGCGCAGATGAGAATATTTCCCCTCATCCCGGCGGGAAGATCGGCAAGCTTTATCTGATCCAGTACGGACTTCTCCGGTATGCGGAATTTCAGAAGTCTCGCCCTGTTTTTTGCAAAAGAATCCACTTCGATTGCAGACGGGAACTGCAGTGCTTCCGCCGCTTCGCCGGCCGCCGCCAGTTCCGGATTGATGATCATGGCAAGGCCCAGCGCATCTCTGATAAATCCCTGCTCCTTGTTGTACTCCGGATTGCGGACGCGCGCGATCGTCTGGCAGTGTCCCGCTTTTCTCGCGATCAGGCAGCACAGCAGGTTCAGTTCATCGGATCCGGTGACTGCGATCAGCAGATCGGCCGTTTCAATGCCTGCTTCCATCTGCACTGAATAGATGGCTCCGTTTCCGACTACCCCCATCAGATCGCACTGATCTGCTATCTCCTGTACTACGTCTTCCCGGGTGTCTATGACTGTAATATCATTATCCTCCCGCCCAAGTTCTGCTGCAAGAGTCTGTCCGACCTTTCCCAGCCCAACAATAATGATCTTCATGATATGTACATTCTCCTCTAAAAGTATTCTTTCGCAAGCTTTTCAAATTCCGGAAGCGAATTCTGGATCGTCTCATAAGAGACACAGTAGGCCAGCCTTACATAGCCCGGACAGGCAAACGAAGTCCCCGGAACCATCAGAATACGATGTTTTTTCGCCGCCTCCGTAAATTCCCGTTCATCCGGGACAGGCGATTTCACCCACAGATAAAAGGCTCCTTCCGGCTTTACGCAGGAAAATCCGAATCCTGTCAGCGCCTCATACAGCGCCCTCCTGTTTCTGTCATAATATCCGAGATCCACCTCAGCGTCGGCGCATCTGGCAACGGCAAGCTGGATCAGTGACGGCGCATTGACGCATCCGCTGATCCTGTTGGCGATCGTCGCAGCTGCGATCGTATCTGCGCTGTCTTCCACCTCATCCGGAATGACCACATAGCCGATCCGTTCTCCCGGAAGGGAAAGGGATTTGCTGTAAGAGTACACCACCATCGTATTATCATAATACTTCGTGATGAAAGGAACAGACGCTCCGTCAAAGACCAGCTCACGGTATGGTTCATCCGAGATCAGGTAAACTGCATGACCATACTCTCTCTGTTTTCTTTCAAGCACTTCGGCAAGCCGCCGGATCGTTTCTTCCGAATAGACGACTCCCGTCGGATTATGCGGATTATTGATGATGACGGCCTTCGTTTTTGCAGAAAGCTTCCTTTCAAAATCCGCAATATTCAGCTGAAATGTCTCTGTCTCCGGTTCAACCTCCACCAGCACGCCGTCATAGTTGCGGATATAGGCGCCGTATTCCAGAAAATAAGGTGCAAAAACGATCACTTCATCGCCCGGGTCGAGCAGCGTCTTCAGACAGACATTCAGCCCGCTCCCGGCTCCGACCGTCATAATCAGATTCTCTTCCGAAAACTTTGTACCGAACCGTTTATTCAGGTTATCCGCGATTGCTCTGCGGACATGCGGAAACCCCGCGTTGCTCATATAGCCATGAACAAATACGGGATCTTCCTGATCTAATATTTCTTTGATCGCTTCTTTTATCGATTCCGGCGCAGGTACATTCGGATTGCCGAGACTGAAATCGTATACCTTGTCTGCGCCAAATTCGGCAGCCATCTTCTTTCCTTCCTCAAACATCGCACGTATTGCGGAATTATTCTGCAAATAAGGCTTCATTTTTTCTGCTATCATCGTATCTCTCCTTCCGCTCTCCGGACGAATGCTATCTGCAAAGCTCAGTAACTACCTGATTGATCACTTTTCCGTCCGCCTTGCCCTTCAGCTCTCCCATCACAGCCTTCATGATCTGGCCTTTATTCTTTGTTGCCAGCGCTTCCGCAAATTTTTTCTCAATGACTGCCTTTACCTCTTCAGCCGAAAGGAGCTTCGGAGCATATTCCGAGATCACATCGTAACGGAACTGATATTCTGCCTTCAGATCCGCACGCGATTCCGGGCACGTATCGATCTGTTCTTTTGCCGTCTTTAATTCTTTTAAGATCACGCGGTTGGTCAGCTCCTCAGGGATATCGTCCCTGCATCCCTCGTCGATCGCCGCCTTCTTAACCGCAGAGATCAGAGAAGAAATCGCCTCTTTGCGCGGCTTATCCTTTGCTTTCATCGCTGCCACCATATCTTTTCTGAGCAATTCAATATCCATGTTTCATTCCTCCTGTTTCTGAACTATCTCTCTCTATAAAGATTATTGCAAATTCCCTCTGAAAATTCAAGTCCTACTTGCCGGCTCCGCTCAAAATACCGCCTGCAATAGCAATGGCAATGCCATGCAGAAGATCAAGACAGAAAATCCGGATAAAATCATCAAAACCAGCGGGAACTGCATGATTATCAGGCGCAGTTCCTGAACCAGACGGGAGTAGCATATTAGGTGCAGTCCGATAAATTTGTATTAGATCAGGAAATTACTTCATTATATTCGTGCAAAATATTGCTTTTTTCGTGCAAATAGCATATACTAAAAGTACCAGCAGAAAGGGGTTGATGATATGGCTGGAAATACCACAAATATCAGTATCCGCATGGATGCGAATTTAAAAGCACAGGCCGACGCTCTTTTCAATGAGCTGGGCATGAACCTGTCTACAGCGTTCAACATCTTCGTGCGCCAGTCGCTTCGTGAAGGCGGCATTCCCTTTGAAGTGAAGCTGGAACAGCCCAACAGGGAAACGATTACTGCCATGCTGGAAGCGGAAAGGGTTGCAAAAGACCCGTCTGTAAAAGGCTACAATGACCTTGACGAGTTGTTTGCCGACCTGAAAAAATGAGAGAAACAAAGTACACCGTCAAGTACACGACCGCTTTCAAAAAAGACTACAAGCGGGCAATCAAACGCGGCCTGAAAATTGAATTGCTGGAACAGGTCGTGGAGCAGCTGTCGATGGGCGAACCGCTGCCGGATAAAAGCCGCGATCACGATCTGTCCGGCGATTGGGCAGGCCATCGGGAATGTCACATTCTCCCGGACTGGCTGCTCATTTACCGTATTGAGAATGAGGTGCTGGTGCTGACGCTGACCCGCACCGGAACGCACAGCGACTTGTTTGGCAAATAACCTTGACGTATGAAAATGATAGATACGCGCAGCCCCTTGTCAGGGTACAGATCACGCCGGACGGAAAGAAAGAGACGGTACAGGAAGAAATTTACGTCAGAGATGAAGTTCTGGCGGCTGTTTCTGCGACATAAAACCGGGGTTGTCCGAAATAGACAGCCCCTGCTTCATTTAGTTTCAGTATACTGTCCGCGTTATAACCGAGAACGCTATACCGCAAAACTTTTTATTTTTCATTTGATTGCGGTTTTATTTTTTATACATGAGGAATATCCGTAAATTCACTGATTTCCCGGCTGACGGTACACAAATCTTCCACTGACAGATCATGAAGGTTTTCATGCCCTGTAATTCTGGCAAACATTTTCAGTTCTTCCAGCGATACGTTCAGGAAGTTCGCCACCCGTGCGGCTCCGGCCTCTACATTCAGGCGGCTTCGCAGGTCTTTGTCCTGGGATGCAATTCCCACAGGACACATACCGGTGCCGCAGATTCTGTACTGCTGGCATCCGAGAGCCATCAGGGCAGCCGTGGCAACCGCCACCGCGTCCGCGCCCATGGCAATCGCTTTTGCAAAATCAGAAGAGACTCTCAGTCCGCCTGTGATAATCAGGCTGATATCCGAGTGAACGCTGTCCAGATACTTTCTCGCCCGGTGCAGCGCGTAGAGCGTGGGGACGCTGGCGGAATCTCTAAGAAACTTCGGCGAAGATCCGGTCGCGCCGCCCCTCCCGTCAATAGTAATAAAATCCGGCTCTCCGTACACACAGAAGGCGAGGTCTTTTTCAATTCTTCCCGACGCAATCTTGATTCCTACCGGTCTTCCGCCGGAAGCAAAGCGGAGCTGGCTGATCAGTTCCTTCAGCTCTTCCTTCGTCTCGATTCCCGGGAAACGGGACGGCGCGATAATATCTTTTCCAGCCGGCCGGTTCCGGATTCCTGCGATTTCCGCTGTCACCTTTTCGCCCGGAAGATGTCCGCCCATGCCGGGCTTTGTTCCCTGTCCGATTTTGATTTCAACCGCATCTGCATTTTTTAAATTTTCCGGCGTCACACTGTAGAGATTGCCCACATATTCAAAGATATATTTGTCCGCCGCTTTCATTTCTTCCGGAAGAATTCCACCTTCTCCGGAGCACATGGCGCTTCCCGCCAACGCGGAGCCTCGGGCCAGTGCAATCTTCGCCTCTCTCGACAGAGCGCCGAAAGACATATGCGAAATATACACCGGATTTTCCAGAATCAGCGGCTTTTCCGCCCTCTTCCCGATTACTGTTCTGGTATTGACCGGCGCGTTCTCATCCAGCGGCATGGGATCCAGCTGCGCCCCCATAATCAGAACGTCGTCCCAGCCCGGCATGGGGATCTGCGTTCCCATAGCGGCGGAAATACTCTTTCCCGTCACTGCCATCTCATGAATTTCCTCCATATACCGGACGCTTTCATCCTGCCGTGCAAACTCTTTCGGATAATCCAGCTTTAACGGCTCTTCTCTGCGGATGACACCTGTCTCCGCTTCTTCATAAAGATGGAACTTTTCTGCCGGCTGATGACAGACCGGACAGGTGCCAAGCTCACGAAACGGCCTTTTCTCTGTCTCTTCATCAAAAATATATCCGCAGACACTGCATCTGTATTTTGCCATTCTTCTTCCTCCCTTCTGATGAGCAAAGTTTGTTGAATTATTTTTATTATCATACCAAATTTTCACTATATTTTCAACGATACGGCGCGTTATTCTGAAATCCGTGCCCTGCTGAGGAGAAAGCGTCTTTCCGGACAAAAAAGCCTCCGCAGAGAATTCTGAATAGATCAAAACTCTGCGAAGGCCGCTGAATTTTTCTTTTCTGTTGTTTTTATTCCGGCGGATTCCCGCCGCCTCCTCTGCTCCCTGTTACGTCAGGAAATCCTTCAGCCTCTCGCTTCTTGACGGATGGCGGAGTTTGCGCAGCGCCTTTGCCTCAATCTGGCGGATACGTTCGCGCGTCACGTTGAATTTCTTTCCGACTTCCTCAAGGGTACGGGTTCTTCCGTCTTCCAGTACGTCCACATCACTGATTAGTTCGATTTCTTCATTAATCTGAGAGCAGAATGTCTTCTTCCGACGTATTCTATTTTACAGTCACCTTACACTTTACGGTCTTTTTCCCTGCTTTTACCGTAATCGTCGTTTTCCCTTTACTCTTTGCTTTTACAACACCTTTCGAAGACACAGTAGCTACTTTCGTGTTTGATGAGGTGTATTTCACCTTGTCTGACGATGTGACCGGAATCAGCTCCGGTTTCAGAGTCAGCTTCTGTTTCTTTTTCAGTGTTACTTTTTTCTTAATTCCTTCTATGGACTTCGTCGCAACA
>DVHT01000027.1 GCA_018711885.1 Candidatus Choladousia intestinipullorum | reverse complement strand
CATCTATAAGCATAGAAATTAATTTTTTATGATAGTCTATCTCGTTTCCCTGAATCGGATTGTTTCCACAATGGTACGGTGTATTATAACGGTTTCCCACATAAGTCTCACCGTACCGGATATATATTCCTGCAATTTCCGGAAATTTTTCAAACATCTCGTCAAACATGTATCCGATAATTTCCTGCATCCGCTCTGTACAGATATCAATCTTTCCCTCTTCATTCAAAATCTCCGGATAAAGTTTTATAATTCGTTTTGGCAGCACAATAATATCCATCATAAAGTAAACGCCAAGACCTGTTTTCGCTGCGGAAACATATTTTTGTTTCAAATCTGCGGACTTGTTTTCCACCCATTTTATTTCCTGTCTGCCCTCCGGAAATACCTTCTCTCTTTCCGGATGAGCCTGATTCAGCCTTTCCCAGGTAAGTCCAAAAGCGGCGCTGTCGAACAAATGAAATACCTTGCCGTCATATCCTCTTTCTTTCAGGAAAACCGGATCATTGTACGCAGTTTCATACGTTTCAAGCCCCGGATTATTGTGAACCATATCATGTACAAATAATTTGTTCATCATTCTCCTCCTCCGCATCAAAGGTATTTGATTTACTTTAGTATAAACAACAAATTCTTTTTTTGAATGTACTTTTTTCGGTCAAACAAGAATTTTTTTTGTTTTCTTTTAATCTTTTATAGCAAGAAGGGGCCGTGAAAAAATGAATTTTCATTTTTTCACGGCCCCTGTCTGAGACTGTCTGTTATTATTTTGCAGGAATCAGAACAATATCGAACGTAAAGCTCTCCTCATCCAGCCTGTATTTCTCCAGAACCTCCGGACCGCAGCTGTTGGAGCCGATGCCGTTCTGGCGGTAATCGAGGCAGAGTACGGTATCTCCGCACGGCTCGAGTTCGTAATTATGCGCTTTCTGCGTCAGCTCCTCCTGAGTATAGGGGGAAGCGTTGAAGGAGAACGGCGTCCGGCTGACCGCTGTAAGGGAGGCGCGGGAACCGGAGACTGTGATGTAGTCGCAGTTCCAGTGACTTCCGTTTTCCTGCGGACGCAGATAATCTTCGTGAAGCTCTTTTACCGCGTTGTGATAGAGGCCGTAGCTGGACGCGCGGTGTTTATCCGGGTAACTCTCCTGAGGACCCATGCCGCAGTAGGAGACTTCTGCCATGTTGTCCGGAAGGAAGAGGCGAAGGCCAAAGCGCGGCAGAACCGGGAAGTCCGGGGCGCGGCGCACAGAGATAGAGGCCTCGATCCTGCCGTCTGTCAGAATGGTCCAGGCGGTTTCTATGTTCAGGATTCTCAGCACAGAATCTGCGGAAACCGATGCGGTGCTGCGGATACATACTCCATGGGGCACAGATTCCCAGGAAGCGGTGTACGCCCTGGTTGCAGCGCTGTCAAAATGAGCGGCCATCCATTCGCGCTTGATATTCCGGTCATTGTCTGTGGGCGCACGCCAGATGTTCAGCTCCATGGGATGTGTCAGAAGCTGCTCCTGGCGATATACCATTTTTTCAAAGAGTCCGGTCAGGCGGTTGAAGGTATACGCAAAATCCGGATGCTCCACATAGATATACCGGTCGTTCTCTGTGACGGTAATCTCTGCAGAGCTGCCGGAGCCGGCCTCCAGGAGCGCGTAGGCTCTCTGATTTCTGCCGTCAGCCGTTTCCAGGAAAATCTCATCAAAGCCCAGCGGATGATGCGCCGGAAGCGGACCGGAAGGCTGCTTCAGAGTATAGATAAGCTTCAGCGTGCACTTTCCGGCATCGGGAAGCGTCACAGGAAGCGTGATCTGGGCTTCGCCGTGGGGAGCGATATCCGGCACAGTCTCAAGAACGTCTCTTTCCGCCACTTCGCCGTCGCAGAGCACTTCATAGCTGATATCGAGATAATCCTTAACGTTTGTAAAGTCCATATAGTTGTGCAGCGTCAGGGAACCCGTCTTCTGGCAGTAGGATACGGCGCGCGCGGGGCGGAAGACATTTTTGAACTCCAGAAGTCCGGTGTGTACCCTGCGGTCAGGATATACGAGGCCGTCCATGCAGAAGTTGCCGTCATGAAGCGCCTCACCGTGATCGCCGCCGTAGAAGTATTTCGCTTTTCCGGACTCTGTAGTGCCCTTATAGATGGCGTGGTCGCACCATTCCCAGACAAAGCCGCCGCAGTGCGTATCATACGCCTGAATAACTTCAAAATAATCCTCCAGATCTCCGGGGCCGTTGCCCATTGCGTGGCAGTATTCGCACATGAGATACGGGCGCTCGGGATTGCCCTCGACATACTCCTTTACGGAAGAGATCGCCGGATACATGGTGCTGTACAGATCGAGGCTGGAGAAGTCGTATTCGCGCAGATCGGTGTGGTAATGGAAGCTCTCGTAATGCGTCAGGCGGCCGGGATCGAATTCTTTCGTCCATTTCAGAGCAGCCTCGAACGTGCAGCCGTAGGCGCATTCATTTCCCATGGACCAGATAATAACGCAGGGGCGGTTCTTATCCCTGTGCACACAGCGCTGGGTCCGGTCAACGGTTGCCTCTGTAAACTCAGGATTGTCGGCGATCGGAAGGCTCCAGGCTTTCAGGCAGTTACCCCAGCTTTTATCCAGACGGTAGACAGAGGCTGTTCCGTGACTCTCATTGTCCGCCTCGTCGATGACAAAGAAACCGTACTCGTCGCAGAGCTGATAGAACTGAGGAGCGTTCGGATAGTGGCTGGTGCGGATGGCGTTGACATTGTGCTGCTTCATCAGCATCAGATCTTTCTTCATCTGCTCCGTGGAAACGGCAAATCCGGTTACCGGGTCGCTGTCGTGACGGTTGACGCCGTGGAACTTTACATTTATGCCGTTGACATACACAATGCTGTCCCGGATTTCCACTTTACGCAGTCCCATCCGGTCCGTAATCACCTCATCACCGAAGGTGTACACAACGGTGTACAGATACGGCTGCTCCGGATTCCACAGTACGGGATCCTGGATTTCAAGGCGCAGCCGGGAAGTATATCCATCCTCGGATGCGCAGGAAGACTCGGATACAGCGCGCGCTGCGAGCGCTCCTGCGGCATCGTAGACAGAGACCTCCACGGGAAGGGATTCGCCGAGGAAGGAGAAGCGCACATCGGCTGCCGCGCGGCCCGCGTCGGAGAGCTCTGTGGTTACGAAATAGTCGAAGATACAGTTTTCCGGACGCTTCAGCAGGTATACGTCCCGGAAAATTCCGCTCAT
>DVHT01000173.1 GCA_018711885.1 Candidatus Choladousia intestinipullorum | reverse complement strand
ACCGGAATTTCCAGCCCGTATGATGTTCCGGAAAATCCGGATGTCACCATCGATACCTCCAGATTGACGCTGGAAGAGTGTGTGGATACGATCATCAAAGCGTTGGAGGAACGCAGTGCAAAACAATGACGGCACTGCAGATTAATCTTGAAGGAGTTTTGTGAATCATGAAAACACTATATATACATGTAGGGCAGCCCAAGACCGGGACCACTGCCCTGCAGGTATTCTGCCTGCACAACCGGAAAGCGCTGAACCAGAAGGGGTATGAATATCCCTTCTTCCATTATAAATACGAGCATATCAACCGCAGGCGGAACGGCCATTTCCTGGTAGGTGTCGTACGCGACAGCGAGGGAAACCGCTTAAAAGACGTGGAACAGCGCCTTTTGAAAGAAGGGCTCGCACTGGTAGAGCAGTCCTTCCAGACGTACGATCATGTCGTTCTGTCCGATGAGCGGCTGTGGCACGCCTCAAAGGGGCCTCTGTTTGAATACTGGAATATTTTAAAAGAACATTCTGTCACTCACGGCTACGTCATAAAAATGATCGTTTATCTGCGCCGCCAGGATGTATTCGCGACTTCGTGGCGGAACCAGATGATCAAGAACGGATTCGAGGGCGCATACGGACAGCTCCGCTGGGAGGAATGGATACAGAATACCCCCGGCATCGTTCTTGACTATTACTGGCTGCTTGAAAAAATTGCAGCCGTGATCGGCAAAGAAAACATCAAGGTCCGCATTTATGACCGGGCCTGGCTGGAACGGGACGGCGGCAATATCTATACAGATTTTCTTGACGCTATCGATCTGCAGATGGACGATACCTTTGAAATCGCAGAAGAAGATCCGAATCCTTCTCTGACGCTCAACCTTCAGGAAATCAAGCGTGTCGTGAACAACCTTCCCGGATATACACAGGCCGGCACCGGCGCCGATTTCTTTGGAAAAGCGATTAAGCTCTGCGCATCCGGGAAGAATCCCGACTATCCGTGCTCGATGTTCTCGGTGGAGGAATTAAAAGAATTTCTCGGTAAATACGAGGAGAGCAACAATAAGATTGCAAAGGAATACCTGCACCGCGAGGGACCGCTCTTCGACATGAAAATTAAAGAGCTGGAGAAGTGGACCGAAAACAATCCTTACATGTATGAGGATATCATCCGCTACTTCGGCCAGATCGCGCTCCTTCAGCAGGAAGAGATCGAGAAACTGAAAGCAGGCGTGTCCGCAAACAAAGCACGCCTCAATAAGATCACTGATATGGCCAAACATCCGATGAGTGCTGCAAAACGGATCCTCCGCGGCAGCAAAGCTTCATCCGATTGATACAGGAGAATTGATTATGGCAACTGTCTATTTACACATTGGACTTCCTAAAACAGGAACGACTGCGCTCCAGCATTTTCTGTACAATAATGACAAAGCACTGAAAGAGCATGACATCTGCTTTCCTGACTTTGGCCTGCGCTATCCGGGCGTCGGCACCCGGAAAAACGGACGGTTTCTGATCGTCCCAGGCAAAGATGCGAACGGAAATCCTGATTACTCTGTGCCCGCCGCTGAATACGGACCGACGCTCGATAAAATAGCAGATCTGTCAAAAACCTACGGCAGGATTTTCCTGACAGACGAGGGGATCTGGAATATCAGCAGAAAACGCTCTGATTTCTGGCCGAAGCTGAAAGCTGATCTTGCAGACCGGGGACTGGACCTTAAGATCATTATCTATCTGCGCCGTCAGGATTCTTTTATTGAATCTCTGTATGCCCAGAAAATCAAAGAAACGAAAAACAGCTATACCTTTTTCGAATTTCTGGAATCTGAACATGTGTCAAACTGGCCGCTCGATTATGCATCCGGTCTTGACGTTCTTTCCGCAGTGGTCGGAAAAGAGAATTTAATTATCCGCCTATACGAAAAAACTCAGTATCAGGGCGCGGAACACACCCTGTTTTCCGATTTCCTGGATATTTTCGGTCTTTCCCTTTCAGATGGCTTTACCGTTAAAAAGGAGCTCTACCATCCTTCTTTAAGCGGAACGTATCTTGAACTCAAACGGCTTTTGAACGTTCTGCCGAAAAACGTAAAGAATTGTCCGGCTATCCAGGGAAGTATTTCCTCTATTCAAAAGGCAAGCCCGTTTACTAATGAGAGGGAAAAGCATTCCTTCTTCCCGCCCGGAGGCGCCCGGGCTTTTCTCGGCAAATTCAAAGAATCCAATGAGCGGGTGGCACGGGAATACCTTGGCAGAGAAGATGGTGTTCTTTTCTGTGAGCCGGTAGCCGAACTTCCGGAAGAGCATATCTCGACGGAAGAAATGCTGCGCGACATGATCATTGTATACGGAAGATCGATCCAGATACTGGAAACGGAGAATTCTGAACTTCAGAAACGGCTGGATAAGCTGGAAGATGAACTTGAAAAAGCCAGAATGTCCCACAGCGCTTCTCTGGAAAACCGCGCAAAAAAAGTGATCAAACGTATGATCGGGAAAAAATAGGGCATGGACATCAATACAGTATGAAAAAGAATGTGAAATTACGAAACATGGTAAGTACCATGTTCAGAATAGGAGTGATCGGTTTCGGAGGCGGGACAGCGCTGATTCCCGTCATCGAAAACGAGATTGTTGAACACTCCGAAATCGTTACCGAAGAAGAATATAACAGAGATGTCATGATCGCCAGCATCACTCCGGGAGCGCTTCCCGTAGAGATTGCAACCGGGATTGGACACGAAACCGCCGGAACGCCCGGGATGATTGCCAGTGCTTCTGCAATCGCTTTCCCCGGCGCTTTTCTGACGCTTTTTTTGCTTGTCCTTTTTTCCGGTCTGAATGCATCTGTCCGAACGCAGATCGGCTTTCTGTCTGCCGGCATTTCTGTTTTTATCATTTATCTGCTGGCACAGTACGTGATTGGCACGCTAAAACAGGCCAAAAACCGGAATGAGTGTCTCCTTTATCTGTTTATGATCTTTGCCGTTTTTGTACTTTCCAGTGAAAAGAATCTCTACCAGCTTTTAGGCCTTTCCCTCACACCGGTCTTTTCTCTCTCAGTGGTACAGATCCTGGGATCGGCTTTTTTTGTCATTCTTTTTACAAAAGGGAAACCGCGCATGGTAAAGAGGACTGTGCCTGCGCTCGCGCTGACACTTTGTTATTTCCTGTCTGCGGGAACGGCCCATATTCTTCTCGCCAGGCTGCAGCCGTATCTTGCCGCACTCATGCTGATCCTGGGTGTGGTCGGATTCATCCAGTCTGTGTCTGAGGCAAAGCACAGGAAAAGCTTTCCTCTGAAAAAACTGGCTGCGGCCTTTGGAGGCTGGATCGCGTTTACGCTGATCCTCTCTTTACCGGCTATTTTGACTACGCTGGATACATTCTCCTTTCTGGGAGCCGGATTCCTCTCCTCCATCATGTCTTTTGGCGGAGGAGACGCCTACCTGTCGGTAGCGCAGGGTCTGTTCGTCGAAAACGGCCTGATCAGCCATGCAGATTTTTACGGCAATATCGTCACTGCCGCCAATGCCCTTCCGGGTTCGATCCTCTGTAAGATCCTGACCGGCGTGGGCTACAGTCTGGGCTACAGTCTCAATCAGTCGCCGTGGGAAGGAATTGCAATGGCAGTAAGCGGTTTTGCATGCAGCGTCGCTTCATCCGGAACAATTTATATTCTGATCTGGGCCGTTTACGAAAAATACGAAAATCTTCGCTTTTTTGCCACGATCAAGCATTTTATCCGGCCGATCATCTCAGGGCTGCTCTTAAACGTCGCATTGTCGCTGTATCTGTCCGGTATTCTCGCGCCGTTCGAGTCCGGGCGTCCGACTCTGCCGACCTTTATTTTCACGCTGTTGATCGTCTCCGGGATCTTTTATATTTCATCCAGGAACAAACACTGAGACAAATTTTGTTTCAACCATATTCTTATCAAATTCCTTATCTATAATAAAACAGCGAGGGAGATCATGTTACAATAGATAAGGGGAGCATCATCATATGGCAACTGTTTACTTACATATCGGTCATCCCAAGACAGGGACTACCGCAATACAGAATTTTTTATGCAATAATGCAGGAGCGCTGGAGCAGCACGGGATCTGTTTTCCGGATTTTGGTTTCCGCTATCCAAAGGTCAGCTTCCGCAGAAACGCACACTTTCTGGCAGCTGAATACGACAGTGAAACGCACACTGCAGACTTTTCCCGTCCGTCCGAAGACTATCAGAAGGCATTTGAGCAGATTTCAGAGTTAGCAAAGACGTATGACCGCATCCTGCTCAGCGAAGAACTTCTCTGGCGGATCGGCAGTAATGATCCGGATTTCTGGACAAATACGAAAGCAGATTTTGACCGGCTCGGTCTGGAACTGAAAGTGATCGTATACCTGCGCCGTCAGGACCTGTTCGTTCAGTCGCGCTATCGTCAGCGCATCAAAACAGGAGAAACCTTTTCTTTCTATGAATTTCTGAATACGATTGCATCCACTGCGTATCCTCTTGACTTTTATACTGCCGCAGAAAAAATCTGCAGTGTGGTCGGGAAGGAAAATCTGATCATCCGCATTTACGAAAAAGGCCAGTTCCAGGGGGCGGAACATACCCTGCTGTCTGACTTTCTTGACATCTTCGGCCTTTCCATCACCGATGGGTTTCACTCAGAAGACAAGGCATATAACCTCTCCTACGAGGGAACCTATCTGGAAATGAAGCGGTTTTTGAATGCACTTCCGGAGCCTGTAAAAAAAGCGTCCGTTCTCTCCGGCAGCTTTCGGGAAATCCATGACTCTGTCCCTTATGCATTGGGAGTCGCAGACCGCCGTTCTCTTTTTGCACCGGGCGAACAGGAGGCATTTCTGGCTCAATATCTTCCATCCAATGAGCGTCTCGCCAGAGAATATCTGGGACGCGAAGACGGGATTCTCTTCTATGATCCCTTTGAAGAGCTTCCGCAGGAAAAACCGGACCTGGAAGAGCTTCTGCGGGATACGATCCTCGTATACGGACGCGCGATCCAGAAGCTCGACCGCAGCGCCGAATCGATGGAACGGCAGGCACAAAGATTAGAAGCAGAAATCCAGAAACTGCATTCCACTTCTTCTCTTAGAAACAGAATCAAACGTTTTCTCGGTAAAGCTTAATTCTTGGCCGGAAAACAGCGCAATTTAACAGGACAGCCATTTCACTTCATTTGTGAGATGGCTGTCCTTCTTTTCCTATTATCCCTTATTTGATCCGGTTATAATTGATGAGACATCCGTCCAGGATGATCTGTCTCTCATCGTCTGTCATTTCGCCGAGTCTCAATGTAAACTCCTTTAATCCGCCGTCTTTTACAACGTATGCTTTAACGGAAGACGCTTTGTTCTGCACTGCTGTCCGGATACCGGGAATGAACAGATAATCCTTATTCTTGAATGGAAGTTCTCCTTCGTCGATCAAAAACGGGAGCATTCCCCAGTTGATCAGATTTGAACGGTAACGTTTCGTCGCATAGCTGTTCGCAATGTTAGCCCAGCCGCCGAGTACCTTCTGGCAGGACGCCGCCTGCTCTCTTGCGGAACCATCGCCCGGCTTCACCGCAAAGATCGTGCTGCCGACGCCGGTATTTGCTCCGCTGACGTCTCCAAACCCTTCTGCGGCTCTGACGGTCTCCATCGCTTCTTTCAGCTCAGGCAGGGCTTCCTCCATATTCTCTCCTGCTTCACGCGCTTTTTCCGCCTTCTGGACCTCTTTCGCCAGTCCGACGTATGCCGGATCTTTTCTGGAAAGAGTAAACTCTGCAAGGCCGAGCGGGTTGGAACGGTAGGAGGATGTCTCTCCGGACGGGATCAGTTCATCCGTCGTCGTCACCGGATCGTGGATCTCGGATACTACCTTGAGCATCAGATGCTCTGTGAGTTCACACATTGCCGGCCAGTCCTTGATGTTCGGGCCGAATTTGATCTCCACAGACGGGTCTGCCACTCCTTTGCTGTCAAATACGCGGTGCTCGTAAATACTGCTGTCAAAGAAGTATTTCGGCTTTCCGTACTCTGCGTCAATGTCTGTCGCAGCCGTCAGATATCCCTTGTTCGCCGCTGTGGCCGCAATAGAACGCGCATCCATCAGAGCCACCGATGCGATCTGTCCGCTCTGGAGTTTGGATCCCTCTCTGTTCGGGAAGTTCCTCGTGGAATGGCGGATACTGAATCCGTTATTTGCAGGCGTATCTCCCGCTCCGAAGCACGGACCGCAGAACGCTGTCTTTACGATCGCGCCGCTCTGGATCAGAGAAGCCAGCCGTCCGTTCTTTGCAAGCTCCATATAGATCGGCGTACTTGCCGGATATACACTCAGTGTAAATTCATCTGCCCCGATAAATTTGTTTTTCAGGATATCCGCAGCATCACAGATATTCTCAAATCCGCCGCCCGCGCATCCTGCGATAATACCCTGGTCCACATACAGTCTTCCGCCGCGCACCTTATCCTTTAAGGAGAACTCTACCGCTCCGTCGAGGCTGACTGCCGCACGCTTCTCCACATCATCAAGAATATCCATGAGATTTGCGTTCAGCTCCTCGATCGTATACGTATTGCTAGGATGGAACGGCATCGCGATCATGGGCCGGACTGCGCTTAAGTCCACTTCCACCATGCCGTCGTAGTAAGTCACAGCGCCCGGATTCAGTTCTTTGTAATCGCCGCTTCTGCCGTGGATCTCGTAAAATTCCCGGATCGTACTGTCTGTTTTCCAGATGGAAGACAGGCACGTCGTCTCTGTCGTCATAACGTCGATCCCGATACGGAAATCAGCGCTTAGATTCTCCACGCCAGGCCCTACGAATTCCATCACCTTGTTATTGACATAGCCGTTTGCAAACACCGCGCCGATGATCGCCAGCGCCACATCCTGCGGGCCTACGCCCGGAACCGGTTTTCCGGTAAGATAAATCCCGACAACGCCCGGCATATTGATGTCATAGGTCTGCCCGAGCAGCTGTTTTACAAGCTCCGGTCCGCCTTCTCCCATCGCCATTGTCCCGAGAGCTCCGTATCTTGTATGAGAATCCGAACCGAGAATCATACGGCCGCCGCCCGCGAGCATTTCACGCGCAAACTGATGGATTACTGCCTGGTGCGGCGGAACATAGACTCCGCCGTACTTTTTGGCACAGGTAAGGCCAAACATATGGTCATCCTCATTGATCGTACCGCCGACTGCACACAGAGAATTATGGCAGTTTGTCAGCACGTACAGCACCGGGAATTTTTCCAGTCCTGACGCTCTCGCCGTCTGGATGATGCCGACAAATGTAATGTCATGCGAAGTCAGCTTATCGAATTTGATCTTCAGCTTCTCCATGCTGCCGGATGTATTGTGTTCTTTCAGGATCGACCATGCGATCGTATTTTTCGCCGCCTCCTCTTTGGAAGGAACGTTATCTCCAAGTCTGCTGTGCAATACTTCCTGCACATCCTGTGTCTCCGGGACAATCTCTGTCCCGTTCAGCAGGTACGCGCCTTTTTCATGCAATTTAATCATCGTACTTTCCTCCTGTTCCTGTGACTGATCTGCATTCCTTTTCTATACTCTTTTTGTATCCCGGAGACTGCCGCGGCAGCCTCACGATAATGAAAGGAAAGGGCTGCCGCATTCACCGCAGCACCCCTTTATCTCTGCATTCTTTCTATCGCTCATCCAATCCTCAGCCGGAATTTCTGTGCTTCCTTTTCACTGCTGATCTTCTCTATCTCAGCGCCAAGGCTTCTGAGCTTTTCATCGAATTCCTCGTATCCGCGCTGAATATATACAATGTCATCGATCGTCGAAATGCCTTCCGCTGCGAGCGCCGCGATTACCAGTGCAGCTCCTGCACGAAGGTCAGGCGCGCAGACACGCGCTCCTTCCAGTTTATCTACGCCTGATATGATCGCCGTATTGCCTTCGACACGGACTTCAGCGCCCATCCGGGCCAGTTCGTCCATATATTTAAACCGGTTTTCAAAGATACTTTCTGTCACAATGCTCGTGCCGGAAGCAAGCGCAAGCGTCACTCCGATCTGCGGCTGCATATCGGTAGGATAACCCGGATACGGAAGCGTCTTCACATTCGTGCTCCTAAGTCTCTTCGATGCGACCACACGGACCGCATTGTCAAACTCCTCGACTTCACATCCGATCTCAAGCAGCTTGGCCGTCGTCGCCTCCAGATGCTTCGGAATGACATTCTTTACCATCACGTCGCCTTTGGTAGCCGCTGCCGCGAACATAAAGGTTCCCGCCTCGATCTGGTCCGGGATAATGGAATATTCTGTCTTGTGCAGCTTCTGCACACCGCGGATACGGATCACATCCGTACCTGCTCCTTTGATATTCGCACCCATGCTGTTTAAGAAATTCGCAACGTCAACGACGTGCGGCTCACGGGCACAGTTCTCAATGATCGTATACCCCTCTGCCATCGACGCCGCCATCATGATATTGATCGTGGCTCCAACGGAGACGGTATCGAGAAAGATATGGCTGCTGTGCAGATGCTCTGCCTCTGCAACAATAAATCCGTTTCGGATCGTCACTTTTGCGCCAAGCGCCTTAAACCCCTTCAAATGCAGGTCGATCGGCCTGCTTCCGATATTGCATCCGCCCGGAAGCGGTACTTTTGCTTTTTTATATTTCCCAAGCAGCGCTCCTATCAGATAATAAGAAGCGCGGATCTTCTTGATATATTCGTAATCAACACTGACTTCTCCGATATGCTCGCTGTTCATCCGCACTGCATGACGGGAAATCCTTTCCACCTCTACGCCGATGCTCTCCATTGCTTCCAAAAGCACATTCACATCGCGTACATCCGGAAGATTCTCTATGAGTACCGTATCATCTGTCATAATGGCAGCCGCAAGAATGCCGAGTGCAGCATTTTTCGCACCGCTGATCTCCACTTCTCCCACCAGTGGATTGCCGCCTTTTATTATATACTGTTCCATAGGACACCTCTGT
>DVHT01000172.1 GCA_018711885.1 Candidatus Choladousia intestinipullorum | reverse complement strand
GGGAGCTGAGCACTGCGGATGATTTTGATATTGCAAGCTTCCGGAAAGATCAGTGCCTGTATCTGGAAGAGTCATTTCTGGATGAGAAGTTCGGCGCAGGCAATTACGATCAGTTCATCGATGCACAGGGGCTGCCGGTGGAATACTGTTACAATGAATTGCCGGACGGCGATGGGGTCTATCACGGCGTAGCGGTCAAATCTGTTCAGATCAGCCGGGCAGCGTACGAGCTGTTCGATCTGCGCACGGAGCTGGGCGAGGGGCTTACGGAAGAAAATACGACGTTCTCGTCGTCGTCCCGGCCGCTGCCCCTGATATTTGGAAACAATTATAAAAATGCCGTATCAGTGGGAGAACGGTTCAGGATCTACATGCCGACCCGTATCTGCGAAAATACATATTTTGACGCATACGCCGCCGGGATCCTGGAGAAAGGGACCATGATGCCGACCGACCTTGGCGAAGCGGACGGAATGGTAAATCTCGATACGCAGATCATCTTTCCGACCGGACTGGATCTTTTGGAGATACCAGACGAGAAGCAGGAACGGGCAAAATTTGCAAGTACCATCTATACGGATGCGCTGGAGTATTCCAGCCTTTCTCCGGCGCCCGGGGTGGATTACCAGACTGCGGTCAGGGCTGCAAATGAGATCTCGCAGCAGTACGGTATCAGCCTGTTTTTTACTTCCGTTGGATTCGGCGCGGAGATCCTTCTGCAGGAATCCCAGACCGCTGTGACGCTGCTGCTCATTCTGACTGTGACTATGGCGGCATTTACCCTGTTCTGCCTGATCTCAGGCTGTCTGGCGCGGATCCAGAGAAATCTGGAGGCGTATGCCATCTGTCTGCTGAATGGTTCCGGGCTTGCGAACATCGTCCTGCCCGGATTTCTGGAATGCATGCTCCTGCTCCTTCCGCCTTTGGCCGTGAATTTTGTCATACTCCGGCCAAAGATGGTCCAGACATCAAACTTTGTACCATTTTTCATCATCCTCGGGATGGCGGGATGTGTATTTTTGCTGTCGGCCGGGCTGACAGTGTGGAAGATTGGCGGCATTAACATAGAAGAGCTCATGAGGAGGAAAGACGGATGAAACTACTTTCAGCAGAGAATGTATCGAAAACATTCGGGAAAAAAGATGCGGCCGTGCAGGCGCTTCAGGGTGTGTCTCTTCGGGTGGAAGAAGGGGAGATGGTCGCGATCATGGGAAAAAGCGGGTCCGGAAAATCGACGCTTCTCAATGTGCTGGGCGGCCTGATGGCGATGGACAGCGGCAGTCTGAGGTTCCGCGGGGAGCTGCTGGATTTCTCAAAGAAGAAGGTTCTGACTCATTACCGGAGAAACAGCGTCGGATTTGTCGTCCAGTATTTTGCGCTGATACCGGATCTGAACATATACGACAATGTAATGCTCCCGCTGCGCTATCAGGGTGTTGCCCGGAAGCAGGCGGGCAAGCAGGCGGAGACAGCGCTGGAAATGCTGGGGATATCGGAAAAAAGAAAAGCGTATCCCGATGAACTTTCCGGCGGACAGCAGCAGCGGGCGGCTATTGCAAGGGCGATCGTGAAAAATCCGGATCTGATCCTGGCGGATGAGCCGACCGGTGCGCTCGATGAAGCGACCGGAGACGAAGTGATGGAGATTTTCCGCGGTCTTCAGGAGAGCGGAAAAACCATCCTCATTGTGACGCATGACGATAAAGTGGCCGATTGCTGCGACCGGATCGTGTATTTGAAGGATGGGAGGATTTGTCCGGCGCCGTAAGCAGGTCTGGAAGTGCTAAGTCACAAAAATGTAACGCACGCTGTGCCGGAAATGTGACCTTCCTCTGATATTCTGTGATTACAAAGAAAGCCGGGAGGAAGGTGCAGGACATTGAAACAGTTTTTTTACAGAAAACATATCGGACTTGATCCGGAGGCATTTGCATCGGGAGAGTACGTACTTGCCGTAGGGCCTGCCATTGGCCTGCAGGAGACGTATCCTGTATTGCCGGTGCCGTCTGTGGGAAGCAGCGTTGAGATCGCGGGAAAGCAGCGCACGGTAATGGCAGTCGTATACCCGGTGAATTCTGTCTGCAGCGGCGCATCGCAGGCTCAGGCAGAGCAGGGGTACGAGATTTCCTTTATTCTTCCGTCAGAGACTTTCCGGGAACAGTGGCCGGAAAATACGCTGCGCAGATTGTTTGTGAATGTGGACGATGCGCATCTGGAACAGACGCAGGAATTTTTAGAGGAATATACGAGAAATGTGGATACGAGCCTGCCCGTTGTCTCAAGGCAGGTGATGATGGAGCAGTATCAGGCAGAGACGAGGTCTTCCGCAGTCATGGGAAATGCCGTCAGCATCACGATCGCTTTGGTGGGAATCCTGAATTTCATCAATTCAATGGTGACATCCATTGTATCGCGGAAAAAGGAATTTGCGGTGATCCAGAGCGTAGGGATTACAAAACGGCAGCTCTGCCGGATGCTCGTAGAAGAAGGGCTGTATTACGCGGCGATCACTCTGGCAGCCTCACTTCTGGCTGGTTCGCTGGCCGTAGGGATCGGGGTGAGGGCAATGGTTGAAGGCGGCTATACGACCTTCCGGTTCACCCTCTTCCCGCTGGCAGTCTGCGCCCCGGCCCTGATTCTTCTTGCAGCCGCCGTCCCGTACGTATGCTTCCGGAATCTGGAGAAACAAAGCGTGGTGGAGCGGCTGCGGACGGAGTAATTCAGTCTGAATGGAGTCCTTTCAGCATTTCGGCGATCGTGCCCTGCACGCGGCGGCCGAGGAATTTCTGCTCTTCCCGCGACAGATCTTTTGGGTAGACGGGTTTTCCGTACTCGATCGTTACATGCGCCGGGAAGACACGCGGAATATGGTCTTCAAATGCGGCAGATGAACCGCTGATGGCGACCGGGATGATCGGGCAGCCCGTCTTGGTCGCGATCTTGAACGAACCTTCGTGAAATGGGAGCATATCGAGCTCGCTTTCGTTGGTGCTCCGTGTTCCTTCCGGGAAGATCATGATGGAAACTCCGTTTTTGATCTCTTCCGCGGCAGCCAGGATCGTCTTCAGACCTTCGCGGATATCGGAGCGGTCGAGAAACTGGCAGTGCAGGAACTTCATCCACCGGGAAAGAAGCGGTATCTTCAGCATTTCCTTTTTCGCCACATAACCGGTCAGTCCGGGACAGCGCGCATACGTCAGCACGATGTCAAAATAACTCCGGTGATTGCCGATGTATAAAACGGCAGTATCTTTCGGGACATTTTCCTCTCCCTTCACCGTGAGTTTGATACCGGACATCCAGATGATGATCTTAAATCCGGCCTGTACGATCCGGAGTGAACTGATATCGCGCGCTCTCGGTGAAAATTTCCCGATGATCCATTCGATCAGAAAGACAGGAATGGAGAGTACGAGAAAGATCACGAGGAAGAGTGCAATCAATAAAAAACGTATCATAATGGAACCTCTCTTTTTCTGTCAGCGGTTGTACAGCCGCGTAGTCTGGAGCAGCCATTCGCACCGTTCGTCGGTCAGGTCTTCTGCCGTGTAGCGGAACGTCCAGTTGGCCTGAGCAACACCGGGGCAGTTCATCCGTGCCTCGCTGCCGAGCACCAGAAGATCCTGCATCGGGAAGATGGCGTATTTTGCGATGCTTCCCATGCAGAAGCGGATGAAGTCGAGGCTGACAAGATTGCCGTCCGTATTGCCGTAGCGCCGGATCCTGTCGCGGACGATCTCAGGCTGCTGCGCGTACCATCCCATCGTCGTATCATTGTCGTGCGTTCCCGTATAGCAGATGCAGTTTGTCGTCGTATAGAAATGGGGAATGTAATTGTGGTCATCCATATCTCCGAAACCAAACTGCAGCACCTTCATGCCGGGGAAGCCAAGCTCATCGCGCAGACGTTCTACATCAGGCGTGATGACACCGAGGTCTTCGGCGAAGATCGGCAGGTCTTTTCCGAGCTCTTTTTTGACCGCGTCGAACAGAGCGTGTCCCGGTCCCTTGATCCACTGGCCGTTGATGGCGGTCTCCTCGCCGGCAGGTACGGACCAGTAAGCTTCAAAGCCACGGAAATGGTCGATGCGCAGATAGTCTGTCAGGGCGAGCTGGCGTCTGATGCGGCGGATCCACCACTGATATCCCGTCTCTTCATGGTAATCCCAGTCGTAAAGCGGATTTCCCCAGAGCTGGCCTGTCGCGCTGAAGTAATCCGGCGGCACTCCGGCTACGGCGCGCGGATGTCCTTTGGAATCGAGCTGGAACAGCTTTTTGTCCGCCCAGATATCGGCGCTGTCGGGGGCGACGAAAATCGGGATGTCGCCGATGATGGCAATGTCGTGTTCGTGTGCGTATTCCCGCAGCTCGAACCACTGCTTCTGAAAGATAAACTGCACGAAGCTGTAGTACGCGATCCCTTCTTTCAGCTTTTCCCGCCAGAGCTGTTTCGTTTTGCCGGCGGGGTTTCTCAGTTCTTTTTCCCATTCCATCCAGCTTGCGCCTTCGTGGTAATCCTTGCATGCCATAAAAAGCGTGTAGTCGTCCAGCCAGTCTTTTTCTTCCTCGCAGAAAGTTTCAAATTCTTCGAGAAGCGTTTTGTCCGGCGTATGGTAAAAGGCGGCCCACGCCTTTTTCAGAAGCGCAGTCTTAAATTCAATCACAGCGCCGTAGTCCACTTTTTTCGGGTCCCATTCGGGCATATCCTCAAAGTCTTCCTCCGTAAGAAGCTGCATTTTCAGGAGTTTGCCGGGACTGATGAGCAGCGGCTGCCCTGCAAAAGAAGAGAAACTCTGGTACGGCGAGTCGCCGAAGCCGGTCGGACCAAGCGGCAGGATCTGCCACAGATGCTGTCCGGACTTCTCCAGAAAATCAATGAAATCGTAAGCGCCCTGTCCCATATCTCCGATCCCGTAAGAGGAAGGAAAGGAAGTGGGGTGGACAAGAATCCCGGAAACTCTGGCACGTTCTTTTACGATGACAGGTTCCGTCTCTGCGGTGGTTAATTTGGCGTTCATGTGTATCTCCTTTAGTAACATTTTTTAACAATATTTAAATTCCATTATATCGGAATGGACCGGTTATGACAATCTTTTCTTCCGAAAAAACGGCCGTCTGGAAATATCCCGCATATTTTGACTGGAATGCAAATATCAATAGTATAAAACAGAAAGCGGGTGTATTGGGTGAAAAGGTCGGGGATCCGTTTTTTTGTCATAACTGTTCTTGTCTCGCTTCTGCTGACCGGGTGCGGCGCGGCAGAGGACAGACAGGAGAAGGAAAGAAAAGAAATTGATTTTACGGTAGTGGAGCGGGAAAAGCTGCCCGCGCAGCTTTTACAGACGATTGAAGAGAATAAAGCAGAAGAGATACGGATGACGTATACGGACGGAGAGGATATGTATCTGATACGCGGTTACGGAGAGCAGAAGACGGGCGGATACAGCATCGCGGTCGTACAGTGTACGGAGGATGAGGAAAAAATCTATTTCGATACGAGGCTTATCGGGCCGGAGGAACAGGAAAAGCCTTCCGGCGAGCCGTCTTATCCGTATCTCGCGGTGAAAATAGAGACGCGCGAAAAGGAAGCGGTAATTCAGTAAGCAATCAGGCAGGAAACAGGGACGGGGCCGGAAAAATCCGGGAACAAAACAGAAAGGCGGTATGGTTATGGAGCTTTTGATGAAAAATATACATATGTGCAGACTGGCAAAACAGGCAGGTACGCAGATCACACTGGATGAGGATCTGAATGTCCCGGATGCGAATCCCGATGTGGATACGATCATCCAGAGCAGGGAACGCGTGGTGCTGGAACATACACGGATTGAAAACGGAAGGCTTTTGCTGGACGGCTACATGGCAGTCAGTATTCTGTATATGGATGATACGAAGGAGCACAGCCTGCACAGGCTGGAGACCAGGCTGCAGTTTGACGAATCGGTCAGCATGGACGGACTGGAAGCAGGCGATAATGTGCGCGTGCGTCATGAAACGGAAGATTTGAATGTGGCCCTGATCAATTCCAGAAAGCTGGCGATCCGCAGCCTGCTGAGCTTCTCTGCGTCAGTAGAAGAAATCTATGATATGTCTGCGGCAGTAGAGACACAGACGCGGATCGAACTGTGTGAGCGCAGGAAAAAACTGGATTTTTTGCAGCTTGAGGTCCAGAAAAAAGATATTTTCCGGCTGAAAGAGGAAGTGCAGGTGCCGTCCAATAAGCCGAACATCAGAGAACTTCTGTGGGACAGCACACAGCTCCGGGGCTGCCGGCTGTCGCTGAAAGATGGAACGATTGCCGTCCAGGGCAGTCTGTTCCTGTTTGTCCTTTACCGTGCGGAGGATGAAACGTCGAGCGTGCAGTGGCTGGAACAGTCGATCCCGTTTGAGGGAGAAGTCGCTTGCAGCGGCTGTCTGCCGGAACTGATCCCCGATATCGATGTGACGCTCGCCCAGGCAGATATCACTGCAAAGGAAGATACGGACGGAGAGCTGCGGGTGTTCCATCTGGAAGGCGTGCTGGAGCTTGAGATCCGCGTCTATGGGAGTCAGGAGGCAGAGATTCTGGAAGACGTCTATTCGCCGGAAAAGAATCTGGAGCTGGTGACAAGTGAGGAGACGTATGAAAGTCTCGTAAGAAAGAATGAATCGAAGTGTAAAGTGAACGGAAAAATAAGGATCCAGAGCGCGAAACCGAGGATCCTGCAGGTCTGCCACAGCAGCGGCAGCATCAAGATCGACAGCGTCCGGATCGTACCGGAAGGATTGCAGATCGACGGAGCAGTGCCGGTCTCGATCCTGTATATTTCTTCCGATGATACGATGCCGTTTGCGGTGCTGGAAGGAACCATCCCGTTTTCCCATACTGCTGAGGCGCCCGGTATCAGTGAAAACTGCCGCTATTCGCTTTCGGCTGGGATGGAGCAGCTTCTGGCGACGATGGCAGACAGCGAGGAGATCGAGATCCGGGCAGTCGTAAGCCTGAACCTGTTTATCGTGCGGCTCGGAAAACAGCAGTGTATCCATGAGATCCATGATACGGAGTATGAGCTTGCGCAGCTTGAGGCTGTTCCCGGTATTACGGGATACATTGTACAGGGAAATGAGACGCTGTGGGATATTGCAAAACAGTATTATCTCACGCCGGAACAGATCATGGAAATGAACGGGCTGGAATCCGAACAGATCAAAAAGGGCGACTGCCTGATCCTGATGAAGAGCATGGTTCGTCAGTTTTCATAAAAATGAAAAACAGCGGATTCTGTCGTTGACATGGGAACGGGCGGAAGGTACAATAAAGCTATATTGTATACAAAGTGCAGGAGCGTACAAAGACGATGGAACTGAAGCTGAAAGCAATGGCGAAGATCAATTTAGGGCTGGATGTCCTGCGCAGACGGGATGACGGGTATCATGACCTGCGCATGGTCATGCAGACGATCTATCTGTATGACCGGATCGAGATCGCGGAATCGAATGAGCCGGGGATCCGGCTTGTCACAAATGTCGGTTATCTGCCGGTCAATGAGGATAATCTCGTCTGCAGGGCAGCGCGGCTGCTGATGGATGAGTTTGGGATTGAACAGGGGCTGCGTATCCGTCTGCGGAAATATATACCGGTGGCGGCAGGTCTGGCAGGAGGAAGCGCGGATGCCGCTGCGACTCTGGTGGGTGTGAACCGCCTGTTCGGACTGAAGCTTTCCAGGGAGGAGCTGATGAAGCGCGGCGTAAAGATCGGAGCGGACGTTCCTTACTGTGTGATGCGCGGAACGGCGCTGGCCGAAGGGATCGGCGATGTGCTGACGCGCCTGCCGAACGCGCCGGATCTGCATGTCGTCCTCGCCAAGCCGCCGATCCATGTCTCGACGGCGTTTGTATATAAAAACCTGCGCGCGGATGAATTAAAGACGCATCCGGACATTGACGCTCAGGTGAGGGCGATCCGGGAAGGCGATGCCCGTGCAATGGTAGAACAGATGGGGAATGTTCTGGAGACAGTCACGATTCCCGCCTATCCGGTGATCGATGAAATAAAGGCGTGTATGATGCGCGCCGGCGCTGTAAATGCGATGATGAGCGGGAGCGGTCCGAGCGTGTTCGGGCTCTTCGATGAGGAAGACAGGGCAAAAGCGGCATATAAAGAACTTGCAGAAGGCAGTCTGGCCAGAAATGTGTATCTGACAAGGTTCTTTCATGCCGGAGGTACGGCCGCAGAAGCGGCAAGGAGGAATCTATGGTAGAGAATTTTCAGTTGCAGATGAACGAGTATCTGCCGCTGAGGGACGTCGTATTTCAGACGCTGAGGCAGGCGATACTCAGGGGAGAATTAAAGCCGGGAGAGCGTCTGATGGAGATTCATCTGGCAAAGAAACTCGGAGTCAGCAGGACTCCTGTGCGTGAAGCCATCCGGAAGCTTGAACTGGAAGGATTGGTCCTGATGATCCCGCGCAAGGGCGCTGTCGTTGCGGAGATCACGATCTCGGATCTGGAAGACGTCCTGGAAGTCCGCATGGCGCTTGAGGAGCTTGCGGTGAAACATGCCTGCAAGCGGATCACGGAGGAACAGCTGGAACAGATGCGCGAACTTTCCGTAAAATTTCAGGAGACGCTGGAGGGCGACGACGTAGGGGCGTGCGCGCAGGCTGATATGAAATTCCATGAGGCGATCTACGAGGCGACCGGCAATGGAAGGCTGGTCCAGATCCTGAATAATCTCCGGGAGCAGATGTACCGGTACCGCATGGAGTATTTAAAAGACAGGCAGACACACCAGCTTTTAGTGCGCGAGCATGAGGAGATACTGAAGGCGCTTACGGAGCGCGATGTGGAAAAGGCGCTGGCGGCGACCGGGTGCCATATCGAGCGGCAGAAAGAGCATATCATCAATGTCCTGAATGCAAAAGAATAAAATATCTTGCAGCACATATACTAGAGGATATCCTGTTACGGGATATCCTTTGTTTTTATCCGTTTTATTTATTTTAGCCGGGAGGAGTTTCGGAATGAAGACAGTAAGAAAAGATACGGGGAACCGAAAAGTGTTTGTGCTGCTGGCAATCCAGGGGGCGGCAAAGTTTTTTGCGGTCTTTCCTGTTCTGCGGCTGGGAAACTGGGAGCACATGGGCGGAAACGCAGCGCTGGCGGCGGTGGCCGTTTTTTGTATTGTCTGGTGTATCTGGAATGAGTTACTAGAGCGGCGGCTGTGGAACGAGCAGATGTTTTATGAGAATACGGTAAGACGGTGCAAAACAGGCGGTGCAGTGATCCTCTATCTCTGTCTGGTCTGGTTCTTTACTGCCCAGGTTTCCGTATTTCTGCGTTTGTCTTTGGCGGCGGTTCTGGATATCTGGGAGCTGATAAAAGGAGGAGACAAAAGCTGGGCCCCGGTCATCTGGCTTCCTGCCCTGACTGCGGTCGTGGTAAACTCGGTGCTTTTGCTGCGGACACTGTGCGCAAGGATCTGGGAGGTGCGGCCGAAACAGTACGTGGAGGCAAACCTTCTGTGGTGGGCGGCGCTGCTGCTTGGCTTTTCCATGACAGCCGGGTATCGCGGCACGTACGCGGCGGCCAGCTTTTATTTCGCATACAACTGGCAGATCCTGCTTACTCTGATGCTCATATATACGGCAGCGTCAAAAATCTGGTTCCTGAAAAA
>DVHT01000171.1 GCA_018711885.1 Candidatus Choladousia intestinipullorum | reverse complement strand
CCGCTCTGTGCGGACGCATCCGACGCCGTATCTTCCTGCACAGAGGACGAGGAGCTTACTTCCGTCACCTCAGCTACGGTAAAGACCTGTTCCTTCGTCCCAAATTCCGCCGTACCGCTCTCGCTGACCCCTGATACAACCGGCCCAAGCCTTACCTGAGTCTCTGTATACGCATGTTCCGTTTCTTCCTGTTCTCCTTCCCGCCTTCCGTATGTCATCACAAGAGCCGCAGCGGCAGTCACGACCAGCACACAGATCAGCAGTCCTCCTGCCGGAATGTGTTTTCCTTTTCTATTTTTCCTGCTCATCCTGCTCCTCCATCTTTGTCTCACTCATATTTTCCATCTCACCCATTCCTTCTGCCTGCGATGCTTCACTCTGCGAACCTTCCCCATCGGCGATCGTTACAGACGCCGAAAGCCCTTGGCTGATCCGCCCGTTTTCATTGTCCATGGAAACGGTGACGAGATAGCTGACCGCCGTTCTCGATGTACCTGATTCCGCTTCGGGTGATTTTTCCGTCACCGTTCCGCTCACTGTTCCAGCTCCCGGCAGTTCTACTTCTGCCGTATCTCCTACTTCTATCTCCGCAATATCGTACTGGGAAACTTCTATCTCGACCTCCGCCTGGTCCGGGTCATAATAACTCACGACCGGCACACTGCTTTCCAGCAGATCCCCCGCTTCAAAGGAAACCGACGATATCGTACCTGAACGGTCCGCCGTGACGATCCCGTCTGTGAAAGAATCCAGAACTGCCTTTCCGGCTTCCAGTGTTTCCTTTTCTGATTCTGCGTCTGCCAGTGTTTCCTCCCACTCCTGTACTTCCTGCCGGTAAGTAATTTCTGCCAGCTTTCCGTCTATCACGGCAGAATCGTACGTATACTGTATCTGCAATTTTGACGCATCCTGATTTCTTATCAGTTCAGCATACTGTTCCTCTACTGTAGTTCCGGCGTCTTCCAGCTGGCCGATCAGATCATACGCTTCCTCACTGTCGGATGGTTCGCGCTCTGTCAGACTGATAATCTGCGTCAGATCATACGTATCACCGAACAGGCTGATGTCCTCCTCCAAAAGACCGAGATCCTCTGCCGACAGCGTTTCGGACTGCAGTTCTCCATCCGGCGAAGCGCCTCCGGAGCTCCCGCCTGCAGCCATCCCACTGCCGGATATGCCGCCTGCCATACCGCTTCCGGATGTGCCGCCCGGCATGCTGCCCCCGGATGTACTGCCTGACATACCGCCCGGCATGCCATTTTCGGCCCCGTCACGTTCTGAAGCTCCGTTTTGCTCACTGTCTTCACGGGGTGATTCTGTCTCCTGTTCCGTCTGAGTCATAGTATCCCCTGAATGATCCGAGTCCGCGCCGCCCGTATTTCCTGTATCTTCCGTCTCCCCCGGCAGCGCGTCGTCTTCCGCTGACATTGTTATGTATTCTCCATATAACGTAATCAGCTCCCCGTACAGGCTGCTGCGCTGTGTCTCCGCCTGCGAAAGCTGTACCAGAAGTTCCTGGACTTTCGCAGTATCCAGCGTCCCTTCTTCTTCCTGTCCCCCTTCTTCGCTCTCACCGTCCCCTGCCGTACCGCTCTCTCCGATCGCTGCCAGAACATTCTGCTGAAGGCTGATGTCCGCCTCAAGCTGAGAAATGCACGATTCCAGAAGCGTGATGTATTCCTGATAATCCGGATATGCTTCTTTTATCACTGAAAGCACATTTTCCGGAACAGAATCAAGATTCGCCTGTACATTTTCCAGATTCGTCTTTACATTGCCGTCGCCTGTGATCGATTCCTGCAGCCATGATGCTAGCTCGCTCTGGTCTGCTGGGGTTTCTGCTGTTTCGGTCGTCTCCGCGGCTTCCTCCCCTCCGCTTTCTCCGGCCGGAAGTCCTGTCACCGTACCGCTGTCCATATCCACACCGGCCAGCTCTCCAAGCTGTTTCAAAATGTTGTCATAGAGCTGATCATTTGCCTCGATCTGTGCTTTTATCTCTTCTATCCGCCCGGAAACCGTTTCATCCTGCCCCTGTACTCCCCCGTCTTCTCCCTGCTCCTGTCCTGATTCTGACGGAAGTTCCGATTCCGGCTCTGTCTGGAGCTCCGATTCCGATCCTGACTCCGTCTGGAATTCCGGCTCCGATCCCGGCTCTGTCTGAGATTCCGACTCCGGCTCTGATTCTGTCTGGTCTTCCGATCCCGGCTGCAACGCTGTCTCTGACTGTGATTCTGATTCCTGTTCGGACTGCTGTTCTGATTCCGGCCTGGTCTCCGACCGGCTGCCAGTCCCGCCTGTGCTGCCGTTTCCACCGCCCGTACCGCCTGTGCCGCCTGTCCCGGCGCTTCCCTGGCTGTAACTTCCGTTTGCGATCCCGGTCTCCAGTTCTGCGATCCGTTCCTCAATATCCGCGAGAACCTCTTCGTGCTCTGCGATCGTATCCTCCAGCTCCTGGCTCTGATACTCCCAGACAAATTCCGCCTGCTCTGCTTTCTGCTGCGCGAGTTCATACGTATACTGCGCATCCAGAAGCCCCTGCTCGTACGCCATCTGCGTATCGGTCAGCGTTCCTTCCGCCCGGATCACAGCCGCCTCATAATATTCCAGCGCCTCCTGACAACTCTCATCCGTCAGCTTCAAAATCTGGCCGCCCTCCTGGATCTGGCTGCCGGCTTCTACATAGATCTCTTCTATCTCAAGCTCAGACAAAAATGCGCCCGCATCCAGATAATAATCCGTTGAGGCAATCTGCGTTGTCCCTTCAAACTGCAGTTCTGCCGCCGATACGTGCAAAGGAAAAAGCGACACAGTCTGCGCCGCCACCATTGACAGAGTAAGACAGATACTGCTCCTCTTTTGAACTTTTCTTTTTTTCATTGACCTGCACTCCCAACTTTTGTTTCGACCATCATATAAATGTTTTTTAAACTCAACTTAAACAAATCGCCTGGTAAATCTGAAAAAAATGTGAACCCCGCCCGCTGCCCGTCAAATGTCTGCCCGTGCAGGAGCGGCAGTCACTTTCCGGGCTTATGCGTAAAAAAACCTCCGCAGATCCAATCTGCGAAGGTCACTGTTTGCTTTTATGAGGACTTGCCCTCCAGATATTCCATCAGAGGGTCCAGGTATTTTTTATCTGTCCAGTCACACGTCTGTCCCACGGCGCACATGAGCGCCTTCATCCAGGGCTCGTATGTATCCGGATCTTTCTTTGCTACTGATTTCTGCAGCAGTCTGCACAAAGTTCTGTCTTTCCACGTCATGGCGCTTTCATTCCAGGCGCCGCGGGCATAAAAAAGAGGAATGTCTTTCAGGTCATTTTTCAGATTGTGTTTTCTGATTTCCTCGAATGCACCGTCATCATAAGGAGAAGCCCCCACACATAATACGGCAAGCTTCCTGTCCTTTAACTTACTGATATTCTTTCTCAGAAAAGACAGCCCCGCGATACCGGAAGCATAGATCCCGCCGCACAGGACGACCGTCTCACACTGCGCCGCTTCTTCCGCTGCGGCTTTTGATGCCTCAACGCAGGCAAAGCCTGTCATTTCCTGCAGCCAGCCCGCATATTTTCTGGCTGCTCCATACTTCGAACGGTAAATGATCATTCCTTTTTTCATAGATACCCCCTGTCGTCACCTTCCATCGTCTCTGCGGCTCAGCGCCTGATCTAAAAATGCTTCATATGCACTTTCCTGCTGTGCGTATATCTCATCCGCCGAAATTCCCGGTACCGTCACCGAAAATACAGCGCCGACCCCGATTGTATAGATCAGCATGTTCAAATGCAGCTGCTTCGCCTGCTGTATGCTGATCCCGCATTTTTCTGCAATAAATCCGGCCATATGAGGTCCGGCTTCTGACCGGTACAGATCTTCCAGAGAAGAGATTCCCTCTCTCTGGTGCAAAATGAATATTCTATACAAATGGGGCTCCTCTTTCGCTAATTGAACGTATGCTCTGCCCGTACTGCGAAACGGATCCTCCTTATCCATCCGTTCTGCAGCGTATTTCTTTATAAAACAGCAGGCGCGCGCCGTCACATCCTTCCGCAGTCCCTCCATATTGTTGCAGTAGCTGTAGATCGGCTGTACCGAACACCCCAGTTTATCGGCAATCGTTTTTACCATTACCTGTTCCATTCCGCCGCTTCTTGCGATTTCAAAAGCAGCCTCCACAACCATCTCTTTTGTAATCCTCTGCTTCGGCATGATCGTTTCCTCTATATAATAAAGTTATATAAGTTATTTATATAACTTTATTATATTGTTTTGCCTGCCTGTTGTCAATCGGAAAATCCGTTCCTCCCGAAACAATCCTCCAGACTGATCTGCTCATATGTCTGTTCTCTGCAGAGCTCCTCCGGCTCCCGTCCCAGAAGTCCGGTGATATTCTCCGTATGCTCCAGCCAGGCCAGCGCGTCCTGTGCTTCAAAAATCAGGGGCATCCGGTGATGCGTACTGCGCACCGACTCATTGGCTTCTGTCGTAACGATCACAAACCGTTCTTCTCCCTCATACAGATCATAGATCCCCGCCAGAAAAAGCGGTGTCCCCTTTTCTTTCTGGAAGGCAGCCTTCTCGCGTCTTTTGTTCCATTCATAGTAGCCGCGTGCCGGGATAATGCATCTGCGGTACTTTGCGCTTGCCTGAAAGACCGGCCGCTCTAAGAGCGTCTCGGCGCGCGCATTGATCAGAAGACCTCCCTGCTTTCCAAAACCGGGAAATCCCCACCGCCAGAACCGCATCGTGATTTTCCCGTCTTCTTTCAGCAGTACCCACGCCCGGTCCGAGGGACAGACGTCTTTTTTCCCGTATCCCGCAGCCGACAGCTCCGCAGCAAATTCTTCCTTTCTGTCATCCGGCTTCTCCTTTGCGCTCTGCCCGCGCAGCAGTCTCTCCACTTCAGCCGTCATATCCTCATCCACATAATACCGTCCGCACATACTCTCCTCCTTTTTCTGCCGTTTTCGCCGGCACGGCTTTTTGCTCCCGGATCTGCCGCATCAGTCCAGAAGGATCTTCCACTCATTTCTCTCCATATAATAAAACAATTTAAACTGGCAGACCATTCCGTAATACTGTGCGCTGCACTGATACTCCATCACAGGGATTCCACAGTAATATTTCTTCTCGGATGTGCTGACATGCACATGCTCCATCATCCGTATCATCCCTTCTTCATCTTCAAATTTCAGCACTTTCGGCATCACTGTGCCCGTACTCGTAAACCACACGCCGCAGGCTGCAGGCCTCAGCCGGCCATTTTGCCGGCCCGCATCAGGCACTCCGGCATTGATCCCGATTCCCATGCTCATACTATCACCCCGCTGTTCTTTTTATACGCAGCCCTATCCGTCAGTCAATCTTCTGCTTCGTATAGTCCACGCTGCGCTTCTCTCTCGAAATACCGCCTTCAAGATGGTCGATCTTATGGCCATTCTCCTGCACGCCCAGAAAAACGGCCCGCTTCACCGCGTCAATCCCGTATTTCCGCCGGATCTGATCGACTGCACGGTTCATCCGGGCCAGCTTCGCGTAGTCTGTACTGTCAAACAGATTCATCTGCCGTGCTGTCACTCCGTCTTTGATACGGCCCGTATGAAGTCCGAGATGGCGGATCGGAGTCTTATGATCCCACAGCTGCTCAAAAAGGATACATGCATACCGGTAGATCTCTTCCGTGATATCGGTCGGATCATCAAGCACCATCTGATGTCCGGCATATTTCAGGTCAAAGCTCTTGATCCCTACGGAAATCGTCTCTGCCTTTACGTGCGCCTCGCGAAGCCGTGAGGCGACCGTCTCAGAAAGCGCCAGCAGCACCTTGTGCGCGACAGCCGGATCATCGACGTCGAAGCTGATCGTCGTCGAATTTCCATAGCCTTTCTGCGGCGGCGAGTCCTCCGCAGTGACGACCTCTGAACCGTCTATGCCATTTGCATAAGCCCACAGCGTCTCTCCCTGCTTTTTCATGTGCTGGCGCAGGATCCGCACATCTGTATGCGCCAGCTCTCCGATCGTGCGGATGCCGAGCGTATGCAGCTTCTTTGTACTGGCTCTTCCGCAGAAAAACAGGTCTGATACGGGAAGCGGCCACATTTTCTGCGGGATCTCATAGTCATAGAGGGTATGGACCAGATCCGGCTTTTTCAGATCGCCTGCCACCTTTGCAAGAAGCTTATTCAATGAGATGCCGATATTTACAGTAAATCCAAGCTCTCTCCTGATTTTTTCCCGCAGACCGTCCGCCGTTGATACCGGATCCCCATACAGCGAAATCGTCTCCGTCATATCCATAAATGCCTCGTCAATGCTGAACACCTCAATCTTCGGCGTATACTCCTGCAGGATCTGCAGCAGGGCCTTTGAGCACTTTTGATACAGGGTGTAATTCGGCGGAACCATGTACAGGTCCGGACAGCGATGCCTCGCTTCCACAACCGTCATCCCTGTCGTAATGCCATACGCTTTCGCGGGCATGCTTTTCGCCAGTACGATTCCATGCCGGAGGCTGATATCGCCGCAGACGGCGGAAGGAATCTGTCTGAGATCGAGCCGGCCGCCGAGGTGGTACAGCCTGTAGCATGATTCCCAGCTCAAAAATGCACTGTTCACATCCACGTGATAGATGACCCTTTCCATACGTACCGCCTCCTGTTTCTTTTCTGTCTCTATTATATTCGAACATTCGTTCGATTTCAAGACATAATTTTTTCCAGAGCAGGATACAGGTTACAAAACAGTGGCAGGATAAAAGCCGGTGTGATAAAATCCCTGTAAACAGAAAAACTGTAGATAGAGAAAGGAAGCTTCCATGAAAAACTGTACCTATTCTGTTCCATGTGTTTTTCCGCCCAGATACCGCGGCGATGCTCCTGTTGCGGTATCCGTCCCGGGTTCTAAAAGTATCACCAACCGCGCGCTGCTTCTTGCTACACTTGCACGCGGCACCTCTGTCCTGGACGGTGTGCTGTTCAGCGATGATTCGCGCTGCTTTCTGCAATGTATCCAAGACCTTGGATTCCCTGCCGCCGCAGATGAACAGCAAAAACGCATCACTGTCACCGGCTTCGGCGGCCGTGTCCCAAAACGAAATGCCTCCATATACGTCGGAAGCGCCGGAACAGCCGCACGCTTTCTGACAGCTTATCTCGGCATATCTGAAGGCGTTTACCGGCTGGACGCCTCTGAGCAGATGCGCAGACGCCCTATGAAACCCCTGCTGGAATCGCTGCAGTCGCTCGGATGTGAGATTACATATGAAGAAAAACCCGGCCACTTTCCTTTTACTTTGAAAGGAAACGGGTTTGGTCCTGAAGAGATCAGCGTCGACATCGGCCACAGCAGTCAGTTTTTAAGTGCTCTTCTGATCTCTGCCTGTCTGGCGGACCATACTGTTAAAATTCATGTGGAAGGGACGCACGGCATGTCCTACATTGCCATGACCGAATCTATGATGGAACAGTTCGGCGTCAAAACGGCCCGCCCCTCAAGCAGCTGCTTTGTCATTCCGGGCGGCCAGCACTACCATGCCGCGGCCTATCAGGTCGAGCCGGATGTCTCGGCCGCATGCTACTTTTATGCAATGGCTCCGCTTCTCGGCATACCGGTCCTCGTCCGCCGCGTACATTTTGCGTCGCTGCAGGGAGACGTGGAATTTCTCAGAATTCTGGAGACAATGGGATGTATCCTGGAAGACCGGGCGGACGGGATCGCCGTCCTGCCTCCCAAAGACGGCCATTACCGCGGTGCAGACGTGGATATGTCCTCCTGTTCGGATCAGGCCATCACACTGGCTGCGATCGCTCCGTTTGCCGATTCTCCTACGACGATCCGCGGGATCGGACATATCCGTTATCAGGAAAGTGACCGGATGTCAGCCATCGCTTCCGAACTTCAAAAAATGGGAATTGTCTGCAAAGAGACAGCGGATACTCTTACAATCTATCCCGGAACGCCCCACGCCTGCCTCGTCGATACGTATGAAGACCACCGCATGGCTATGGGATTTTCTCTGATCGGACTGCGCGCACCGGGGATCGTTATTGACAATCCGATGTGCTGCAAAAAAACATTTGAAACGTATTTTGATGTGCTGAAAGAAGTGACGGACAGGCTGTGTTAAGCCTGTCCGTCCGTATTTTCCTGCGCCGCCCGCTCTTCCTCAAATTCAAGGATCACCTGCTCCAACACATCTGCTGCGATCAGAACCGTATTCAGGCATCTGACTTCTTTGTCAAAATGCACCGCTTTTATCTTTGCACACAGTCTGGAGCCTAATTTTTCCTGAAATGCCCGTACCAGTTTCAGCGTGATATCATGCAGCTCCTTCTTCTGCTCATGAGCTCTTCTCTCAATGTATTTTGCCGAGATCACACAGGCCGATCCTGTGAGCGCGCCGCAGAGATCGCCCACCTGCAGTCCTGCTCCGAAAGCGGCCGTCATCCTCATATCATGCTCGCAAAGCCCAAGGCCGTAATATTCATTTCCTGCATGCACAATGGTTTCCGCACAGTTGTAATCCATTTCATAATATTTTTTCGCGATTTCTCTTAACATACGTACTCCTTCACTCCTTCGTCCATAAAAACTGCATGACCGCAGACTGACCCGGCCGGCCTCCAGAGAGAAACCTCTGCAAACGGCCGGACCGGGTCAGTCTGCTTTCTCTGCCCTGTCAGAAAATTTTTATTTTAACTGCCACTTAATGCTGTAAATCCCGCTGCCCTGCTTGTCATAGGATGCGCGTTTTACTCTGATATAATAAGTTCCCGGCTTTACTTTTAATTTCTTGCGGGTCAGTCCATTGATGCTGAAATATGTCCCGCTCTCATTTTTCAGTGAGTCAATCCGGGTTCCCTTTTTACTATAGCTCGGACCGTACAGATAGAATTCTGTGTAACCGTTTCCGGCTGCGGCAATTTCCAGCTTCAGCTTCTTGTTCTTTGTCACTTTGAATTTGTACCAGTCTGCTTTCTTCGCCTTTTCTCCGGCTGCCAGAACTCCTGTCACGACCTTTTTCTGCTTGATGGTCTTCGCCTTTGCCTTTGAAGTACCCGCCTTGTCCGAAACCTTTTCAAAAGCGGCTGCGACGGAATACATCTTTTCTCCGCTCACCTTCAGATAATAAGTACCTGCCGACACTCCGTAAAATTCTATATCAGAAGCCGAAGCATTCACATAAGCGCCATAAGAAGACTGATCAAGCGGTCTGAAATTGCTGTCGCAAAGAGAAACGCTGAGACCGTAAGCAGTACCGCTGTACGTATTAAACTGATTTCCGGATACCGCGAGCAGACCGGATGACGGCACCGTAAACCGGTGATATACGGTAGTATCATAGTCTGCCTCTACACCGGCATAGACATAAGCACCGTTTGCATCACGGCTCATATCTACCGTCTTCGTGCCTGCCGCTGACGCGCCTGCACCGAGTGCTGTTACCAAAAGCGCTGTTGCAAGCAAAGTTTTCCACACTTTACAAAATATTTTTCTTTTCCCCATACTTTTTTCTCCTTTTCAGAAAAATTTTAGTAAATTAAAGATACCATATTTTGTAAAATGATACAACCGTATTTTTTTGCGCCGGCTTAAAAATTTGAGAAATCGACAAATTGGATGTCGCCTACCAGTCCTGTCTCCTGCATCGGACAGATCATGTACAATTCTCCCTCCGGCCCCGTTACATAAGCATGATACGGATCACTGATATCTCCGGTGATCATTTTTACATCATAGCCTACCAGATTGCCGGAGCAGCAGCATTTTTAGCCAGCGCATTTGCCGGGAAAATGCAGGCGATCAGCAAAACCGCCATCAAAACTATTCTTTTTTTCCACTTCGTTTTCATAGCAGCATTCCTTCTTTCTTCCTTTCCTCACAGCCAGGATGAGGATGTTTTTCATGCATCATTATGCCTGCGCTGAAAAAACGCACCTCATATCATACCACGTTGCACCGCCGTGGCACGAGTCAGCCACGCCATACTTGACGAAACCGTGTTTTTCATAATAATGGATCATATGTTCCTTACAGGTAAGGATCACGCCCTCCTTGCCCCGTTCCTTTGCAAGCGTTACAAAGCGGTCCAGAAGTCCGGCTGCAATCCCGTGGCGTCTGAATTCCGGCAGCACACTCAAGCCGAACACCGTCTGCCATGCGCCGTCAGGGCGGTGAAGGCCTGCATCATGGTAAAGCTCATCCGGCAGATACGGTTTGTCTGTCGTCCCGCCGTTGATAAAGCCGACTGCCTTTCCATCCACCTCTGCCACGAGAAAATTCTCGGGAAATACTTTCATACGCGTCTGTACGTCTTTTCCGGACGCCGCCTCTGCCGGCGGAAAGCTGGCTGCCTCAATCGCGGCAAGCGCTGCCGCCTCATCTTCTTTGGCCTGTCTTATCGTGAAATCCATCTTTTCTTTCCTCCCACCTCCGGCATGCCTGTCTGACATTTTGCATGCCGCCAAATATACTCGCTAAAACTATACCACAAGTCACTGTTGCAGGCAATCATTCTGTGCTTGACGGCTCCACCGGAAAAAGAATATAATAGCCTGATAGAAAGAACAAAGAGGAGGAATTTCCCATGAAATTTATATACCCTGCGATCATCAGGCAGACCGAATCCGGCCTGTTTCAAGCCACCTTCCCTGACCTCGACTGCTGTGAAGCCACCGGCGAGACGCTTGAGGATGCCGTTGACAAAGCCAATGAAGCGGCTTACGACTGGATCTATCTGGAGCTTTCGGAAGAAGGGGCCCATCTTCCCCCTGTTACCGACCTAAACGACATCATCCTGAAAGACGGAGAAACCGTCCGCAACATCTGCGTCAACGTCCGCTTTACGGAAGGCTGGGAAGAATAAAGCATAAAAAATAGGCTTCGCCTATTCAGCTCCCCCTGCCCCTCAATCATGAGGGGTTAGGGGTTCCCTTTTGTTACTTTTTCTTGCATAATGGACTTATGAATATCTTACAAAGAATCTTTACAGACCATTATGAAGAAATTAAATATACTCTTCATCCCAGAAAAACTGAGATGGAAAATATTGATAAGATG
>DVHT01000170.1 GCA_018711885.1 Candidatus Choladousia intestinipullorum | reverse complement strand
GTCTCCGGGCTGACCGTATAGTACACCGTGTTGGAACTGCGGAAGATGGAATTGGAAGAGCCCATCTGGTTTACCACGATCTTATGGAACCCTTCATCGATCTGCTCCTTTTCCACAAAGAGCAGGCTGGAGGAGACGTATTTCGTCTTGATCTTGCTGTCATCGACAAATACCTTGCTCCATTTTGTAAAATTGCTGCCGCGGATATAGTAGCCGTATTTCATCTTTGAAATCTTATCAATCACGACTTCCTGGGTCCCCATCACAATATCCGTCGCCGGATAGGGATTGCCGCCGTCGTAAACGTAATGCTCGCCATAAAGGATGTCATACTGGAGAAGCTCCATATCTTTCTGATATTCCTCTTCTGTGGCGTAGGAATCACGCTTCTGATGGAAAGTAAACATCGTCCCTGTCTCAATCCCGAGATCCTTTGTCATATCGGCAAGCAGCTGGTACGAAGTCATATCCTTATCCTGTTTCTCCAGACCGAAGTTGTTCCATGTGACGTACTGCGTCTGAAACAGGCTGCCGGTCGCCATATCCTCTTCCGTCAGCCCCATCGTCGGCAGATGGTCGCCGAACAGGATCACCATCGTCTTCTCGTCGCGCTCGGACAGCATTTCAATCAGATCTCCGATAAAGTCATCCACCTCATGGAGCTGATTGACGTAATACTCCCAGGCATATCTCATGCCCTCGTCCTCCGGCCCCGTCACGACGATCTCCGGATCCTCGATCACCTGCTCGCGCGGATAATCGCCGTGCGACTCCACCGTGATCGTATAGACAAAATCCGGCTGATCCGGCGTGTAATCGAGTGACTTTTCAACTTCGCCGACCAGGATATCATCCGTCGGCCAGGTGCCAAGCGGCGTGTATTCATGAATGTCCATCAGTTCCTTTGATGTAAAGGTGTCAAACCCCATCATGGAAAATGCGTTTTTGCGGCTGTAAAAATTACCGCCGTTATTGTGGACAGCGTGCGCCCCGTACCCGAGTGTTTTTAAGTCCGACGCAATACTTTCACAGTTTGTCTGCTTCAATATCGTCTTGTACGGATATTCCCCGAGTCCGAAAAACTGCATGCCCATTCCGGTCAGGATCTCAAACTCCGTATTTGCCGTACCGGCTCCGACGACCGGGACCTCCAGATAACCGGAAGTATAATTATCATACAGATAATGGAAATTCGGGATCGGATCCTCACTTGTCTCCAGGAAATTAATTAACGCCGGGTCAACAAAAGATTCCAGAAGAACACAGATAATATTCGGATACTCCTGATCCGCCGTCTCTGTTTCTCCCGGAATCCCCACATCTTCCGTCGTTTCTGCCTCCTCCGCCTCTTCCAAGACGGGCGCATCTGTTTCCTCCTCCGTCTCTTCTAAGGCTGATGCGTCTGTTTCCGCCTCCGTCTCTTCTAAGGCCGGTGCATCTGTTTCCGCCTGCGCCGTCTCCGCAGAGGAGGTCCGAACAGCTTCATTTTTTACAAGTGACGCGCTTGTTTCTGCGCTCTCGTCCGCATCCCCCTCAAGAGATGCGCTCTGTTCCGGATTGTCCTGATCTCCTTCATCCAGCTTTGCAAGCACCGCATCCACCGACTCTTCCGAATATTCTTCCGGAGCGCTCATTCCACGGTCGAGCACGCTCGCTGAAAAACTATAGACAAATCCGTAATCTTTATATCCCTGTGCCAGATTTTCAAAATAAGAAGTAAGAATGTGATTGCTCACAGCCGCATTCGTCACATTCGGCAGCATCAGAACTACTGCAAAGATCATCAAAAGTCCCGTCAGCCGGTGCGGCTTTCCCTGGAATTTCGGTCCTTTAATCCAAAACGCAATCAGGAAGAGAATAACCAGCGCAACGCCCGCGATCACGAGAATCGCTTCCCCTGTCGAGAAGTAGTTGCTCTGCATGGTAAACAGATCCCCTACCATCTTAATATCCGTGAAGCTGAACGGCGATACGCGCTTTGCCAGAATACATCCGTTGATGATTCCCAAAAACAGCCAGAATGCGCAGATCATCGTACGCATTACTGCTCTTCTCTTTACTATGTACACAAGCGTCAGCGAGGAAAACACGATCAGCGAATTGTAGAGAAACACGAGATTTCGGTCTACAACGAAAGAGCATGCGTCCAAAAAAGAATGCCGTGAAATCCATTCGATCACAAAGCAGACGCCGCACGCCAGAAAAATATGAAAGATCAGCGAATACCGGTTCAGGATCGCGATCGTCTTCGCCCTGCGCGCTTTTTTTGCAGCTTCTGCCGCCGTCTCTATTTTTGGTTCCAATGCTTTTTTCTCGTTTTTCCTGCTGCGTTTCAGTTTATCCTTTATTCTCATGACTAATACCCCCATACCTGCTGTTTCCCCAAATATCAGGCTATTACGTAAAGTACTGTAAAATTCATTTGACAGATTAATCTAAAATTGAAAAAAAGTCAACTGCCTTCCCAAAAATTTAAGATTTATTTATGGTCATTTTCAGGTCGTTAAGAATTCTGTCAGGAAAAACATAGAAAAAACGTCTCACGAATGACTGGATTCTTTTTTCAATCTATGTTAATTTATTAGATATGAGAGATGAGAGGACTTCACAATACATGAAAAAATTACTATACATGATTCTGATCCCGGTTCTTTTTTTGTCAGGGTGTGCAAAAAATACGCTGCAGACGCCGTCTGCTGACCTTTTCGTCATGGACGGAGATATCACGGCTGCCGGCATCAGCGCAGGCGACGGACCGGAAGAATTCATTGACGCCTACCGCGATTATCCCATCCAGGTCGCCTACCAGGACCAGTCGTCCGGCTACCTTACCATGTCGATCGAAGATATTCCTTATGAAGACCAAATCTCTTCGATCATCGCAGGATTATTCATTGACGGGGAATCTGTCACAGAAGAAGAGGTGTGTGCAGAAAATGAGATTGAATCTTCCGAACTGCCTGAGCTGCTCAGCTCCCCTTCTTATCTCAGAAACCACGATGTGATCTACCGCCTGCTCGATTTCCGCTGGGAAGACGGCGTCATAGCAGACATTATCTCTATGGATCTGAATTACAACGAAACTTTTGAGACGCCGCACATCCAGTCTTGAAGATACTGTCATTTCAGAAAATACTTTTTAGGAAAGCAAACGGACACGGTCTGCAAAAACCGTGTCCGCTATTTTTCTTCTTATTACTTTTTGCTGTCTTTGATCCTTGCAAAGATACTCTGCAGCACAATGAAGAAGCACAGCAGGATTGCTGTAATAATGTTTGACCAGGAGCTGATCAGTTTTCCGTTCGTCTGTACGAGCGTTGAGATCGTACCGTTGATCAGCACGCCCACCAGTGAGCCGAAGACATTTCCGACGCCTCCCGTCAGCAGCGTACCGCCGATTACGGCAGACGATATCGCGTTCATCTCAAGACCAAGCGCCTGCTGCGTCGTACCTGCCATCGTATTCAGACAGTAGCAGATGCCTCCGATCGAAGTGAGGAAGCTTGCCAGCATATAAACTTTCAGTTTTGTCTTCTTCACATCCAGACCCATCAGCGTCGCAGACTGCTGGTTTCCGCCGATCGCATAGATGCTGCGGCCGAATCTCGTATATCTCAGCATCAGAAAGACCAGTACTACTACCACAAGAGCTACAATCACCGTTACGCGCAGGTACGGGAACTGCATGATTCCTTTTCTGTTCAGTGTTCCTCCAAACGGCATTTTGAGCTGAAAACCTGCAAGGGTAGTAAAAAGTTTATCTGACACGATACTGATCTGCTGCGTACTGATGACTGCCGTCATACCCCGGGCAAAGAACATACCGGCCATCGTGACTATGAAGGGCTGTATATCAAGATAAGCAATACAGAATCCCTGTACAAAACCGAATACGACTCCCACCAGAAGAATAAACAACATGAGCGCCGGGCTGCTCCAGCCCCACTGCTCGATTCCGGCTGCCAGGATCATACAGTCCATAGCGACCAGAGAACCTACTGAAATATCAATTCCTCCGGTAAGCATGACGCAGGTCATACCGCTGGCAATACAGATCAGGCCGGCATTGTTGATCAGAATGTTAAAAAATGTCTGCAAACGGGCAAAACCTTTATCTGCATATACGATGCAGCCTCCGATATACATTACGACAAACAGCACAATCGTAATCAGAAGCAGCATATTGTTTCCGTTGATTCTTGTTTTTGTCTTCTTCATCTTATGCCGCCCCCTTTACTGCTGCTTTTTTCTTACTCATCTTTTTAAAGAAATCTTTCATCGGTTCTGACTGGATCACGACGATCAGGATAACGATCACTGCCTTGAAGACAGGGGACTGTGCCGTAGAAACACCCAGGGACAGCAGTGTGGTATCAATTGCCTGGATCGTATATGCTCCGATAATTGACCCCGCCAGATTAAATTTTCCGCCGCCAAGGCTGTTTCCGCCCAGAGCAACTGCGAGGATCGCATCCAGCTCCATATTAAGTCCGATATTATTCGTATCGGCAGAGTAAATACGCGACGTCGCAACCATACCTGCCAGCCCTGCGCAGAGACCGCAGATCACATAGCAGAGGAGAATAATCTTTGCGGAATTAAATCCGGCAATACGGGAAGCGCGTTTGTTGATACCTACGCTCTGAATATATGTACCGAGCGCTGTCAGTCGAAGTACCAGTGCAGCTACAAGGATACATGCGGCTGCAACGATGATCGGGGTCGGGATAAATCCGACATAACCGCCGATCTTCTGGAAAGACGGCACACGCACGTATACGATCTGGCTGTTGCACAGAAGAAGTCCGATCGCACGCCCCGCCGACCACAGGATCAATGTCGCAACCATTGGCTGTATGTTCATATATGCTACGAGGAATCCATTAAACAGACCGCATGCGCACGCAGTCAAAAGACCTGCGCCGATTCCGACGATCAACGGAACCGCATAGGAGGATACATTTACGTTGCCGAAACCTGCCAGCAGCATACAGCACATACCGCCGTATAGACTCATAACGGAGCCGACCGAAATATCGGTACCTGCGGAGGAAGATACGACGAGTGTCATTCCGATCGCCAGAATCGCAGCCTCCGTACCGCGGTTCAGGATATCAACCAGTCGTCCGTAGAGAACGCCGTTTCTGATGGACACCGTAAAGAAGCTCAGCGCCGCATTTCCTGTCGCCGCATCATAGATCACGTTGATCAGCATGACAAGGATCATACTGAAGACCGGCAGGAACAGCCGCTTCTGTGTCAATTTCTTAATACTACTCATTCCGGTCACCTCCCGCAATTGCTTTCATGACATTCATCTGGTTCATGTCATGCTCTTCGATCTCTCCGACCTTTGCGCCGTCTCGCAATACAGCCATCCGGTTGCAGGTACGGAGCATCTCTTCGATTTCAGAAGAGATGAAGATCAGGCTCTTTCCTTCATCTGCCAGCTTCAGTACGAGCTTCTGGATCTCTGTCTTTGTACCGATATCGATACCTCGTGTCGGTTCATCCAGAATCAGGAAGTCCGGATCTGTCGCCAGCCAGCGGGCAAGGATCACCTTCTGCTGGTTTCCGCCTGAGAGCTGTTTTACCAGAGTCTCGCGGCTTGCCGTCTTGATCTGCAGAAGTTCAATAAATTTATCGGCAATCTCGCACTGTTTCGCCATCGGAATCCGATGCAGGATGCCAAGTTTCGCCTGTACTGCAAGGATAATGTTTTCCCGCACAGACAGATCAGCGATAATTCCCTCCGCCTTGCGGTCGTCCGGAAGGAGACCCATGCCGAGGTTCATCGCATCGATCGGGTTCTTGATCTTTACTTCTTTTCCGTTTACTTTCAGAGTACCGGTCTGTGCACGGTCAGCGCCGTAGATGGCACGTGCCAGTTCGCTTCGTCCGGATCCAAGAAGTCCGGTCAGGCCGATTACCTCTCCTTTATGGATGTCAAGGTCGAACGGTTTGATCGTTCCGGCATGGCTCAGTCCCTTTGCCTCGATTACCAGCGGCTCATTTCGCTTGTCACCGCTTCCTTCTTTCTTAATCGATGCCAGGTCATCAAAGTCTTTTCCCATCATGGCTGCTACAAGTTTGACACGCGGCAGCTCCTCCACTTCATATTCTCCTACGAGATGTCCGTTTCGGAAAACGGTGATCCCGTCGCAGACTGCGTATACCTGTTCCAGGAAGTGGGTGACAAAGATGATTCCCACGCCTTTTGCTTTCAGTTTGCGCATCATAGAAAACAGCTTCTCCACCTCGCGGTCGTCGAGAGAAGACGTCGGTTCATCCAGGATCAGAACCTTGCTGTCCATATCTACAGCACGGGCAATCGCAACCATCTGCTGCAATGCCAGTGAATAATCTTCCAGATTTTTTGTTACATCTACATCCAGCTCCAGCTCTTTCATCAGAGCGGCAGCCTTTTTATTCATTGCCTTTCTGTTTACCGTACCGAGCTTTGTCAGCGGCTCTCTTCCAATATACAGGTTTTCCGCTACAGACAGATTCGGGCAGAGATTTACCTCCTGATAAACCGTCGCGATCCCTTTCTGCTGTGCATCCATCGTATCCTTATTCACGATCGGGCCATCGAAACCTTCCAGATAAATCTCACCGGCCTCGAATTTATTGACACCGGTCAGACACTTGATCATGGTAGACTTTCCTGCCCCGTTTTCTCCCATCAACGCCCGGATTTCTCCCTTTTTGAGCGTCAGGCCCGCGTTATCCAGCGCTTTCACACCCGGAAACGTCATACAGATCCCCTGTGCCTTTAATACTACGCCAGCTTCCAACATAATTCCTCCCTTCAATCTTTTTCCTCTTAAATGATACCTGCCGGACTGAATCTTAAAAAGAGGGGGAAAAACCCATTCTCTGAGAGTTTCTCCCCCTTTCCTATTCAATTTCTAACAGAGATCCAAACTATTTCTACTATGAGAATTAGTATGCACGTCCGTCAAGGATTTCCTGTGTCATCTGTACAGCGTACTCGCTCTCGATGCCAGGTGCGCAGAAAGCCTGCTCCTCTACGAGTGTTCTTGCTTCGAACTCTTCGCCTGCTTCCATTTTTTCGATAACGCCCTTAACTGTTTCTGCCTGAATCGGGTTGCACTCAACATCCAGATTGATCTTTCCATCCAGTGTGTACTGAAGTCCGTCATGCGTAGCGTCGTAAGAAATCAGGATCACGTCGCCGTCAGCGCCGTATGTGATACCTGCTGCGTCCATTGCATCCATTGCGCCGTATGCTTCGTTATCGTTCTGGCAAACAACTACGTTAAACTCGCCTTCATAAGATTTGATGAAGGACTCCATAACTGCCTGTCCGCCGTCCTGTGTAAAGTCACCGGACTGAGAATCAAGGATTGTCCACTCGTCATGCTCAGCTGCTACTTCTGCAAAACCTTCTGTACGTCCGATTGTTGCGGAAGCACCTACCGTACCTTCGATCTGAAGGATGTTAGCCTCTGCTCCGTCAAGCTGCTCAGCCAGCCAGTTTCCTGCTGTAACGCCTTCGTTATGCGGGTCTGTTCCTACCCATGCGTCATACATATCCTCACTTGCTTCGATCTCACGGTCAGCAATGATAACCGGGATTCCTGCGTCCAGAGCTTCCTGAAGAACGGTATCCCATCCTGCAGACTGGATCGGCGCGATGATGATGTAGTCCATACCCTGCTGGATGAAGTTACGAACTGCTTCAAGCTGTGCTGCATTGTCGTTGTCACAGTCGATCAGAGAAAGCTCGTATCCGTTTTCCTCTGAGAAAACGTTCTGATAGTCCTGTGTGTTAGCTGTACGCCAGTCAGACTCATGTCCTACCTGTGCATAGCCAACTGTGATGAGGTCTTCCTCTGCGCTCACCATCATGGTGGACATGCAAAGAGCTGCTCCTACGACTGCCATTGCTGCAAGTTTCTTTTTCATTTTGAATTCCTCGCTTTCTTTTTATTCGTACGCCTGATCCTTTGAAGGATTTCGGCAATACAGATTGCTTGTTTGTTCTCTTATAATTTATCCAAATTCATTTAAAAAGTCAATATCGTTTTATTGTATTTCACCAAATTCGTCCTTTATAACAATACAATTTTTTTCATTATGCTATGGATTTCAATACAAATTTGCGGTATAGTTTCATATGAGGCTAAAAAAGGTGATTATTTTACGATTTCATCACGATAAAGTGGAATATTTTCTCATCCGGCCGCGTTTTTCCCTATGGTAATTCTGTCTATAGCCGTGATTCCAGTTGAAAATAATCACTCAAAAGTAGGTTTTTTATCTGCTGACTTAGAGAAAAAAGGGGAAAATATTGAGAAAGGGGTAGGATTTTCTATGGCATCTAAATATATACAACTTGCAAATGAACTAAAAGAAGAGATAAACCGTCTTGCCGGCAGCGGCGAACTGCGTCTTCCGACTGAAATGGAACTTGTAAAAACGTATGGCGTCAGCCGCCAGACCGTCCGTCAGGCGCTCCTTGTACTGCAGGAAGAGGGCCTGATCGAAAAAAGGCAGGGCAGCGGTACGTTTCTTTCAAAAAAAGCCGCGGAAGCTTCCGCGGCTGCAAATCTCGTTTCCTTCCTTACACCGTGCGCAAATACTTATACGGCTTCCGCCATTTCACACGATGTACAGGATGTGTTTTCAAAAGCAGGGTATCACTCCCGGATCGTCCCGACCGGAAATCTGGTCAGCCTTGAACGGGAGATCCTGCAGAGTCTGCTCGCGCACCCCTGCCGCGGCCTCCTTGTACAGACCACCAAAAACGCGCTCCCGAACCCGAATACCGAATTGTACGAACAACTTGCCGGAAACGGAACCGCAGTTGTCTTTCTCGGTCATCCGTATGCCGGGCTGGAACAGTTCCCAGGCGTCTGCACCGACGACTATCTGGGCGGATATATCCTCACCCAGCACCTGATCCGGCAGGGACACCGCGAGATCGCCGGAATCTTCCACTGCGACGAGCAGGAAGGCCTGCAGCGGTATGCCGGCTGTATCTGCGCGCTGCGCGACGCCGGGCTCTCCATCTACGACCGTCACTTTCTGCTTCACCCGTCCGTCCGCGCGGAAACACTTCCCGACGCCGCGCTGCGCCGGTTTCTCCAGAGTTTTCTCGAAACGCAGCTTCCGAACTGCAGCGCGGTCGTCTGCCAGAGCGATGAGACAGCCTACTTTCTGGCAAGAGAACTGCCAAAAAACGGCCTGCGTATTCCGCAGCAGATCACCGTCGCTGCTTTCGGAGAAGCATACCCTTATCTGAATGCGCGGGAAACCCTGCCAGTCGTCACGGTGACGACCGGAGAAACAAAACTCTGGACCCACGCCGCCCAGGGCCTCGTACGTCTGATGAAAAAGCAGTCCTTCTCCGGCATCCCGTTTTCCTGGATCCTGTCCTGAGCAGCGGAAGCTCAGTACTGCCGCTGCTCGATAAACTCCGGCGTCAGAGAATCCGGAGTAAAGTACGTCTCTTCGACGTAACTGTGTTTCTCCGGGGATTCCCCCGCCTCCAGCTGGCTGATAATTTTCTCTACCCGCGGTCCGTGCAGAGGATTACACTCTACGTTGAGATTGATCCTTCCCTCCATGCAGGCAGTCAGGCCCGCCCGCGTGGCGTCGAATGAAATGATGATCACATCCCCGTCCTCGCCGTAGGAGATCCCGGCTTCATCCAGCGCCTGCATTGCCCCGAACGCAGAGTTATCGTTCTCACAGTAGATCACATCGACCTTGCTGCCGCTTTTCAGAAATTCTGCGACTTCCTCATATGCTTTTGCCTGGGTAAATTCCCCTTCCACACGTCCCGTCAGTGACCAGTTCTCATTCTGCAGAATGCCCTCATCGAGACCTGCCGTCCGCCCGAGCTGCGGGGTCGCCCCCGTCGTACCCTGTACGTGAAGGATGGAGATTTCTTCCTCCTGCCGCCCCTGCTCTTGCAGATAATCTTCAAGCCATCCGACGGCCGTCTCGCCTTCCCAGTACGTATCCGATCCGACCCACGCCGTATAAAGACTTTCATCTTCCGTGTTCACCATACGGTCCACCACGATCACCGGGATCCCGGCGTCTTTCACCTCAGTCAGGATTTCATCCCAGCCGCTCTCGATGATCGGAGCAAGTACGATATAGTCTACGCCCTGCAGGATAAACGTGCGGATCGCCGCGATCTGGTTCTCAGGTTTCTGCTGTGCATTATCAAAAAGCAGATCGTACCCTTTTTCCTCCGTAAACGTAGCGTACATTGACTCTGAATTTGCCACCCTCCAGTCCGATTCCGCGCCGACCTGCGAGAAGCCGATGACAATATTCTCACTGGCCTGCTCGCTCTCCGGCTCTGCGGGACGGCCGCATCCTCCAAGCACCGCCGCTGCCGCCGCTGCTGACAGCAGGCACCATTTCGTTTTTCCAAGTTTCATGACCTGCCTCCTGTTCCGGAACGCTTTGGTATCTTTACGCTGACCCGTGTCCCCTTTCCTGCCTCGCTGTCGATCTGCAGCCCGTACTCTGGCCCGAACAAAAGCTGCAGCCGTTCATGGACGGTTGACAGGCCGAAACCGATCTCCTGCTCGCGCACCAGCGCGCCGCGTACTTTTTTCAGGCATTCTTCATCCATTCCGGCGCCGTTGTCTTCGACGATCAGGCTGATCGTATCTCCGCACGGTGTGCCGCTGACCCGGATAAAGCCCTGCCCGCGCTTCTGTTTGATCCCGTGATACAGCGCATTCTCCACAAGGGGCTGCAGCGTCAGTTTCGGAATCTCATATTCCGCAAGCGATGCGTCAATCTCAATGCTGTAATCAAGGATATTCTTATATCTCACCTGCTGAATCTCCAGATAACTGCGCACATGCTGCTCCTCTTCCCGCAGTGTGATAATGTCGCGCCCGTTGCTTAAAGAGGAGCGGAAAAAAGCTGACAGGCTCGTCACCATTTCGACGGCCTGCTCATTCTTTTCCATTTCCGTCAGCCATACGATCGTGTCGAGCGTATTGTAAAGGAAATGCGGATTGATCTGCGCCTGGAGCAGCGCCAGTTCTGCGCTCCTCAGCCGGATCTGCTCCTGTCTGTTCTGTTCGATGAGCTGGTTCAGCCGCTCGACCATATGTTCAAACCCGTCGCTTAACGTCTGGATCTCATACTCTTTTGCCTGGATCGGCGTCTGCGGCGTCAGGTTCCCGTCTCCGATCGCCTGCACCCTGCTGCACAGATTGCTGATCGGCTGAGTGATGGAACGGCTGAGCCTGAGAGAACGCCGGAATGTCACCAGCAAAAGAAAAACTGCCGCAATAATGATCAATGTGATCTCGAGATACAGCCGTTCCATCATATCCGCCTGAAGTGAATTCAACAGGGATGCTTCATGGTACAGGTACGTATACATATAATCCTGGATCAGCGAGGTCAGACCGTAGATGTTGTTCTCCAGCTGCGTCTGCCGCTCATCATAACTGTCCGTCTCCTCGATCAGATGGATCTTGCTTTCCAGATTCATGCAGAGATTCAGAACGTCATTGATCGCCTTCCAGCTCTCGCGCTGCGTTGTCGTGTCAAGCAGGCTCTTGGCGAGCTCCTGCGCCTCTTTCACTTCCTCGATCGGAAGGCCGTCCGAATAGTGGCTCTCCACCACGTAGTAATACATTTTCAGGTCGATCTGCTCTTTAAAGTCCTGGTTGAACTCCGATGCCGTGGTGACATTGTGCAGGATCTCTGAATACTGGCCGACATAAGAAAACAGAACCACGAATGTGACGAACACCATCCCTGCAACCGGAATGAGAAACATGACCTGAAGCTTTCTGATATAGCTCTCCAGCGTCACATGCTTCTGCATCTCATCCGTTTTTCGGCGCCATCTCATTCTTTCTTCCCTCCCGTCCTGTAATCACGCGGAGTACATCCCTGTGTCTTTCGAAATACAAAGCTGAAATAGTGCGGATCCTTATACCCTACCAGTGCAGCGACTTCCGCCGAACGCTTTCCCTCCTGGCGAAGCAGTTCTTTCGCCCGGTCCATGCGCTTCCGCGTCAGATACTCGACAAACGTCTGGCGCATTTCCTGGCTGAAAACCGCGCTCAGGTAATTCGCGCTGACATTCGTATATGCGGCCACCTCTTTGAGGGAAATATTCTCATCTGAGAAGTGGCTGTCTATGTAATCGAGCGCCTGCCGGATCAGCCGGCGGCTCTGGCTCTTCGACTCCTGCTCTCTGAACTCCAGCGCACACTTCAGAGTACTTTTAATGTACTCCTTCAGTTCCCCGCACGACGGCTTCTGTGTGATCGTAAGGACTCCGGGCAGAAGCTCCTGTGTCTCTTCCTGATGGTGACCAAGTTCTTCCAGATAAGCGAGTGTCGCGAAACGCACGTTCAGCACGAGATACTGGCAGAACAGCTGGGAACCGACAGCATCATACAATCCGCTCACATACTCCTCCACGAATCCGTCCAGTTCTTCCATCTGCCCGTTCTGAAGAAATCCGCGGATCACGGACGGCTCGATCTTCATCATGTCGATATTCTTCAGACTGTTTGCATCATCACTGCCCATCCACATTGCCGTACTCTCCCGTGTCAGGATATGCTGGCCATTCAGCAGATGACGGTAAGACAGGATATGGCTGGCCTCGTCAAAACAGGCAGCCAGACCGCTCAGGCGCTCTGTCGGCTGGCCTGCCGCCAGATGCCACTGCACCTCTTCTTCAAACGGCTGGATCTGGGTCTGGATCGTCTCAATGCACCGCTGTGTGAGCGTCTCTATCTGAGCCGGGCTTCCTTTGATCAGGACGGCATACGTCGTCAGATTAGAACGGAATACGAGGTACTCCGGATACATCATGAAAAACTGCATCAATCCGTCCCTGATCTCCGAAATAGCGTCCGATGCCTTTCTGTCCGCTGTCTGGTTCGGAAGGTCCGTTGCGGACTGCACATTGTATAAGACCAGATTGTAGCACTGGGCATGGATCGGAATAGAAAGGGCATCCGCCTTTTCATAAATCTCTTCTACGGAAAGCTGGCCGGTTACCAGCTGCTCGAAAAACCGTCTTCTGGAAAACTGCTCATACTCCTGCATCTCGCTGCGGAACTTTTCCAGATAGTTTTCCTGCTCCCGCTGTGCCTGCACTTTCTCCTGCACCTCATTGAGCGTCTTAATGAGCATCGCCTTTGTGACCGGCTTCAGAAGATACTGCTCGACGCCAATCCGGATTGCCTGTCTCGCGTATTCAAAATCATCGTATCCGCTGACAATAATGATCTTTGTATTCGGAAGCTCTCTGCTCACGAAATTGCTCAGAGCCAGCCCGTCCATAAACGGCATTTTAATATCTGTAATCAGCACATCCGGCCGGAGCTCCCGGATCATGGGAAGAGCCTGTTCGCCGTCGCCTGCCTCGCCGACGAGCGTATATCCGTACTGCTGCCAGGGGATAATATCCCGCAGCCCTTCCCGAATGATCACCTCGTCTTCCACTAAAAATACTTTCAGCATAATTTCTCCTTTTTTCCCTGTTCGCGCGCCACAAAACAGACTCTTTCGCTTTTTTCGTCCGGTTCTTCTTCTGTGAACGCATCGTATACCGCCTCAAGCTTCAGACCTGCCTGCGCAAGAAGGCGCCGCACCGTATCCACCGGATACGCCCTCTGATAGTGCGTCTCCTCGTACTTCTCATACAGCCCTTCGTCCGTCCGGATAAACAGCGTCAGATCGTATTCGTTGATCTGCGTCTCTTCCTCGTACCAGTTTTCCCAGATAAAACTGCTCTCTTCCCGGTTCTCCGCAAACACATTTTCTCCGAGCAGTTCCCGGTATTTATAGACAGTATTCAGATCAAAAAGAAAGATGCCGCCCGGATCAAGATAATTATTGACGAGCCGGAAGACCTGCAGCAGGTCTTCTTCCTCCGTAATATAATTGAGCGAGTCACAGACGCTCACAACAGCGCGCACCGTGCCGTACAGTTCAAATTCCCTCATATCCTGCATCAGATATAAAATGTCGTGTCCCGACCGTTCGCGCTTCTCCAGTGCGATCCCGAGCATCTCTGACGAATTGTCGACTCCGATCATATCGTACCCAAGCCCGGAAAGCAGTTCTGTCATGGAACCTGTCCCGCAACCGAGCTCCAGGACGAGCCCGCCATCCACCCCGTATTTCTTCAAAAGCATATGGAGATAACCGCACCACTCTCCGTACGGAATATTGTCCATAAACAAGTCATAGACCTGTGCAAAGCTCTCATAAGAAGCCATTGCGTCCCGCCCTTTCTCATCTGTTTTTCAGATAACGCCTCAGAAAATCAAACAGCGCATCCATCTCCTCATCCGTGCCGATCGTAATGCGCAGATAATTGTCAATCCTCGGTTTTGCAAAATATCTTACGTAAATGCCTTCCTTTTTCAGCGCCTCAAACAATTCTTTGGCTGGAACTTTTTCATGTTTTGCAAAGATAAAATTTGCACAGGAATCCGGAAAGACAAATCCGAGCGTAGCCAGCTCTTTCTTTGAACGCTCTCTTGTCTGAATAATCTTGCTGCGGGTCATTTCAAAATATTCCCGGTCGGACGCCGCCGCTTCCCCCAGACAGATCGCAGCCTCATTCATCGTATAAGAATTAAAAGAATACTTCACATCGTTCAGGCAGCGGATCAGCTCCTCGCTCCCGATCGCGTATCCGATCCGCATTCCTGCCATAGAGCGCGACTTGGAAAACGTCCGGATGATCAGCAGGTTCTCATACCGGTCCAGCAGGCTGACGGCTGAAACCCCTCCGAAGTCAATGTACGCTTCATCCACCATCACGATCACGCCGCGGTTATGGCTGATGATATCTTCCACCTCTGAGAGCGGGATCAGCACACCGGTCGGTGCATTCGGATTCGGAAAGATCACGCCGCCGTTTTCCCTGTAATAGTCTTCTTTTACGATCTCCAGCGATTCATTTAACGGCATGCACTCATACGGGATCCGGAACAGATCGGCCCACACATCATAAAAAGAATATGTAATATCCGGAAACAGGACCGGTTTCTCGGAATTGAAAAATGTCAGAAATGCCATTGCCAGAACATCATCCGATCCCACTCCGGGAAATACCTGTTTCGGGCTCACACCGTGCTGTGCCGCAATCGCGTTTACAAGACGCTCCGCGGCCGGATCCGGATATCTTCGGATCGCATCTGTGTTCATCTTTCTCAGCGCTTCTTCTACCTTCGGCGACGGCGGATACGGATTTTCATTCGTATTCAGCTTGATGATGTTTCTGTTTTTCGGCTGCTCGCCCGGTACATACGGGACCACCTTTCTGACATTCTTTTCCCACTCTCTCATACGGTTCTCCTTTTGTTCTATTCATCCTTTGTGTCGTCTTCCTGTGTCCCGGCGATAGATACCAGACCCTTCTCTACGAGAAATACCGGACGGTAAGACTCCTTCGCCTTTCGAAGACCCGGATTTCCCAGATCCTCTTCGCGGTTCACATACTGGTACTGCGAAGCCTCGTGTGCCAGAAACTGCTGGTTGATCATGGTATATGCGCCCTCAACATCTGCATACGCCTTCTCAATATGGACGACCATCGTATCGTCACACACCGGCTCCCCGATGGAGAAAGCCACGACACGTCCGTCCACGCGCAGCAGACCTCCTGTCAGTTCCAGCTCCTCCATGAGCCGCAGTGAGTTCAGTGTCACGCACATCTCTGCGTTTTTTTCCTCGTCCTCGTCGCATCCGTTTTCCCTTCTCCAGTTCAGCGCCATCTGGAAGCAGTCCTCGGCATTATCCGCTGTGATCTTCTCATAGCTCCAATCCGGGTACAGACGCTTGAATTTATTGATGTGGTTCTTTTTCCCGTGGTATTTTTTCCCGGAAAGCGTGATGAGTTTTTCCGTCTCATAGACGTAATCCGCCGAATCCCGGTAATACTGAATCGTATATTTTCCCGGATACACCGCTTCCAGCTTTTCAAACTGCTCCGGATTCACATTCGTCAGGCGGAACGGTACGTTGTGCTCCGCACTCCACCGTTCCAGAATATCGAGCACTTTTTTTAAGTGCTCCAGATTCCCCTGCGGGAAAGTGAAGCTGCACGTTTCTGTATACTGAAATACCAGCATATCCTCGATCACCGCGTATTTTACTTTATAATGCCTTGACCAGAGATAGATATTAGCAAATGTATATTCACAGCTCCTGTTCCGGTTCATCCGGAAATACCGCGTGATCATTTCCCTGTCTTCCAGTTCCGCCTTTTTAAACTCAATTTCCATAAATATCCTTTCTTTTCTCCGTTATCCTCTGTATAGCTTTGCATAGACTCCGTTCTTTGCAAGGAGTTCTTCGTGCGTTCCCTGTTCTTCGATTCCGTTTTGCGTCAGCACCAGGATCTTCTGCGCGTTCTTTACTGTTGAGAGACGGTGCGCGATCACAAACGTCGTCCGGCCTTTCGCCAGCGCCTCCATAGACTGCTGTACGATCTTCTCGCTCTCATTGTCGAGCGCAGACGTCGCCTCGTCAAAAATCAGTATTGCCGGATTTTTCAGAAATACGCGGGCAATCGAAAGCCGCTGCTTCTGGCCGCCTGAGAGTTTGACTCCGCGCTGTCCGATATCCGTCAGATAACCGTCCGGAAGCTGTTCAATAAACTCATGCGCATTTGCAAGCTTCGCGGCCCGGATCACTTCTTCATCCGTCGCATCCGGCCTTCCGTACCGGATATTTTCCATGACATTTTCCGCAAACAGGTAGACATCCTGCTGCACGATACCGATCTGCCTGCGCAGGTCGGCAATTTTTATGTTCCGGATATCCATGCCGTCGAGCAGGATCCTTCCGCCGTCTACATCATAAAACCTTGGGATCAGACTGCAGAGCGTCGTCTTTCCGCCTCCGGACGAACCGACGATCGCCAGATAGTCTCCCGCTTGTACCTTGAGATCGATATGGCTTAACACGGTATCCTGATTTTCCTCATATTTAAACGATACATTGTCAAAACAGATGTCGCCCTTTACCTCCGAGACGGATACCGCATCCGGTGCATCCTTGATATCCGGGCTGATATCGAGGATCTCAAGGAAACGTTCGTAGCCCGAGTAGCCGTTCTGGAACTGTTCCGTAAAATTGATCAGCTTCTTGATCGGCTCTGTAAAATTATTGATATAGAGAAGGAAGGTCACGAGATCGGCCACACCGAGCCGACCTCCTGTGATCAGGCCCGCGCCTGCGATCAGTACGACGATCGTCACAAGCGTCGTCAGCGCGCCGAGCCCGGAGTGATACCACCCCATATACCAGTAGCTCTTTCTCTTCGACTCTACAAACTGTTCGTTGCCGGCGCGGAACTTTTTCATCTCTACCGCTTCATTTCCGAACGACTTGACGGCCCGGATACCCGATAAGCTGTCCTCGATCTGGCTGTTGATATCGGCAATTCTGGCGCGGTTCGCCTTGAACGCCCGTTTCATCTTCCGGTTCAGATACCCTGCATATACGATGATCACCGGCAGAAACGCAAACGTCACAAGCGTCAGCGTCAGATCGATCCTGCACAAAATGAGGAAAGATCCCACGAACTTGATCAGCGATATGACGACATCCTCCGGCCCGTGATGCAAAAGCTCGCTGATATCGAAAAGGTCGGAGGTCACTCGTGAGAGAAGCTGTCCGACCTTCTGATTGTCATAGAAAGCAAACGACAATTTCTGATAATGCGCAAAGATCTCGTTCCGCATATCGTGTTCGATCTTCGCGCCCATCACGTGTCCGAAATATGCAATAAAAAAATTGCAGAACCATTCCACTCCTACCAGTATGATCATCAGGATCCCCAGCCGGAAAATAATCCCCAGCGCCTCCTCTCCCGGCAGGATAATGACATTCGTCGTAATATAACGTACGATCAGCGGGATTGCCAGCGTGACACCCGCTCCGAGAATTGCGAAAAACAGATCGCTGAAAAACAGTTTTTTATACGGCCTGTAATATCCTGCAAGCCGTTTCCACTTATGATCCATCCCAAACACCTTTCCATGCGCCGCCGGCGCAGCAATTTCCAAATATAACTATACACGTTCCTTTTTGAAACGTCAATTGACGGCTTTTGGAAGCTTATTTTCCCCCAGCAGCGCCTGGCGGCACTCGCTTAAGAGCCGCTTTTCCTCCTCCGGCATCGCCGGATACTGAGGATTCATCTCACGAAGAGTTTTCAAAATTGCCTCCGATACAAGATACCGGGCGTACCACTTCTGGTCGGCCGGAATTACGTACCATGGACAGTTCTTTGTCGCCGTTTTGAAGATCACCTCTTCGTATACGCTCTGATACTCCTCCCACATAGCGCGTTCCTTCAGATCAGAATGCGAAAATTTCCAGTTCTTTTCCGGCATATCGATCCGCTCCAGAAAACGCTCTTTCTGCTTCTCCTTCGATACATTAAGAAAAATTTTTACAATGCGGTAGCTGTTTTCGAACAGGTACTGTTCATAGCTGCGGATGTGGCCGTACCGTTTTTCAAAAAACTGCCTGTCGCTCTGGCTTATGATCCGCTCTGCCATCCGGTACGACCGATTCATCTGATGGACCTGGACGACCAGCACATCCTCGTAGTATGAACGGTTAAAAATTGCTATCTTCCCATACCGGGGCAGGCATTTCGACGTCCGCCACAAAAAGTCATGTGCCAGCTCTTCCCTGCTCGGCTGCTTGAAACTGTAGACATCCACTCCCTGCGGATTCATGCCGCCGATCACGTGCTTGACGATGCTGTCCTTTCCCGCCGCATCCATCGCCTGCAGCAGAATGATCAGCCCTTCTCTTCCGTCAGCGTAAAGCCTGTCCTGCAGCTTCTGCATCCTGGTCTGGTTATCAGCCGTTTTCCGGATGATCTGTTTCTTATCCGCCCCGTCCTCTCTGCCGGAAGCAGGCAGCAGCTTCAGATCCGGTTTTTTGCTTCCGTCAAAGCAATATTTTTCCAATAGCATTACAATCCCTTCTTTCTTCATGGATACTATATTTTATCACATTTTCGGGATTTCATTTATCGGCCGGTCAAACTGGGAAGCGTACAGTTCTGCATAAAATCCGCCCTGTTCCAGAAGATTTTTATGCGTCCCCTGCTCAATAATACGGCCGTCTTTCATTACGAGAATCCGATCGGCATTCTGGATCGTCGAAAGCCGGTGCGCCACAATAAAGCTTGTGCGCCCTTCCATCATCGTCTGGAACGCTTTCTGGATCCGGATCTCTGTCCGGACGTCGATCGAAGAAGTCGCTTCATCCAGAATCAGCATCGGGGGCAGGCAGAGCATGACGCGCGCAATGCACAGCAGCTGTTTCTGCCCCTGAGACAGATTTCCTCCGTTTTCTGTAATAACTGTATCATATCCGTCCGGAAGCCTTTTGATAAAGCTGTGGGCATGTGCTTCTTTTGCGGCCCGGACAATCTCCTCCATAGACGCGTCCGGACGCCCCATGCAGATATTGTCGCGGATCGTCCCGCTGCGAAGCCACGTATCCTGCAGTACCATGCCGTAGGAGCCGCGCAGGTCACGGCGCTTCAGGCTGCGGATATCCGTTCCCTCTATCTGGATGGAACCGCCGTCCACGTCGTAAAAACGCATCAACAGATTGATCATCGTCGTCTTCCCGCAGCCGGTCGGTCCGACGATGGCGATCCGCTGCCCCGACTTCACAGAAAGGTTCAAATCCTCGATCAGCTTTTTCTCCGGCGTATAAGAAAAATCTACGTGCCGAAGCGCCACGTTGCCCGGCCTCTCCTTCAGCGCCGCCGCCGGCTCCGGATCCGGGCTCTGCGCAGGCGCCTCGATCAGCTCAAACACGCGGCCGGCACAGGCAAGTGCATTCTGCAGCTCTGTCACGACTCCGGAAATCTCATTGAACGGCTTCGTGTACTGGTTTGCGTAAGAAAGAAATGCGGAGAGCTGGCCCACCGTCATGGCGCCCCGCAGCACGGCAAATGCCCCCGTCAGTCCCACTCCCGTATACACGAGGCTGTTGACAAACCGCGTCGCCGGATTCGTAATGGAAGAAAAAAAGACAGCGCGCAGCGAATATTTCCGCAGCCGCTCATTCATCTCATCAAAGGCAGCCTGGACATTTTTTTCCTGTCCATACGCCTGCACAACCTTCTGTCCCCCGATCATTTCATCGATAAAAGCAGTCTGCTGCCCTCTCGCCTCTGACTGGAGACGGAACATCTGATATGTCCTTACTGCGATAAACCTTGCTACCAGAAGAGAGACAGGCGTAAGCAGGACAACGACGGCCGTAATTCCCACATTGGCAGAGAGCATAAATACGAGCGTTCCGAAGATGGTCACCACACCGGTAAAGAGCTGGGTGAACCCCATCAAAAGCCCGTCCGAAAACTGGTCTACATCAGCGGTCACACGGCTCACCAGATCTCCTGAACCGTGTGCGTCAAGATAAGAAAGCGGCAGCTCCTCTATTTTCCGGAATGCCAGAGCACGCACTTCCCCGGACACGGAATAAACAATTCTATTGTTGATCACATTCATGATCCACTGCGCCGCCGCAGTCAGCAGAATGACTGCGATCATCCGCCGCATCACTGAAAAGACCGCGTCAAAATCCACCTTTCCCCGCCCAATGATATGATCGATCACCTGTCCAGTCAGCACCGGGATATACAGAGTCAGAGCCACCGATACCACCGCCGCCAGAAGAGAGAAGACCACCAGGACACGATAAGGGCGGATATAGCGCAGCACCTGCTTTAGGATTTCCTTCTGTCCGTCTTTTTTCATGCCTGCACCTCCTTCGGGAACTGGGAATCGTATGTCTCCCGGTAAATCTCACAGCCCGCAAGGAGCTCCTCGTGCGTCCCGATCCCCGCGATCTCTCCGTCCTCCAGTACGATGATCTTATCCGCGTGACGGATCGAAGCGATCCTCTGAGACACGATCAGCACCGTCATGTCTCCCGGCAGCCCTGCTATCGCCTGCCGCAGTCTGGCATCCGTCGCAAAATCAAGCGCGGATGCACTGTCATCCAGGATCAGGATCTCCGGCTCCCGTACGAGCGCCCGCGCGATCGCAAGCCGCTGTTTCTGTCCGCCGGAAAAATTGCGTCCTTCCTGCTCAACCGGTGCGTCAAGCCCTCCTTTTTTATCTGATACGACATCCTCCGCCTGCGCTAAGCGCAGCGCCCGGCGCAGGTCATCGTCCGTCGCCGCCTCATTCCCCCACAGCAGATTGCTGCGGATCGTCCCCTGAAACAGAACCGATTTCTGCAGGACCATGCCGACCATGCTCCGGAGCTTTTCAACCGGATACGCCCGTACATCAATCCCGCCTATCTTCACACAGCCTTCTCTTACATCGTAAAACCGCGGGATCAGGCTGACGAGAGACGTTTTGCCTGCCCCTGTTCCTCCGATGATGCCGACGGTCTCACCGCGTCTGACAGAAAAGCTGATATCTGTAAGGGAGTCCGCCCCGGCCCCCTGATAGCAAAACTGTACGTTTTCAAATTCAATCACGGTATCACCGGCGCTGTTCTCTGTCCCGTCCGCAGCCGTGACTGTCCCTTCGTCATTCTGCGCATCTGCCCGCACCGTCCTGCTCTCCATTCCGGCAGGCGCATCGAATACCTTCTGAATCCGGTTGCCGCACGCGATCGCCTTTGTCACGGTGATGATCAGATTCGCAAGCTTTACGAGTTCCACAAGAATCTGCGACATATAGTTGACAAGCGCCACGACGCTTCCCTGCAGAAGCAGGCCCTCATCGACACGATACGCCCCGGCGTACAGGATCGCAAGCAGTCCGCCGTTGATCACAAGGTACGTCAGCGGATTCATCAGCGCAGAGATCCTTCCGGACAGAAGCTGGATTTTGACGAGCGCCCCATTGTCCCGTTCAAATTCCGCAGTCTCCAGAGGCTCTCTGCAGAATGCGCGGATGACGCGCACTCCTTTTAAATTTTCACGCGTGATCTGAACAACCCGGTCCAGCCGCTCCTGCACTCGCTTATAAATCGGGATGCTGATCAGCATGATCCCGAACACGATCACACACAGCACAGGGATCACTACGACAAACACGAGCGCCGCCTGTGCGTCAACCGTAAAGGCCATAACCATCGCGCCGAATACAATAAACGGAGAGCGCAGGAACAGCCGCAGGAACAGGTTGACCCCGGACTGCACCTGATTGATGTCGCTGGTCAGCCTTGTAATCAGCGTAGATGTCCCGATCGTATCCATCCCGCTAAAAGGCAGCGCCTGAATATGAGCAAAAAGGCTGCTGCGCACCCTGGACGCAAAACCTGCGGCAGCTTTTGCCGAAAAATACTGTGCTGTAATGGAGCAGATAAGTCCGGTCAGGCCGAGCGCCGCCATCAGAAAGCACATGCCGAGGATATATCCTTCGTCCCGCTGTGCAATGCCAACATCGATAATACGGGCCACCACAAGCGGCACAAACAGTTCAAACAGCGCCTCCAGCAGCTTAAACAGCGGAGCACAGACGGATTCTTTTCCGTACCCCTTCATATATCTCAAAAGTTTCCACATAATCTTCTGCCACCTTCTCAGACCTTATTCCAATCGATCGTCGTCCCCAGTTCTCCCTGCAGGTTCGTTTCCATGATTTTCACTACACGGTCCCGGTCCTCATACTGCCCAAGGGCCCACATCAGTTTCGTCACCGCTGCTTCCGTCGTCATATTCCCGGTCTCGACGACCCCGCTTCCAAGCACCTGTCTTCCGACTTCGTAGACCGTAAAATCACTGCCCTCGTACAGACACTGGCTTCCGACCGCCACGATCATCCCCGCGTCGGCCGCCCTGCGGACCGCCGCCGCCATATTGCGCCGTTCAAACGGCAGTCCTCCGATCCCGAACGCCTCCACATACACACCGCGGATGCCGAGATCCTTAAGCCGGTCAAAAATATCAGGCGAAATACCGGGAAACAATTTCAGCAGAAACACATCGATACAGAACCGGTTCTGCAAAACGCACGGCCCCTTTTTTCTGTCCGCAAAAGAAGGATTGACGACGAGGCCGCTGCTGTTGATCCGGGCCGCGTACGGATAGTCGATACTCTCAAACGCGTCAAAGCTCCTCGTCCGCACCTTGCTCGCCCTCGTTCCCGTAATGATCCTGCGGTTAAACGCCACATAAATCCCGGGGCAGCCGCTCGCCGCCATGTGGAGCGCGCCGCGGCAGTTTTCCGTCGCATCAGCAATGGGATTCGCGATCGGCACCTGGCTTCCGGTCAGCACGACCGGAATCTCTATATCCTGCAGCGCAAACGACAGTGCGCTGGCCGTATAAGCCAGCGTATCCGTGCCATGAATAACTACGATCCCGTCGTACTTTATCCGCTGTTCATAAATCCGCGCGGCGAGCTGCGACCATTCCTCCGGCTGCATGTTGGAGCTGTCGAGCATAAACATCTCTTCCTCCTCCACATCAAACCCGTCCGTCAGTCCCGCGATCCGTTTCAAAATATCGCGGCTGTGCATCCCCGGTGACAGACCTTTGTCGCTGTCTGCGGCCGCCAGTGTACCGCCTGTCGTAAGAATCAAAATCCTGCTCATCTTATTCCTTTCCGTCTGCGTCCTGCCACTCCATCAGATCCGCAAGCGTCACCTGATCGACGACATTGCTGACCGCGTCATCCAGCCGTTTCCACAGGATCCTCACAGCGCAGTTTTCCGCCCTTGTGCAGTCGCTGTTCCCGTCTGCCGCACAGTCTACCGGAGTCAGCTGTCCCTCCATCAGACGCAGGATCATACCTGCCGTATACTCTTTCGGCTCTCTTTGCAGTACGTAACCGCCATGCGGGCCGCGGACACTGCGGACATAACCTGCCTTATTTAACACAGATATAATCTGCTCCAGATATTTTTCGGAGATTTCCTGTCTGCGCGCCACATCCTTCAGCCGCACAGGACTGCCGGAGCCGTTCCGTGCGAGGTCCAGCATCAGTCTGAGCGCATACCTTCCTTTTGTGGATATTCTCATTATCATCCCTCCATGATAGAAAAGTATACCTCACAATTCCTATCTTTTCAATAGGAAAGAGGCCGGCACACGGTTCCTCTCCGGGAATCGTGTGCCAGCCTTCTCACATACAGGCTTTGCCGCCTGCATCTCTTTCTCTTTGGTTTCAGCCTTTTAACTTCTCTGCGAAATCAGCCATTGCCTCAGAAATCTTGATCTGCTGCGGACAGACTGCCTCACAGCTCCGGCATCCGATACATGCCGTCGGACGCTTCTCTTCCGGCAATGCGGACAGCGCCATAGGAGCAAGGAAACCGCCCTCTGTAAAGATGTGCTCGTTATACAGAGCGAGCAGCGACGGAATATCGAGCTCCTGCGGACAGTGCGGCGTACAGTAGTGGCATGCGGTACACGGAAGCGTGCGCTTGCTCAGCATCTTATCCGCGATCGCAAGAAGCGCATCCATCTCCTTTGTGTCGAGCGGACGGTCCGTCTCAAACGTATGGATATTGTCCTTCATCTGGTCATAATTGGACATACCGGAAAGGATCATCGTCACACCCGGAATACTCTGCAGGAAACGGAACGCCCATGCCGGAATATTCTCGTCCGGGCGGAGCGCTTTCAGCGTTTCTTCATGCTCTGCAGGAAGAGACGCCAGACGGCCGCCGCGCAGCGGCTCCATAACCCATACAGGAATTCCATGCTCTTTTAACAGCTCCACCTTTGCCTTTGCGTCCTGGAACGTCCAATCCAGATAATTCAGCTGGATCTGGCAGAACTCCATCTTCTCGCCGTAGGCATCGAGGAAACGCTTCATCACATCATAGCTGCCGTGTGCGGAAAATCCGAGATGGCGGATCCTGCCGTTCTCTTTCTGTTTTACCAGATAATCATAGATTCCGTATTTCTCATTCAGGTACGCGTCGATATTCATCTCGCATACGTTGTGGAACAGGTAGAAATCGAAATAATCTACGCGGCACTTTTCAAGCTGTTTTTCAAAAATCTCTTCGACCTTATCCATATTGGAAAGATCGTATCCCGGAAATTTTGTGGCCAGATAGAATTTTTCACGCGGATACCCGGAGAGGATCTTCCCCATCACAAGCTCTGAATTCCCGCTGTGGTATCCCCATGCCGTATCGTAGTAATTGATGCCATGCTCCATCGCGTATGCGACCATCTCAGCAGCGGCAGCCTCATCAATCTTCGTATCGTCACCGTCCACCACCGGCAGACGCATGGTGCCCATTCCGAGCATCGACAGCTTCAAGTCCTGAAAATCTCTGTAAATCATCGCTTATCGCTCCTCCTTTTCTTTTTCCAGGTGCACAGACTCCGTTCCCGCTTCTACCGCCTCGGAATAGTACTGCACCTTTTTGCGGATTGTTTCCCGATGATGCTCCATCTCCGCCATCTTCTTCTCAAAATCTTCCTGATGCTGACGGAGAATCGCAAGCCGCTCTGCAAGAGTAGCATCCCCCTGCATGCACAATCCGACAAATTCACGGATCTCCCGGATCGACATGCCAGTGTCCTTCAGGCAGTCGATCGTCTTCAGCCATGCAAAATCACTGTCTTTGAAGACTCTCGTGCCGTCCGGCTTCTTGTCAAGGAAGGGCAGCAGCCCTTCTTTATCGTAATACCGGAGGGTGTAAACGGACACCCCCGCTTTCTGCGCCGCCTGCGAAATTGTGTAGCTCATCCAATCACCTCAGTATTTATTTTAAAACATAGAGTGCACTCTATGTCAAGATTTTTCCATTCATACACGCTGCGAAATTCCCGGCAAACATTGAGAAGCATTGAGAAGACTACCTGCTCGCAATGGAACGCAGCCCGATTAAAGAT
>DVHT01000169.1 GCA_018711885.1 Candidatus Choladousia intestinipullorum | reverse complement strand
GGCGGCTGAGGGCATGATCATACTCTTTGGAGTAATACTGATGATCCTGTTCCTTGCTCTGGTCAGCAATGTTCTGGAAGTGGGACAATGCCGTTTTCTGCTGGAAAACCGCACGTACGGGCAGAGCAAGTCAGGAAGGCTGCTGTTTCCGTGGAGAGTCAGACGATGGAAAAAGACTGCTTTTACCATGTTTGAGAGGTCTTTTTTGATTTTTCTTTGGGATCTGACGATCATCGGAGGAATCATTAAGCGATATTCTTATAAAATGGTCCCTTATATCCTTGCAGAAAATCCGGATATTGGACACAGCGAGGCATTTGCCTTGTCCCGCCGCATGATGAACGGGAACAAGATGCGGGCTTTTCTGCTTGATCTTTCCTTTTTGGGATGGCGTATCCTGAATCTTTTTACTCTTGGAATCCTCCGGTTTGTCTGGATCAATCCTTATACAGAAACGGTATGGGCGGAGGTGTACGCGGTACTGAGAGCGGAGGCGATCAGGCAGGGGTACAGCAGCGCACAGTATTTGAATGACAAGCTTCTTTTTGAAGAGTCGGAGGCAGCGGAATATCCGGCAGAACAACACCCGCTTTACAATCCGGAGACGAAAAGGTGGATCCGGATTGATTATCGGAGAAAGTATTCGGTCCGTTCGCTGATCCTGATCTTTTTTGCGTTTTCTATGATCGGATGGCTTTGGGAAGTCTCTCTGCATCTGTTCGGGAGCGGAGTATTCGTAAACAGGGGTTTTTTCCACGGACCCTGGCTTCCGATCTACGGAGTGGGAGGCGTTCTTATCGTCGTATTGCTGAAACGTTTTGTATATAAGCCGCTCGCCGTATTTTTTATGACCGTGCTTGTCTGCGGGACAGTCGAATACATAACCGGTTTCCTTTTATGGGAACTGAAACAGATGTACTGGTGGAATTATTCCGGATATTTTCTCAATCTGCACGGCAGGATCTGTGCCGAGGGGCTGATCGTCTTCGGGCTGGGCGGGTGTGCCTTTCTTTATCTGGCAGCGCCGTTTTTTGATGAGATATTTAAAAAGATACCGAAGAAAACAGCAATCATTCTCTGTGTCATCCTGCTCGGGATTTTTTCGGCAGATGCTGCGTATTCTGCCGTTCATCCAAACAGCGGAGCAGGGATCACGGATTACAGTGACCGATAAAAGAGCGAAGGAGGAACATTATGCTGGCATTCTTACTGGCTCCCGTTTATATTGCTGTCAACGTTTATGTGCTGAGATGGATGTTCCGTTTTATTCAGGCATGTTTCCGGCGTTTTTACTCAAAATGGATCAGGGCTGTCGCTGCGGTGCTTTATCTCCTGATTTGTCTGACGCCGCTTTTGGCTTTTCTGTTTCCGGAATCCGGACTGAAGACGTTTGCCGCACGGATCGGAAACGGATGGCTTGGCATATTTCTTTATCTGGTTCTGCTGATTGCGGCGCTGGATCTGATCCGGGTGTGCGCAAGGCGGATTCCGGTTATAAAAAACCGCATTCAGCAGCCGGAAAAATGGTTAGCCGCTGCAGGCTGGGCGGTAATTCTGGCTGTGGCTGGAATCAGTCTGTACGGCAGTTCGAATGCGGGGAATATCCGTATTACAAAATATTCCGTTTCGATACCGTCTGAGTCCCTGAGCGGGCAGAAGCTGAAAATCGTTCTGGCAGCGGACCTTCATCTTGGATACAGCATCGGATACGAACATGTAAAACAGATGGTGGATAAGATCAATGACCTGGAACCGGATCTGGTCTGCCTGGCCGGGGACATTTTTGACAACCGATACGAGTCAATCGGTGAACCGGAGCGTATCGCGGAGGAATTAAGCCGCATTGATTCCAGATATGGGGTATATGCCTGCTACGGAAACCACGATTATGAGGAAGAGATACTGGCAGGCTTTACTTTTGATTCCGGACAAAAGGTGCAGATCGGAGATAAGATGAGAGAGCTGCTTCGCGATGCAGGAATCCGGACGCTGGAGGATGAAACTGTCCTGATCAATGACAGCTTTTATCTGGCAGGGCGCAGGGACTATTCCTCTGAAAAGAAATCAGGAAAGACAAGAAAGAGTCCGCAGGAGCTGGTGCAGGGACTGGATCCGGAAAAGCCGCTTATTGTGATGGACCATCAGCCGAGAGAGCTTCCGGAACTTGCTGATGCCGGCGTGGATCTGGATCTGTGCGGACACACGCATGACGGACAGCTGTTTCCGGCAAATATTGTGACCGGTTTGATATGGGAAAATGCATACGGACACCAGAAAACAGGAGATATGGATCATATCGTGACATCTGGCGCCGGGATTTTCGGCCCATACATGCGGGTCGGGACGAAAAGCGAGATCGTAAAGATCAGTGTGGAATTTGAATAAGTACAGGAAACAGAAGGACGAGGAGAAAGACATGAGACTTGCAAAAAGAGAAATAAAAGACGCTGCTGTCTTACGGGAAATAATAGAAGAGTGTGACGTTGTCAGGATTGGGGTATCGGATCAGGACGGCATGTTCATTGTCCCGGTCAATTACGGATATGAGTTTGCTGCGGATAGAGATACGGTAAAGCTGACACTGTACATACACGGAGCAAAAGAGGGGCGCAAAGCAGAGGCATTTGCAGCTGCTCCGTCCGTTGCGCTGGAGATGGACTGCCGGCATGAGCTCATCACCGGCGGGTATACCTGCAGTTATTCGTATGCTTACCGAAGCATCATGGGGAACGGCAGGATCCGCCGCCTTGATACGGAAGAAGAGAAGCGGATGGGCCTTGTCAGGATCATGGAACATCTGGCGCCGGACGCAGCGATCGAATTCCGGCCGGAAATGCTTGCAAAGACGAACGTCTACCGGATTGATGTAACAGATTTTACAGGGAAGGAACGGCGCAGGAAGTAGGGCACAGAAATCGGAAAGGAACTAAGAGGGGTATCGCTTATGAATGCAGTGCAGACATCAGACCTGACAAAATTTTATGGGAAAGCAAGAGGGATCATGAACCTGAATCTCACAGTCAAAGAAGGGGAATTTTTTGGCTTTATCGGGCCGAACGGGGCGGGAAAATCTACAACCATCCGGACACTTTTGGGATTGATCAGTCCGACTTCCGGCGAGGCACAGGTACTTGGAATGGATATCCGGCGCGAAAAGAACAGGATTCTTTCAGAAGTCGGTTATCTTCCGTCAGAAGCCGCGTTTTACCCCGGCATGAAGGTAAAGGATATCCTGAAACTGTCCGCTGAGCTGCGCAGGAAAAGCAGTATGGATGAAGCAATGGTTCTCTGTGACAGGCTGCAGCTGGATACCGGCCGGAAGATCAGTGAACTCTCTTTTGGAAACCGGAAAAAGGTGGCGATCGTTTCCGCGCTGTTTCACAGACCAAAGCTGCTGATCCTTGATGAACCGACGAGCGGACTTGATCCGCTGATGCAGCGTGAATTTTTCAATATTCTCAGAGAGCGGAATGCGGAAGGGGCGACTGTTTTTCTTTCCAGCCATGTGCTTTCGGAAATTCAGAGAAACTGCACCAGAGCGGCAATCATCCGCGAAGGGCGCATCATCGCCTGTGACAGCGTAGAAGCGCTTTCTCAGACGAGTACGAAGCGTGTCATTGTTCATGGGGCGGTTTCGCTGAACGGTCTGGACGGTATTCGTGACCTGAAGAGCGCGGACGGCGTGCAGAGCTTTCTCTACAGCGGTGAGATCAGCCGGCTTCTGGACGTCCTCAGCAGAGGAAATGTTTCGGATATTTCCGTGGCAGAGCCGGATCTTGAGGAAATCTTTCTGCACTATTACGAAGACGGAGGACGGAAGATATGATTTTGATGAAACATGAATGGAGGCAGGGGTGGAAATCCTTTGCTGTCTGGACTGCTGCGATCGGATTTTTTATTGTAGTCTGTGTCTTCCTTTATCCGGAGATGAAAGGAGAAATGGAGAGTATCAGCGCTGTTTTTTCATCTCTTGGCGCATTTACGGCTGCGTTTGGCATGGACAAACTGGATTTCGGCACACTGAAAGGATTTTATTCGAT
>DVHT01000026.1 GCA_018711885.1 Candidatus Choladousia intestinipullorum | reverse complement strand
GGGATAGGACGGCAGCATTTTGCAAAGCGGACGCTGATATCGTCGATCCCCTGCACGGTAATGCCGCCCTTTGACTTCCGGACGCGCACCGGTGAGGACTCTTTTGCATTCTGCACCGCTTCTATGATCTGCTCATCCGATATCTCTTTTCTGTGATCCTGCTCGTAGCCTTCCATCAGTTTGTTGACTACCTGCCCCTCTTTGAGGCCGCCGTGTCCCAGTGCCGCCAGTACAGAATCCCAATCACGGAACCCGTATTTTGACAATACGCGGTCCATATAATCCGGCTTCATAATGTCAGACTGCACGATTCCCTTGGATTTGCAGTAAGACGCAAGCATTTCTTTGCCTTTTACGATATTGTCTTCTTTCAGTTCCTGCTTAAACCACTGGTTGATCTTGTTCTTGGCCTGTGAGCTCTTGACAATCTTCAACCAGTCGCGGCTTGGTCCGCGTGAATTCTGCGACGTGATGATCTCAATACGGTCGCCGTTCTGGATGACATAATCAATCGTCACCAGCTTTCCATTGACGCGCGCACCGATCATGCGGTTGCCGACTGCGCTGTGGATGCTGTACGCAAAATCAATCGGCGTGGAGCCGTTCGGCAGGTTCTTTACATCACCGGACGGCGTAAAACAGTAAACACTCTCCGAAAACAGGTCAAAATCACTCTTTAAGAGGCTCATAAACTCACGGTTATCCGACATCTGCCAGTCAAGCACCTGCCGCAGCCAGGAAAGCTTCTCCTCTTCCTTGCGCGTATCCCCTGTTTTTCCGTCCGCTACTTCTTTATATTTCCAATGTGCGGCAATACCGTATTCTGCCGTCCTGTGCATCTCAAACGTACGGATCTGGATCTCAAACGGTGTACCGTTCGGTCCGATCAGCGTCGTATGCAGCGACTGGTACATATTCTGTTTCGGCATTGCGATATAGTCTTTAAAACGCCCCGGTATCGGCTTATACATCTCATGGATGACGCCGAGCGCCGCATAGCAGTCCTTCACCGTATCCACGATAATGCGGACTGCGAACAAGTCATATATCTGATCCAGCGTCTTCTGCTGGTTCACCATTTTCTTATAGATACTGAAAAAGTGCTTCACACGGCCGTCGATCTGCGCTTTGATGCCGGCAGCCTCAATGTGTGAGCTGACTTCCTTGACGATACTGTTGACGAGCGCCTGCCTTGCATCTTTTTTCAGCGCAATTTTTTCGACAAGATCGTAATAAACTTCCGGCTCCAGATATTTCAGGGACAGATCATCCAGCTCCACTTTGATCTTGGAAATACCGAGCCGGTGCGCGATGGGCGCGTAGATATCCATCGTCTCGCGCGCTTTTTCCCGCTGTTTTTCAGGCTTCATGTATTTCAGCGTACGCATATTATGGAGACGGTCGGCGAGCTTGATCAAAATAACCCTGATATCCTTTGCCATTGCAAGGAACATCTTTCTCAGATTTTCCGCCTGGACCTCTACCTTGTCAGCCGAATAGCTTAACTGTCCCAGCTTGGTAACGCCGTCCACCAGAAGAGCGACCTCTTCCCCGAACTCCTGCGCAAGCTGCTCTGAAGTCATGACAGTGTCTTCCACTACATCGTGCAGGAGTCCCGCTACGATTGTTTCCTTATCAAGCTCAAGATCCGCCAGAATAATCGCGACGCAGAGCGGGTGGATAATGTAGGGTTCGCCCGATTTGCGGCGCTGATCCTTGTGCGCTTCATACGCGATCTTATAAGCCTTCTCGATCATCGAAATATCATCGGATGGATGATACCTCCGGACACCATTTATGAGCTCCTGGTACAGGATATCCGGGCTCGTAAAATCTTCCATCGTTTTCACGCTGGAATCCGCTTTTCTAATCTCTTCGATTCTCTCCTGTTTCGTTCTAGTATCTACCGACATATAAGCTCACCATCTTTGTGAATATTGTCACTTTCCTTCGTAACAGATTATTGACTCTACATCGTATCCCGCAAGCTTTTCCCGGCCTTTAAGACCTGCAAGCTCCATCAGGAACACTGCCTTCACCACCTCGCCGCCGAGCTGCTCGATCAGCTTAATAGCAGCCTCCACGGTTCCTCCTGTGGCAATCAGGTCGTCGATCACAACCACCTTCTGTCCCGGTTTGATCGCATCCTTATGCATCTCGATTTCCGCTGTCCCGTACTCCAGTTCGTACGTGGCAGATACTGTCTCACAGGGAAGCTTTCCTTTCTTACGTACCGGTACAAATGACTTGTGCAGGTTATATGCGATCGGCACACCAAACATAAATCCGCGTGACTCAGTACCCGCTATCACATCAAATTCGACATCTTTTAACTTTTCCTGCATCAGGTCGATGGAAAGCCTGAGACCTTCCGCGTCCTGAAGGATGCTCGTCACATCCCTGAAAATAATTCCCGGCTCCGGAAAATCCGGAATACTTCTTACATAATCTTCAATCTTTTTCATCTTTCCCGCTCCTTCCGGAATTCATACAGCTTCATTATAAAATGGGTCAAAGCTTAGTATAGCATTTTCCCCCTTTTTTCGCAACCAGTATCAGGAGAAGAAACGCCGGTACAGCCACAGGACCAGCCATATGAGCAAAATAACCGGCAAAAGTCTCCATAATACGGCAAATACCGTTCCCAATACAAGAAAGATAACGGCCACCGCCAGAAACAGGATCAGCCATTCCCGCCATCCGAACCCGTACACTTTCAGTCTGCCTCCGAACCAGGATCTCGGATTCTTTGAACGCTCCGGCCCGGAAGAATACGTTTCTCTGCCGTCTGCCTCCTGGGTATAGACAGTCTCAGTATCCGTATCGTATCCGGCATATCCTCCGAACCCATCATATCTGCCGTTCGGATCCTCTTCTTTCTGCTGGTCCACATCGAGGATCGTCCTTGCGATCAGACGCGGATCTCCCAGCTCCCGCAGCACTTCTTCTTCGCTCCTGCCTCTGCTTACCTGCTGTTCAATATAATTGCGGTAATACGCTACATTGCTCAAGACCTCTTCCTGCGGCAGCTCTCGTGCCAGGACGCGGCCCAATACATTGAGAAATTCCAGCTTATCCATATAATTCCTTTCTTCCAAAAATACTGAAACCGGTTTTAACCGTCTCTTCTTCCTATTTTTATACTATATCGCCTGTCCCGCAAAAAAGTCAATTCTTTTTCTCGCGTCCCGGAAGCGGGATCCGCTGTACGATCCCGATGATCTGTCCGGAAAGGATGACCGTCAAAAGAGAATACATGATCCGCCGAACCGGAATATAACTAAGCGACAGCACCAGCACCAAAAGATCGCTTGCCAGATAGATCCACTGCACACGGACATGCAGCAGATGCGAAAGACTCATTGCAAGCGCATCGTCGCCGCTTGTCGCTCCGCCGATCCTGACGCAGATCCCGGCTCCCACTCCGATAAACAGCGCCCCCAGTACCGATGCTGCCAGAGGCATATCCGCGATCTGGGGCCAGAGCGGTTCAAACTGTTCGCATATCGTATATGCAATGGAAAAACCGGCAGAAGCAATCGCGGAATATACAAGAAACACTTTGCCGAGCAGCTTCCAGCCCATCACATAACAGATTCCGTTCGCCGCCAGACCGGAAACAGAAGGCGAGATTTGAAACCAGTGCTCCAGCAGCAGTGTCAATCCCAGAATGCCGCCTTCAGTCACGCCGGACAAGGCATGGATATTGTACAGACCAAAAGCCTGAACCGCACTTCCAAGCACTGCAATGATACATGAGCTGATCTTAATTTTTGACAACATTTGTAATTTCTTTGTCTCCTTTTTCAAGTTGATATTCAGTATATAATAAACCACCATTGCCGTCAATCTTGGCAGAGTTTTTCTTCGAAGCATTCTTGATTTTTCTGATATTTTTTGATATTCTTAACATATTCCTATACAACAGAAAGGAGTCATTCAAAATGGCAAAACCAAAAATACTGGTAGTCGGCAGCTTCGTAATGGATCAGATTGCCACTACTGAGGTGTTCCCCCGCGAGGGCCAGACGGTTCTGGGCGGAACCTTTTCAAAGGCCCCGGGCGGAAAAGGGGCAAATCAGGCGGTACAGATGGCCCGTCTCGGAGCAGACGTCACAATGGTCGGAAAACTGGGCCATGACAGCAACGGAGAAGACATGATCAAGACCTGCAAAGAAGCCGGTATCAATACGGAATACGTTCTGTATGATGACAAACTGCCGTCTGGCTGCAGCGTTATCATTCTTGAAGAGGCTCCCGGCAGGCAAACTGTGAACCGGATCATCGTACTGTCCGGTTCCAACATGAGCATCACACCGGACGATGTAGCCTTTTTAAAGGAGCAGATCGCCGAATACGATCTTGTTGTTCTGCAGCTTGAGATTCCGATGGAGATCAATGAACTGGTAGCTTCTTATGCTTATGCAAAAGGCGTACCGGTAATGCTGAATTCCGCGCCGAGCGCACCGCTCTCCGACGAGCTGCTCTCTCATCTGGCTTATATTTCTCCAAATGAGCATGAAGCGTACGATATGGTCGGCATCCGGATCTCACATGACGGAAAAAATGTAAATATGGACGAAGCCAAAGCTGCAACGGCGGCGCTGAAAGCGAAAGGCGTAAAAAATGTCCTGATCACACTGGGCGATGCAGGCGCTATCCTTGACACCGAAAAAGACGGCGTATTCTACAGCCCATGTGCAGAAAACATTATGGCCGTTGACCCGACAGCTGCCGGCGATTCCTTTGTCGGCGCGCTCTCGGTTGGTCTGAGCTGCGGATGGGGATACGAGGAGACACTTCGTTTTGCCAACCATACGGCCGCGCTGACTGTTTCCAAGATGGGCGCGATGCCGTCGCTTCCGACACTGGACGAGGTCGAAAAATTCCTTGCTGAAAAGACGGGACAGGTTCCGGACACAACTGTACTGAGATCTTAACTTTCTTTGTCTGCCGCAAGTGCTGCATCGTCTGTTCAGAGCAGTCCTCACATGGAAATCTCTGTTCCGGAATGGTGCAGCACACCATTTGAAAAAATTTTTAAAAAAATTAAAAAACTTGTTGACAGAGTCAAAAACATATAGTATAGTATTCAATGTTCGGTGGAACGCACAGAACACTTCAAAAAAGTAAATTCATATGCGCGAGTGGCTCAGTGGTGGAGTATCGCCTTGCCAAGGCGAGGGTCGCGGGTTCGAATCCCGTCTCGCGCTCTCAAAGATTCCGTTAAAATCGGAATCTTTTTTCATTTCTGTTTTACTTTTTCCCTGAAAAAAAATTGGAATTTTGATAAAAATATATCGTAAATACATTAAATATGTGGTAAAATACATTCAAACTTATATAAGGAGGATTAAACCAATGGCTTTAGTAACAACTACTGAAATGTTCAAAAAAGCTTACGAAGGCGGATACGCCATCGGCGCATTCAATGTAAACAACATGGAAATCGTACAGGCAATCACAGAGGCAGCAGGAGAACTGAATTCCCCGATCATCCTTCAGGTGTCTGCAGGTGCAAGAAAATATGCGAACCACACATACCTTGTAAAACTGGTTGAGGCAGCTCTTATCGAGAACCCGAATATCCCGATCGCTCTGCATCTGGATCACGGCGCAGATTTTGAAATCTGCAAATCCTGCATCGACGGCGGCTTTACATCTGTCATGATCGACGGTTCTCATTTCCCGTTTGAAGAGAACATTGAAGTGACAAAAAAAGTTGTTGAATATGCTCATGCTCACGGCGTAGTAGTTGAGGCCGAGCTTGGAAGACTGGCCGGTATCGAAGATGATGTAAAGGTATCTGCTGAAGATTCTTCCTATACACAGCCGGATGAGGTTGAGGAATTCGTTTCCAGAACCGGCGTTGACTCTCTTGCAATCGCGATCGGTACAAGCCACGGCGCATTCAAGTTCAAACCGGGTACAAAACCGCAGCTTCGCTTCGATATCCTGCATGAGATCGAGAAGAGAATTCCGGGATTCCCGATCGTACTTCACGGCGCATCTTCTGTTCCGCAGGAATACGTTAAGATCATCAACGCAAACGGCGGCGCTCTTAAGGATGCTATCGGCGTTCCGGAAGACCAGCTTCGTGAAGCAGCCCGTTCTGCAGTCTGCAAGATCAACATCGACTCCGACCTTCGTCTTGGCCTGACAGCAGGTATCCGCGAGACTTTGTTCAGAGATCCTTCTATCTTTGACCCGCGCGATTATCTGAAAGTCGGACGTGCAAACGTTAAGGCTGTAGTAGCTCACAAGATCAAAGACGTTCTTGGCAGCGAAGGCAAAGCTTGATTCTGACATTTCAGCAGTATTCACAAAAAGCTGCTGCGGATTTTCCGCAGCAGCTTTTCTGCATCTATATGTAACAAAACTCCCCTTTAATAACTGATTGCTTTTCTCGCCGCCGCCTGTTTCAGCGCAGTCTCTTGTGCTGCTTTTTCGATCCCGGGCAGATCCCGGCTGCGGCAGATACTGATCAGACAGCGTTTTTCCCCGGTATCCACGACCGCCAGTTCCATCCAGAGTTCTTCTGCCGCAGTCATAATATTGGCTGCCGCAATTCCGGCCTCCAGCTCTGATACGGCCGTTTTCCTGCTTCCCCCTGCCTTTTTCATCAGACAGATCCTGTCTTCCCGGCACTCAATACGGATCGCCGCCATGCGCATCGGAAACCGCCCTTTCGTATATTTCAGCACTTCGTCCGCCCATTTATCGCGAAAATCTCTGTATACGCACGGACGCTCCGCCGGTTCCTGCTGTTTTCGGCCAAAAGCACCTGAAAGCGTATGGCCGAAGGCAATGACTGCCCTGCAGACCATATCCCGATCCAGATCCCGGACTGTTCCCTGGTCGGAACTCCCGTCTTCCATTTCGGCCGTCAGCGAATCGACAATTTTATCCTGATGCACCCACCCCGGCAGGCTGTACGGCACCACCGCCGCAAGCCCCATAAAGCGCAGGTACGAAGCGGTCTGCCCCGCTGCAAATCCTGCATTGAGACACCCGTGCTCCTGCCCGTCTGAATATACGAGCAGATAATAGGGAGCAGAACCCATTTTCCCGCCTGTCTGTTTTTTTGTCAGGTCAAGCAGCTTCACACGGATCCGGGCAGGACGCTTCGGCAGTTCTACGCTTTCTGCAAATAATACGATCCGTCTCAGGACAGAAGGGTCAAGTCTTTTCACCCTGGGCTGCGCCGGCACTCTTCTAGTTATCGTTTTCCAAAAAATACCCATATTTCTAAATCACCAAACCAATGCGTAATACTTTTTTGTTTTAATTTTAATATTTTGTAACATAATTGTAACATATGTGTTTTGAAATATCCAGTAGTTTTTTGTATTTTTTTGATACAGAAATATGATATAATAAGCCGTGGAGGCATAATATAATGAAAACTATCCGCAGTTTAGAATTTCAGACAGGCAGCAAAGAGGAAAAACTGCCGTATGCCACGCCGGATTTCCCCTATCTCGCCTCGCGGGCTGAGCTGGATTACTACGGAGAATCCTTTGTCCCGTGGCACTGGCACAATGCCATAGAACTGTTTTTCATAGAAAGCGGGACAATCAAATACTATACACCCAGTGAAATCCTTGTATTTCCGGCCGGTTCCGGCGGTTTTATTAACTCTAACATCCTGCACAAGACAGAGATTCTGACACGCAAGGAAAAAAACATACAGCTGCTCCACATTTTTGAGCCCGAATTGATCGCCGGCAGCCGCGGGAACCTGATCGAGCAAAAATACATCATGCCGGTTATTACCGCTTCCCAGCTGGAAATGGCCGCGCTGTATCCGGATATCCCGGAGCAGGCATCCATCCTTGATCTGATCCGCAAAGCGTTCCGGCTGTCAGAAAATGGGTTCGGCTACGAAATAAAGATCCGGGAGGCCCTGTCACAGATTTGGATCCAGTTATTCCGGATATGCACTCCTGTTCTTCAGGAGTCCTCGCGCCCGGCAGGAAGGATAGCCGAGAAAGCAAAAACGATGATGCTCTATATCCACGAGCATTTCTCTGAGAAAGTCTCTGTTGAGGCACTCGCAAAAGCTGCCTTTCTGAGCGAACGGGAATGTTACCGGGTTTTCCAGAACTGCCTGCATATGAGCCCCGTCGAATATATGAAAAGCTACCGCATACAGATGGCATGCCAGATGCTGGCCAACAGTGAAAAATCCGTCACTGAGATCGGCTATTTCTGCGGACTTGGCAGTCCCAGCTATTTTGGAAAAGTCTTTCACAGAGCCACTGGGGATACGCCTCTGGAATACCGGAAAAAATGGCAGAATCATAACAAAAAGTGACAGGAAGAAGATAGTATCTCTATCTATCAGGCACTATAATAATAGTCATAAAGAAAACGGCTATCAGGAGGTGTGTGGTATGATAAAAATAACTGTCATGAATTTAAAAGGCTTTTTAGAAACAGTGAACCGATGCCGCGGCAGGGTCATGATGCTTTCCCCCGACGGCAGAAAAACCGATATTACCAGACAATATGAGGTCCAGCATGCATTGACACAGCAGTATCAGAAAAACGGAAAGCTTCTGCCGCTCTCGCTGACCTTTGATGAACCGAAAGATTTTATGGATGTTGTCGCATATTATGCAGGAGATTGTTAAGTTAAACAGCAGCACAGCAGAAACAGAATTAAGGCGAGCGGGTATGTTAAACCCCGGCCAATGGGTAGACCACTCCCGTTTTGTCGCGCAGGCATGCAGAAATATCGCCGCTCAGTGCGCGGATCTGTCTGCCGAAAAAGCGTATTGTTTCGGGCTGCTGCATGATATCGGGCGCTACGCCGGCGTAACGTCCGAGAAGCATTTGATCGACGGCTACCGCTTCTGTATGAAGCGGAACTGGAAAAAAGCTGCGCAGATCTGTATTTCGCACGCTTTTATGATACAGGATATTGCTACGTCGATCGGCAAATTTGATGTAACGGCAGAAGACTATCAATTTATGGATCATTTTATCAGAAATGCAGTATATGACGATTACGACAGGCTGGTACAGCTATGCGACGCGCTTGCGCTCCCGACAGGATTCTGTCTTTTAGAAAAAAGGTTTGTCGACGTGGCGCTTCGATACGGGACGCCGCCCCCCACAGTGCCGCGCTGGAAAAAGCTGCTGGAAATAAAATCATTATTTGACAGAAAAGTAAACGGCTCTATTTATGATCTGCTTCCGGGAGTAATAGAGAACAGTTTTCGATCTGAGGTGTAAGACTTATGGAAAATGCAATCAAGTTAGTAGCCGTCGATATCGACGGCACCTTTGTCCGCTCCGACTACACATACGATATCCCGCGCTTCCGGCGCATCCTTTCACGCATGAAAGACGCCGGCTGCCATTTCGTTGTAGCGAGCGGAAATCAATACTATCAGCTGAGAGACCTGTTTCCCGGGTATTATGACGACTTATCGTTTGTAGCTGAAAACGGCGCGTTCGTAAAAGACCGCAAAGAACTGGTATTTACCGCCGATATTCCAAAAGAAACCACTGACTTTGTAATCGACGTATGCAGAGAGTACCCCGAAATCAAAAACGTTTTGTGCGGGTTAAGCAGTGCGTACTGCGAAAAGGGAACGGTAAATCAGGAGTTCTTTGACCTCACCAGTATTTATTATCACCGCCTGCAGTGGACGGATGATTTCAAGAAGGTAGACGACCAGATACTGAAGTTTGCACCGTCCGTCCCGGATGAAAAAACGTATTTCTATTATAATATTCTCCGGGAGCGGTTAAAAGGAAAGGTGGAACCCGTCACAAGCGGCCACGGTTCTATTGACCTGATCCTGCCGGGCTGCCATAAGGCGTCCGGCCTTCAGCGTCTCGCCAGGCGCTGGAGAATTTCCCCCGCACAGTGCGCTGCATTCGGTGACGGCGGCAACGACATCGAAATGCTGCGGTACTGCGGGTACAGCTATGCCATGGAAAACGCACCGGAAGGCGTCAAAAAAGCCGCCAAAAACGTGTGTCCTTCCAATGAGGAAGACGGCGTTCTGGTCGCTCTGGAAAAGCTTTTCAGGTGACCGGCAGTAAAGAAAGCCGGCAGTTTCCACTGCCGACAAAACCGTAATCGTATGTTATTCTATTTCAAATATACCGTTCCAAAATTTCGACTACACTGCTCAGATACATCTGCCCAAACAGATTCAGATGGTTCAGCAACTGATACAGGTCATACAGTTTCCTGCGCTCTCTGTATCCCTTCCGGTCGATCGGGATGATCTCACTGTATGCGGCAAAGAAAGATTCCGGCGGGTTTCCAAACAGCTGCATCATAGCCAGATCGGCTTCGCAGTCGCCGACGTAAACAGCCGGATCTATAATCCACGCTTTTCCGTCACTACCACAGATCATATTGCCGCTCCAAAGGTCTCCATGAAGCAGGGACGGAAATTCCGGCTCCCTCAGGTAGTCCCCAAGATGGTCCAGCAGCCGCCCGGCTTTTTTTCTGACAGACGGATCAAAGTATCTCTCTGCCATGGCAATCTGCGGCAATAGCCGGCATTCTCTGTAAAAATCAATCCACGTATCTTTCGGATGATTGTTCTGCGGACTGGCGCCGATATAATTGTCCTCCGAAAATCCATATTTCCCACTGTTCTCTCCCGAAACCGTAAACGACCGGCATTCTGCTCTGTGAAGCTTCGCCAGTTCATGCCCGAAAGTCTCCCAGTACGTCCTGATCCTGGGAGCGCTCCTGATATATTCCATGGCAAGGAACGAAACATTTCTCTGCCTGTCCGTCCCGGCCCCGAATACATGCGGAACGCCAACTTCCCCCGCAGAACGCAGAGCCTCCAGGCCTTTTGATTCCGTCAGGAAAAATCTGATGTTATGGATAGTATTCGTTTTCACAAAAATCCAGTCCCCGGAAGAAAGCTCCATTCTGTATGCGCGATTAATGTCGCCGCCCGGTATGCTGTCTGACCGCACAACGGATACACCGTCTCCGAAACAATCTCTTACTGCCGCTTCTATCGAATGATACATCATCTGCCGCCTTTCTTTCACATCGAGGTGTTACTTTTCAGTCCGGCTTCCTGCTGCCATTTCAAATTCTCTTACAATTTCGTTATCCGGTTCTTTCGTACAGAGAGAAACCGCCACGATAAAGATACAGGAAATGACAAACGCCGGGAACAGTTCATAAATTCCCCAGACGCCGCCCAGCGGACTGAGCAGATTTTTCCATACAAAGACAGAAATACCACCGGCCAGCATTCCTGCGACAGCACCGGATCTGTTGATTCTTTTCCAGAACAGAGAAAACAGCATGACCGGACCAAAGGTTGCTCCGAATCCTGCCCAGGCAAAGGATACCAGCGTAAAAATCACACTGTTTTCATCCCACGCGATCACCAGACCTACCAGAGCGATCAGAAGCAGCACGGCTTTTGAGATATTCATGACCTTCTTATCGTCTGCCTTTCCTTTTTTCAGGATTCCTTCATAGATATTTTTCGAAAATGCGGATGCTGCGATCAGAAGGTAGGAATCCGATGAACTGATCGTCGCTGCCAGAATCCCTGCCATGATCACACCAGCCAGAACCGGCGGAAGCAGATGCTGCGAGAGCACAATGAACACATTCTCTGCGCCGCTCGCAGAGGCCAGAGAAGGTTCTGCCGGAAATAAAGCCCGGCCGATCACACCGATCATGACGGCGGCAAACAGGGAGATCACACACCAGACGCTGGCAATTCTCCGGGACTTTTTCAGTTCTTCCTCTTTACGGATCGCCATAAAGCGAAGAAGCACCTGCGGAACGCCGAAATACCCAAGTCCCCAGGACAGGGTAGAAATGATCGTGAGAAATCCGTACTTTCCTGCTTCGCCAAACTGTGCTGCACCATTTACGGCAACCTGCACTCCCTCCGCATCCGTCTTTGGCGTCGCAATCCCGAAGAAACTCAAAAATCCCGGAATCTCTTTTACATGATCAATCACAGCTCCAATTCCGCCCGCCTGGCTGATGCCTAAAATCAGAATGGCGAGAAGCGCAATGATCATAACCATCGCCTGCATAAAATCGGACGCGCTTTCCGCAAGGAAACCGCCGATAAAAGTGTACACCACTACAAAGACTGCTCCGGCGACCATCATGGAATGGTAGGAAGCACCAAACAGAGTAGAAAACAGCTTCCCGCAGGTAACGAAACAGCTTGACGCATACACAGTAAAAAATACGAGGATAAACACTGCTGAAATCCCCAGGATCACCTTGTTTTTCTCGTGAAAACGATTGCTGAGAAAATCCGGAACTGTGATCGCATCGCCGGAAATCGCCGAATACCGGCGCAGCCGCTTCGCCACGATCAGCCAGTTTATGTAAGTCCCCACCGCAAGGCCGATCGCTGTCCATGCCGCGTCAGAAACCCCGCTCCAGTACGCCACTCCCGGCAGCCCCATCAGAAGCCAGCCGCTCATATCAGAAGCTTCGGCGCTCATTGCAGCAACCCACGGTCCAAGAGAACGCCCGCCCAGAAAGTAGTTCTCCGAGTTTGCCTGGGCCCGTTTTGCAAAATACAGTCCAATTCCGATCACGATAAGCATGTAGCAGATCATGGCCAGTAAAATCTTAATCGTATTGCCTGACATTATGTTACCTCCTGCTGATTTATAGAATAATTATAAATTTTAGCAGAATTTTTATAAAATGTAAACTGTCAGGATCCCCGCTTCTCCCTCTCTGCCTTCTCATTTTCGGCATCCTTGCTGCTGCTTTGCAGAAAGACAAATGTCTGATCGTCAGACCATCCTGCGTCAAAATGGTAATCCATCCGGTTAAACGCCCGGATTCCATCCAGATCCGTGATCTGGTTTTCCGCCAGATAACGCACCATCTCGCCTCTAGCCATCTTGCAGATCGTCCCCTTTTCGATCACTTTTCCTTCTTTCTCTTCCCCAAACACACAGGTAATAAACCGGACAGAATCCGGCAAATATCTGGATACGCAGACGCTGTATTCTTTTGAGGCCAGATTGATAATACAGTCTGTTTCTGCAAAAAGCGCCGCAGCAAGGCGGCCGCCCCAGTAAGCATAAAGATCTTTCGCAGCTTCCGTCCTGAGCCTTGCCTGCATTTCCAGCCGGTACGGCGTCACTCCGTCGAATGGCTTTAAAAGGCCGTAAAACCCGGACAGAATCCTGAGATGCTCCTGAATGTACTCCAATTCGCAGTCAGCAAAAACAGCAGGGGCCATGTACTGATACTGAATGCCCTCATACGACAGGACTGCCGGCGTCAGACGGCTGCGAAGATCCATATGCTGAAGCCGTTCCATATTCAGTGCGGCAATCTGTTCATTGCATTTCCAGAGCTTTTTCAGTTCATCGTAGGACATGCTCCTCAACACACCGCACAGCTCTTCCGTCTGCGGAAGGAACGCAGGCAGCTCCCGCCACGCCAGGCTGTCCGTATCCGCCTTCATTTTCTTGGCCGGAGAAATGATAATCCTCATCGTGTTTCCTCTCCTGCGAGATACGCAAGAATCTCAGCCGCGTTTGTATCGGGCTTGACTTTTGGCATAACCTTTTCAATATTCCCCTGCTCATCAATAATGTAAGTAGTGCGCACGACTCCCATGCTCACCTTTCCGTAAAGCTTCTTTTCCTTCCAGACATCGTACGCGCGGATCGCCTGAAGTTCCGGATCAGACAGCAGAATAAACGGCAGATCATACTTCTGCGCAAACTTCAGGTGGGAAGCGGTGCTGTCCTTGCTGATGCCGATCACTGCGATATCCTTCGACCGGAACTGCTCATAGCTGGCGGCAAAGGCACATGCCTGCTTCGTACAGCCTGGCGTATTGTCTCTCGGATAAAAATAAAGAACGATTTTCTTCCCCAGAAAATCAGAAAGGCTCACAGGATTGCCGTCCTTATCAGGCAGTGTAAAATCAGGTGCTTTCATACCGGTTTCCAACATAATTCTATTTCCTCCTGTTTCAATTGATCTTGTTCGTTTTTATTCATCATCCATAGGATAGCAACCAGAGAGCATTTTATCAACTGTTTTTATTTGTTTTTAAACAGCTCGATGGCATATTTTGCCTGTTTTTTCATTATTTCTTTTGAGAATTCTGCAATCTCATGAAAATACGGCAACGTTTTAGACTGCGCTATATATTCCGGAAGTTCTTTCGACGGAGCCGTCGCCATATAGGTATAATAATTTATTTTTCTT
>DVHT01000168.1 GCA_018711885.1 Candidatus Choladousia intestinipullorum | reverse complement strand
ATCGGATCCGTCGTCAAAAACAGATCGCCGTCCTCCGTTTTCGCAGCCGCATTCTCTGCCGACAGTTTTGCTGTCGTTGTGCTCCCGTCTATCCTGCAGATACACGGCCTGCCCTCCAGCGGGTCAAAACGCAGGGCCTGTATCTGTTCGAATCCCCGCAGATCGAAGGAAGCAGAAAAAGTCCCATCCGTCATCGGAATCTCTTTTACCAGCTTCTGTTCTTCCGTAAATCCGTTTCCCGTATCGATAAACAGCTGGCAGATCATATAGTCCCGTTCCTTCATTTTCTGCCGGAATTCCTCGATCGATACGCCAATCTCCGGTATGCTCCGTTTCAAAAGGCGGTTCGCGCCCACATATTCTTCCGCAAAATAAGTGCTCCACCGGTGGAATACACCGGACATTTCCGGCGTGATCCCATATTCTCCCAGCAGTTTTTCCTTCGGATAAAGCTGCATAAGCGAGGGCTGTGTACTGTACAGTTCATTGACCGCCCGCCACAAAAGGAAGGAAACCGGCACCGGAAAGTCAAATATCCATTCGCAGTCAATGACCTGATACCGTCCGCCAGCTTCTTCCGGCTCGAAGATATTATCGAGGATCAGATCAATATTGGCCGGAGAAACACACACTGCAACCGCCTCCAGTTCATGATCACCGAACACCTCGCAAAATTGCTTTCGCTCTTCTTCGGTCATCTCTTCTGCACGGCAGTGACGCAGTCCCTTATCGCTGCAGAGAAGGGCCGCCTCATCAAGCAGCCGCTTTACTTCGTCCATATCCCCGTTCTGCACCGCCAAAGCGGCTTTCTGTCCTAGGCTTTTTCCGGAAAGGAAGGGGTATACAGCATTCTTTCCTTCCGCTTTTCCCGGAAGCGGCTGCCACGTATCGTACGTTCCCGCAGCATCCAGCAGATGTCTGATATGTTTCTCTGCCTTTTCCTCCATCGGAATCTTGACAGCGTATTTTTTGTCTCCCCTCTGCTCGATCACAGTAGCCGCCGCAAATTCCGGCGACCGGTCGATACCCAGCTTTGCATACAGGACTTCTCTGTCTCGCTCAGGCTGTGTGCGGCTCATTTCGATCAGAAAAGAGTTGGCAAACTGCGCCATCACACCCTCCTGCTGCAGCGCAGCTGCCATCTTCTCTTCCGAAAACAGCGCCATCCTGTATTTCGTAAAGTTCCAGGAAGGACGGCCATATTTCTGCCCGCCAAGTGAGAGATCTGTAAAAATCTCCTGTGGAAATTTATAGTCCGGGTACGGATAATAAAACTTATAGCAGGAAAAACCACAGCGCTGCATCAGCTGTTCCCATTCTCCCCGTGAAAACGTCCTCACAGAATGATTGCCCTCATATCCGCGCAGCCCGTCAAAGTAACCGTCTGTGTGGTCTTCCGGCGCTCCCGCAAAATATTTCAGTCCCAAGCGGTTTTCAATCGCGATCAGTATCACGCCGTCCGGTTTCAGAAAACGGCTGATATTCTGCAGAAATGTCTCGTATGGTCTTTCGCACGGCGTAAAGCTCATTGCATACTCAAAAACACCGTTTAAGATCACGTAATCAAACTTCCGGCCAAATTCCATGTCGTTCATATTGCCGACATACAACTCGAGATTCTCCAGCTCTTTATGCCGTGTATAGTTAATCTGGGCACGCCGCTTTGAAAGCTCTACGGAGACGACCCTGGAAAGGCGGCGGCACAGAAGCCCTGTGATCGCTCCGCACCCGGAACCGATCTCAATTGCACTGGCCCCTTCTTTAAACGGATACCAGTTCAGAATATTTTCACGGACTTTTGAAAGATGGTACAGCACTGGAAATTTCACATCTCCAAGATCCCCGGATAAAGGACCTTTCCTGGCATATTCCAGCACCTCATTCTCTACGTCTCCGTCTGAGTATAAGTCTTCCCCTTTATAATAATCCAGATTCAGTATCGCCATATCTGCTCCTTTATCATGAAAGCGTCACCTTTGAATTCATGTCATAGTAACCCACCGTATTCCGGTCAGAAATCACCATAAGGCTGCAGACGTCGTACAGCCGGTGGAAAACGGCAAACTCGCCGTTCCGGTATCCCGTACATCCAAGAGAAATCAGGTATTCTCCGCCCTGAAGGTCCAGACGCTGCGTAAAGGTCACTTCCTGGACTTCTCCCGCTTTTCTCCCCTGCACGTCTGCTTTTTCATACATCGTATTCGTTCCGGTAATCTCGATTCCCTGCAGGTTCTTGATCGTAAACGCATAGATCGGTTCCCGGATCTCCTCGTGGAACAGCACCTTCATGCGCACGGAAAATTCGCTTCCCTTCATCAGCGTATTCGTAATCAGTCCATTATCATCCAGGACCGCATAATCCACGATCTCCGCACTCTTCTCTCCGTATTCGATCAGCTGCGGATTTGCTGTGACAGAATCCTTCCAGTTCCGGGAGACGTCTTCCACATCATTCATTCTGGAATCCGTTTCCAGTTCAGAAGGATCGAACTGGTGGACGAGAACCTTTTTATAGATATCGACAGCCTCTTTAGGCGTGCCTTCAAAGATCCGGTCGCCCTGATTTAACAGGATCGCGCGGTCACAGTATTTTGTAATGCTCCCCAGATCATGGCTGACAAACAGGATCGTCCGCCCCTGTTTCTTAAATTCTTCAAACTTGCGGTAACACTTCGCCTGAAAGAACACGTCGCCCACAGACAGAGCCTCATCCACAATCAGGATTTCGGGATCAATATTGATCGCGACAGCAAAAGCCAGCCGGACAAACATACCGCTTGAATACGTCTTGACCGGCTGGTATACATAGTCCCCTATATCAGCAAAAGACAGGATATCCTCCAGCCTTGCGTCGATTTCTTCCTCTGAAAAGCCCATCATCGTGCCGTTCAGATAGATATTTTCCACACCTGTATACTCCATATTAAATCCAGCTCCGAGCTCAAGAAGTGCAGAAATCCTTCCGTCCACCTGTACTTCGCCCTGCGTCGGATTCAGAACACCCGTGATGATCTTCAGGATCGTGGATTTTCCCGAGCCATTCGTCCCGATAATCCCTACCGTCTCTCCCTTTTTCACCTCAAAGTTGATGCCGTTCAGCGCGTATTTCTCCTGAAAATTGACCTTTCTGGAAAGCCCGAGGCTTTCCTTCAAGCGGTCAGACGGCTTATTATATAATTTGTATATTTTTGTGACATGGTCCACACGGATCGCAATATCAGAATTCACCGTATCTCTCCTTCAATCTGTTAAAATTCGATTCCGCTTTGCTTCCTCCCGCCATTCCCGGCTGCAAGCAGCCGTTATGGCGTTCGATATTTTTGCGTTCTTTCAGCTCCCTTTCATATGCTTTGAGCCGTGCACCTCGATTCCGCTCCGCTTCATCTCGGTCGCGGGCATTCGCCCTATAAAAATATCTGCCGCCATTCCCCGCTGCAAGCAGCCGTTATGGCGTTCGATATTTTTGCACGGCTCAAAGCACATCCGCAAAGTGTACGCGGAGGCGCCGGAAGATCCAGCTTCCGAACAGGAATGTGATCACTGTAAAACACCAGAAGTATACTGTCCAAAGCGGATGTTCCCAAAACCAGTTTTTGTAAATGAATGCATCCCGGTATCCGGACACAATATAATAGACCGGATTCAGTTTCAGGATCAGATGCAGTTTCTGATGGTCAGCCAGCATTTCCTCTGCGATCCACATGATCGGAGTCAGCCAGACCCCTACCTGCAGTAAAATATTGATCACCTGTGTAAGATCACGGAAAAAAACCACGACAGCGCTGGTCGCATAGCACAGGCCGAGCGTCATCAGCAAAAGCGCGCCCGAATAGTAGATAATCTGAAGATAATACAGATCCGGGAAATATCCGTACAGACAGTACAGCACAATGACAAAACACACGAAAGCCATATGGACAAACAGTGCAGATATCATTTTAACGACCGGGAGTACGCTGATATTAAAGACGACTTTTTTTACGAGATAATTATATTCGATCAGTGCATTCGTTCCTCCGTTTAAGGCTTCCTGAAAAAAGAACCATGGAACAATGCCCGCTACGAGATACAGTACAAACGGCACGGGAAGGGATTCGCTCCCTCCCCGGAATCCGACTGTAAATACGAACCAGTATACCATCACCGTCACTACCGGCTGGATAAACGCCCAGATAATGCCGAGATAAGAACCCGCAAACTTTGTCTTAAAATCATTCTTCGCCAGCTTGTATATCATTTTCCTGCTCTGATAGATCTCGGCCGGCAGTGAAAAAATTTTTTTCATACCAGCTCCTTTAAGCGGCCCCACTTTGTATCCTTCTCCGACATGATCAGCTCCATGCCCTCGGAAATCGGCCACTTGACAGCAATATCCGGATCGTCATACCGGATCCCGCCCTCATCATTCGGATGATAGAAGTCGGTACACTTATACGCAAACTCCGCATAATCGGAGAGCACCAGGAACCCATGCGCGAAATTCTTCGGAATAAAGAACTGCTTTTTGTTTTCCGCGCTCAGTATTTCCCCGTGCCACTGCCCGTAAGTCGGCGACTCCCTGCGCAGATCAACCGCCACGTCAAAGACCTCGCCGGATACAACGCGCACAAGCTTATCCTGCGGAAAATTAATCTGAAAATGCAGGCCGCGAAGTACGCCTTTTTTCGATGCCGACTGATTATCCTGCACAAAAATCTGGTCGATTCCGGCAGCCTTATAGTCGTTGTAGTTGTACGTCTCCATAAAATAGCCGCGGTCATCTCCGAACACCGCCGGCGTAATAATCTTCAATCCTTCTATTCCACAAGTCTCAACTGTTATCTTACCCATCTTCTTACTTCCTTACTATCAAGTCTATCCGATTCTGTTCTCCGCTGTACCGGATCACAGTCCTTCTGCAATTTCAATCATATATTTGCCGTAAGCAGTCTTAATCAGCGGCTGAGCCAGTTCGATCAGCTGCTCTTTTGTAATAAAGCCTCTCTTATAAGCGATCTCTTCGATGCAGGAAATGTAAAGGCCCTGACGCTTCTGGAACGCCGCAACAAAGTCTGCCGCATCGAGCAGTGAATCGTGACTGCCCGTATCAAGCCATGCAAATCCGCGCCCCATCGTCTCGACATGGAGCTTTCCTCTTCTTAAATATTCATTATTTACACTTGTGATCTCTATTTCACCGCGTGCGGACGGCCTGACATTTTTTGCGATCTCCACTACATCATTGTCATAAAAATAAAGGCCCGGCACTGCATAATTGGACTTCGGATGCTCCGGTTTTTCTTCGATCGAAATCGCTTTTCCTTCCTGATCGAACTCCACCACACCGTATTCCCGCGGATCTCTCACGTAATATCCAAAGATCGTTGCTCCCTCTTTTCTTGAGGCGACTCTTCGAAGCATGTCGGAAAAGCTCTGTCCATAGAAAATATTATCGCCCAAAACCAATGCAACGTTGTCTGTGCCGATAAACGGTTCGCCGATAATAAACGCATCAGCCAGACCGCGCGGCGACTCCTGTACTGCATAGGAAAGCTTCAGTCCAAGCTGTTCTCCGCTTCCGAGCAACTCTTCAAATACGGGGAGATCCCGCGGCGTAGATATGATCAGTATCTCCCGGATGCCCGCCAGCATCAGCGTAGACAGCGGATAATAGATCATCGGTTTGTCATAGACCGGCAGAATTTGTTTGGACACTGCCTTTGTCAGTGGATACAGTCTTGTGCCGGAACCTCCGGCAAGAATAATACCTTTCATCGTTCCTCCTTACAGAACACAAGCGGGGGCTTGTGCGGCACAGTCCTCTCACAGACATCTGCCGCAGCAGCCCCTTTTCCTGTCCAGCGTTTTATTTCTGATACATCTCTTCGTAATACTTCTGGTAATCTCCGCTTGTGACATTCTTCATCCAGTCCTCATGCTCAAAATACCATTTGATCGTACGGCGGATGCCTTCCTCGAACATCGTTTCCGGCTCCCAGCCCACTTCTTTCCGGATCTTGTCCGGCGCGATCGCGTAGCGGCGGTCATGTCCTTTTCTGTCTGTCACATATGTGATAAGATCTTTATTCACCAGCTCTTTTCTCGGGTCGCCTTCCGGCAGCATCTCCTGCAACGTATCAAGAATGATATGGATAATCTGGATATTCTGCTTTTCATTATGGCCGCCGATATTATACGTCTCAAAAAGACGCCCCTTCTCCTGCACCATATCGATTCCCTTGGCATGGTCTTCCACGTACAGCCAGTCGCGCACGTTCTTTCCATCGCCGTATACCGGGAGTTTTTTCCCGTGCAGGGCATTATTGATAATGAGCGGGATCAGCTTCTCCGGGAACTGGTACGGACCGTAGTTATTGCTGCAGTTCGTAATGTTCGCCGGGAACCGGTACGTATCCATATAGGATTTTACGAGCATGTCAGAGGATGCCTTGCTCGCCGAATAAGGGCTGTGGGGATCGTACGGAGTCGTCTCATAGAAATACTCTCCTTCATTCTCCAAAGATCCGTACACCTCGTCTGTCGAAACGTGGAGAAACTTCTTGTCCGCCTGAAACGTTCCGTCCGGCAGCTCCCATGCAGCCTTAGCCGCATTCAGCATCACAAGCGTACCGAGCACATTCGTCTTCACGAACACCTCCGGATTGCGGATGCTGCGGTCTACATGGCTCTCAGCCGCAAAGTGTACAACGCGGTCGATCTCATTTTCCTCAAATATCCTGCCTATAGCGTCGGAATCGCAGATATCGGCGCGGACAAACGTATAATTGTCCCGTCCTTCCACGTCCTTCAGATTTTCCAGATTCCCCGCATAAGTCAGTTTGTCCACATTGATAATGCGGATTGTATCGCCGTATTTTCGGAACATATAGTGGATGTAGTTAGAACCGATAAAGCCCGCTCCACCTGTTACAAGATACGTCCTC
>DVHT01000167.1 GCA_018711885.1 Candidatus Choladousia intestinipullorum | reverse complement strand
ATCATTTTGCTATTTTACCACTTTTCACTGGTAAAGCATAGATATTCTTCACACCAACACCTCTTTTTCTTTCCGCAGCGCTGTAAAAAACTGCCGCACCTGTTTTTCCAAAAGCAATTCACGGTTCCGGCGCCAGACGTCCTGAACCCGCAAAATCCCTTTCTTCCAAACAGTACGGCAGTTCTATTCTTTCCTCTCAGAAAGCAGATTACAGCATCGATAAAATCTCCTCTTTTGACCCTGCTCCCACCCTGCGGTTAATAACAGTTCCATTTTTCAATACAACAAGCGTGGGAATGCTCATCACGCCGAATTTTTCCGCAAGCTCCGGCTGCTCATCCACATTCACTTTCCCGACTTTTACATCGTTCAATTCTTCTGCGATCTCGTCGATCAGCGGCGACACCATTCTGCACGGTCCGCACCAGCTCGCCCAGAAAAAATCAAATACCCGGCAGCATTCGTCCTCAGACATCATTTTCCAAAGCATCGATATTGTCCGCTCTTCCGATCACTACTATAATGTCTCCGCTCTTTAAGCGGTAATCCGGCATGATCTCAATAAAAGTCTCATCCCCGCTCTCAATCGCGATAATGTTCAATTTATAACGCTGTCTGATTTTCGTTTCTTCTATGCTGCGGCCAACCAGACTGTCCGGCACATGAAGCTGCCTGATCTCCACGCCGTCAAATAGCGCCACGTAGTCAAGGAAATTACCCGACAGAAGCTTTTTTCCCAGCCTGACCGCCATATCGCTTTCCGGATATACTACCTCTGCTCCGAGCTTTTTCAGGACCGCTCCCTGCTCAAGGCTGGTCGCCTTTGCTATAACGCGCGGTACGCCCATCTCGATCAGGCGCATAGTAGTCAGAATACTCTCATCTACTTTTATACCGATACATACGATGACAACGTCGCAGTTCTGTATTCCTGTTTCCTGAAGAGTTTCCATGCTCAGGTTCTCCGCTACAAACGCATAATCCGTATACTGGCGGATCTCCTTTATTTTATCCTCGTCCCTGTCGATTACCAGAACTTCCTTATTTGCTTTCGCCAGCGTAACGGCCAGAGCTCCTCCGAAACGCCCCAGCCCGATAATCCCGTATGTTGTCTCCTGCTTCTTTTTCATTTCTATATCCTTTCCTCCGCATATATTTATCCGATTACAACGGCTTCTTCTGAAAATCTGATATTTTTTTCATTACGTCCGGCCCACGTAGACAACAATGTAAACGCGCCAACACGTCCCGTAAACATTACGATAATAATCACCAGCTTGCCTGCCACGCTCAGATCCGGCGTAATGCCCGTAGATAATCCAACTGTACCGAAAGCGGACACCACCTCAAACAGAAGCTGGATAAAGCTGCAGTCCGGTTCCAGTACGCACATCAGAAACGTCGCAATGCACACAACGGCGCCGGACAGAATCGTTATAATGCTCGCTTTTGCAATATTCTGCTTTGAAATACCTCTGTGGAAAACATGTGCCGCTTCGCCGGTACATACGCTTCTCGTCTGCATCAGCAGCGTAAAAAACGTACTTGTCTTGATACCGCCGCCCGTCGAACCAGGCGAGGCTCCAATGAACATCAACAGACACAGGACAAACAGGCCAGCATTTGTAAATGTTCCGATCGGATACGTTGAAAATCCTGCCGTTCTCGCGGATACACTGTGAAAAAATGCGCCCATCCATGTAATGTCTTCTGTCGCCTTCAACAGCAGCGTTCCTGTCGCAAGCAGGCCCGCCGTCGTCACAATTACGACTTTAGAATGCAGGCTCAGCTTCCGGAATCTCCTGTTTCTGGCTATGTCGAGTATTACCAGAAAACCGAGTCCTCCAAAGATGATCAGAAAACAGGTCGTCATATTCAGCAATACGTTGTCCTGATACGGAATCAGGTTCCGCAGTCCTCCCAGAATATCAAATCCGGAATTGTTAAAGGCCGCGATCGAATGGAAAATACTGATTCCAAGCGCATGCGCCGTCGGGTAGTCCTGACTGAACACAATAAAACTCAGCACAGCTCCGGTCGCCTCAAAGCACAGCGTAAGTAATAGGATTGATTTTACCAGCCTTACAATCCCCTTATAGCTGTCAATATTGAGCGCCTCCTTCACCAGAAGCCTTCCCTTTAATCCGACCCTCTTTCCTGCAGCGATAATTAAGCCGACGCCGACAGATGTTACGCCAAGTCCTCCGATCTGGATCAGCACTGCCACTACTCCCTGTCCGAACGCTGTAAAATGATCGGCTGTATCAATCGCAATAAGTCCGGTCACGCAGACCGCGCTGGTCGATGTAAATAAGGCGTCAATAAACGTCACCGTTGCCCCTTCCCTTACGGACACCGGCAGCATTAGAATCAGGCTGCCAGTCAGTATCACCGCTGCGAATCCAAGAGCGATCAGCCTTGCCGGCGACTGATTTTTTAAAATAGTAATAAATCGTTTCATTTCTTCTCCTGCTTAGCTCCCGGTCTAAATCATTTTAAAGTCTCATCCTGCCTTCAGCAGTCCGAAATCAAACCAGCGTTTTTTGCCATCCTTTTTGTACCGTATCCTCACATTGCGCATAAAACGTGCCAATGGACATGAATAAGTTTCCAGAAATGCAAAAAATACCCTCTTCACAAATTTCCATGAAGAGAGGTAAAGGGCAATGATCAAAGCGAGATACAGCGGCAGATGCACCCGGCAGTATTGCTCTTTTATGCGGAATCCCCCGAGTCCTATTTCCTTTTTTGCCTGACTGCAGTCGACCGACGGAAGATTCATCGAATTTCCCGACAGCGTCTGGCCGTCCGGCAGATTGCCGCTGTACATTCTCGCCGTATTTTGTCTGATCATATAGGTTCCGTCTGTTGCCGTGTCACTGAGCAAAAAGATACAGAGAACGAAAATACACAGCAATGCGGTCAATATTCTCCATCTGCGACACATTTCTTTTCCTCCTGATTTCAAAGTTTATCAACAAATGCATCTATTTCGAATATCAACCCTAAAAATAGCACTAATCATGCAGTATGTCAATAGAACGATTTACACTTTTCCCCATACGTACTGCTTCCTGCACAAGCTTTTCATTTAAAGCATTCATTGTTCCAAATTCCCGTACACTGCATATTATACTTCTGCACTGTTTCATAATTTCCAGAGCTTCCCTGTAATGTGCTTCGCTGATCTCCTCAAACGGTTCCTCTGCGACTACCCGGACCGCAAGCGTTTTTGCCACCTCATAATCCATATCGTTCTTGTGAAGCACGCCGGCCGCAAAAGGGATTCTCTTTCTCTGCAGCTTCCGGTACTGAGAAATGCCGCTTCCGTTTCCTCCTATCACGAAAACCTCCGGTTCTCCTCTTTCCGCTTCCATTTCGACGCTCCCAAACAGCGCATCATAACTTCCCGCCGTAATTCCATAAAGCTCTGTGATGTATGCCGAAGTAAAGACTTCCTCCGGCGTACCAGCCTTGTCAATCGTCTCCCCTTTGACGCAGATTACAAAATCAGAAATTTTTTGTGCCAGATCCAGTTCATGCAGAGACATTACAACTGCTAAGCGATTCTGGTTTACCAGTTTTTTTAAAATAGTCAAAAGCTCCAGCTTATGACGAATGTCAAGAAAAGAAGTAGGCTCGTCCAGAACGATCATTTCCGGTTCCTGGCAGATTGCTCTGGCAAGCAGAATCCTCTGCCTCTGTCCGTCGCTGACCGCATTAAAGTCACAGTTCCGGAGTGGGAGCGCATGTACGAGTTCCATTGCCTCATACACCTTTTCATGGTCCGTCTCCGAGAGTATCCCCAGATGTCCCGTATACGGATACCGTCCGGTAGATACGACCTCTTCACATGTCATGAGTTCTGTGCGAATCCGTTCCGTCAGCACTACAGCAAGCTTCTGCGAGAGTTCTTTTCCGGAAAGCGCCTGCAGTTCCCGGTTGTCAATATAAACCGTTCCCCCGATCAGAGAAAGCTGCCTTGTAATACTTTTTAATATTGTAGACTTTCCGCCGCCGTTCGGGCCGATCAGCGTCAGGATTTCCCCTCGTCCGATCCGTATTTCTATCTCCCGGATCAGAGGGTGACCGTTGTATCCGACTGTCATTTTATCCGTGTAGAAATAATTCCCGCTCATTGCTCCTTCTTTCTCCGTATCATAATATAAATAACTACAGGTGCCCCGAATACTGCTGTCACAGAACTGATCGATAATTCTGTCGGGGCAAACATCGTACGCGCGATCAGGTCACAGAACAGGCAGAATACGGCGCCTCCGAGAAAACAGGCCGGCATTACCAGAATCGGCTTTGACGTATGCAGCAGGCTCTTTGCCAGATGCGGGACTGCAATGCCGACAAACGAAATCGGGCCTGCAAAAGCGGTGACACACGCCGACAGGATACTGGAAAGCAGTACCAGTGCAATTCGAAAGATCCGGATATTCACGCCAAGGCTCCTGACATATGCCTCGCCGAGCTGGTACGCACTGATCGGCTTCGACATCAAAAATGTCGCCGCCAGAGTAATGCTCACCACGACCAGCATGACCTGCACGTTTCCCCATGACATACCGGAAAAACTGCCAAGCGACCAGTTATGCAGATTGACAATATTTGAATCATCTGCAAAAGTCACGACAAAATCCGTGATCGCTGAGCAGATGTAGCCGATCATGGTTCCGCTGACGACCAGCATGGACATTCTGTTTACCTTTTTTGAAGCAAGCAGAACAAAACCCATTGACAGCATCGCGCCCACAAATGCCGCTGCAATCATTTCCGCAGAGCTCAGCACCATTCCCCTGCTCAGGAAAAATACCATCGCCAGCGAGACGACCAGTTTCGATCCGGAGGAAATCCCGAGGACGAACGGGCCGGCGATCGGATTGGCAAAAAATGTCTGCAGAAGAAATCCTGATACTGAGAGCGCCCCGCCCAGTATGATCCCTGCCAGAATGCGCGGAAGACGTATTTCCCAGACGATGCTGCGGGCCGTCTCCTCACCGCCGTTCAGGAAAAGAATCTCAAAGATTTCCCTCCCCGTCATATTTACACTTCCGGCGTTCACATTCCAGATAATGAGGACCGCTCCGGCAGCCAGCAATGCTGTAAATGCCAGTACATACCGTGTGCGGTCTGAATAAGTACGATCCATCTTCTTCCACTCCTCATTTCAGCCTGTACATGTGAGGCAGCTGGTCAAGCGCCGGATCTTCTTCCGTCAGGATTGTATTAATCTCTGCTATCATCTCTCCAAGACTGTTTGTCTCCTGAAACAGATTTTTTTCCGTACACCATGCAGCCCCTTCTTTGACGGCTTTAAAATCGGCAAGCAGCTCACTTTTTCCAAGAAGCTCATCGATAGTTTTCAGTTCTCCGTCAATCGTACTGTTATAGATGATCACATCTGCATCTTTCGCCTGCGCGTAAAATTCTTCCATTGTCATATTCATCGTCGAAAGTGCATTCTCTTCTTCTCCCAGATCCTGGAAAATGTACGTCCCGCCTGCAAGTTCTATCATCTTTGAGACATAATCATTTGATTTCCGTACATTCGCATAGCCGTTTGAACTGATGTAAAAAAATGCCACTGTTTTCCCGGTGCTTCCGCTCGCCGCCGCCATATCCATCTGTTCCTGCTGTTCCAGAAACATTTCCTCTGCCAGTTCTTCTTTTCCAAGAAGGACGGAATACAATTTGATCCACTCTGTCCTGCCGAGCGGATGGGATTCATAGCTTGAACGCTCCACAAGAACGGGAATCTCGAAATCCTCCAGTTTTTCCTTCACCTCAGGAGTATGCAGGATCATGGTAGATTCCACCGCAAGCGAACATCCTTCGGAAAGGATCAGTTCATAATCCGGCGCACTGTACTTGCCTGCATACAGAATATCACCGTTTTCCATTGCAGATTTTGCCTCATCAATATACCATCCGTCCACATCCGTACCGGAAAGCCGGATGCTGTCCAGTCCGTCCAGGGAACAGAACAGATCCATTGCCGATGTCGCTACCAGATAAATATTCTGAAGCGGTTTTTGAAGAACGGCCACATCATCGTCCAGTCCGTCCGGTACGTCGCCGCCCTCCGGAACAACCAGAAAGGTCTGTCCGTCCAAGATCATGATCCGCGCATAGCCGCCCTCATAATAGTCGACGGAAAACTCTTCCGCGTACTGCAGTTCCATCCGGTCCTCCCATTTCAGTCCGCACCAGTTTTCACCTTCCGCAGTCCCTTCCTGCGCATTTACCGTGCATAAAGACATCAGAAAAACCGCCGCACATGCGGCAAATCCCTGTATCATTCTTTTCATCGCTTTCCTCCGAGTCCTGTCCTGCTATACTTTTCTCTCGTTCCAGATCACTCGTCAAGCGCCGTGATGGATACTGAATCAAAATACAGCGTATAATCAATCTCATGAGGCTGGCTCATGGCTATCGTATCGGCAGTTACCGGCATCTTGTAATCCAGTCCTGTCACCGGAATTTCAAACACCGCATCTCCTTCTGTGTTCACCGGCAGATATTTTTCCTCTCCAACGATCATGTAATCATAATATGGACTTCCCCAGACAATCTCTGCCGTCAATACACCGTCTTCCACCGTCAGAACAGCCGGAGACTGGACAGCTGTCCTTCCGGAACCTCCTTCAAGCACCACTTCAATCGTATAGGACCCATCCTCAAGCGCAAGATCTTCCGGCTGTGTCATTTCCGTGTGAAGGAGCGCATCCTGCGGCAGTGAAGATGCTTCAAATACAAGAACACGGTCGTACCATTTTTCCTTTCTTTTACTCCATGCGGCACAGTCAATCCCCATATCGAGTGCTTCCACCGGAACCTCATACGTCTGAAATCCTTCTTCATTTTCTGTAAACGTAATATATTCGTCTTCTGAAGCTTTCACCGCTTCTTCCCCTGTTCCCATAAAAAGCTTCAGATAGCCGTCGCCGCCCAGTGTGATCACCGCAGTCATCTCTTCTTCATCCACTGTGAGACTGCAGTCTGTGATCTTAAACATAGAAGAGCTGGAGCTTACATCGATCGTATAAACGCCGTCTTTCACTTCATCTCCGTACACAGCTTCCATATCTGCTTCCACCACATCGACGGGCGCTGCCATCTCGTCGGCAGAAGCCACAAGGCTTTCTGTCTGCATCTGGGTATCACCCTGTGTCTCTTCTTCCTGCTCTGCATACACTGACATTGATGCTGCAAATACCATCGCCGCAGCAATGCCGAAGAACAGCTCTCTCTTTTTCCTCATTCCTTTTTCCTCTCATTCTTTTTTTCTTTTTTACAGAAGAATTCCCGAACGCCTCATACGCCCTGCAAGCTGCCGTCTCCGGCATTTTGTCTGAAACGTAATCGGCATTCGGGATGATCAGATCGCTGCCGGTCCGATTTTAGGCTGATTATTCCGCCAAACTGTCAATCGCAGCCTGCGCGTGCGCCACATACAGATCCTGAATAGCCGGAATCTCTCCGAGTCCGCTGAGCACGCACTCTACTTCATATCCGGCATCTTCAAATGTCGTTTTCCAGGTCCCTTCTTCTTCTCCGGCCATATCATTGTTCGCATGATCACCTGCAACAACCATCAAAGGCTGAAGAACGACCTTTGTATATTCTCCTTCCTGTACTGCCGCAAGGACATCGTCCAGAGTCGGAGCTGCCTCTACCGTTCCTACGTAATAATTTTCAAATCCAAGCTCTGTCAGCTTTTCCTGCATTTTTGCGTATACTTCGTTCGACTCCGCTTCTGTTCCATGTCCCATAAAACAGATCGCCGTCTGACCGTCGTCGTATTCGCTCGTTGCATCCGTAATTGCTGCTGCTACAGCATCAAAATCTTCTTCTGACGACAGGAGCGGCTCACCCATTACCACCTGTTCAAAAGAATCCGCATATTCTGCGACCATTGCCTCTACATCCTGATACTCCAGTCCATCCATAAGGTGTGTAGGCTGGATTACAAGTGTTTTCACGCCATTGTCTACTGCCCGGTTCAATGCTGCCTCAACGTCATCGATCAAAATGCCGTCCCGGCTGTTCACATGGTCGATAATAATATTGCTTGTAAACCCTCTTCTTACAGAGTAATCCGGAAACGCTTCTTCCATCGCTTCCTCGATCGCTCCGATCGTCAGACGTCTGTTGTCATTAAAACTTGTACCAAAGCTGATCACCAGCAGTTCCTTTTCACCGATCTCGTCCTGATTTCTCACATTGTCCAGCGAAGCGTCCCCTGTTGTGTAATCTTCTTCCGCTTCTGCTTCCGCCTCTTCTCCGGCTGCCTCAGTCGCCGCTTCTGCTGTGCTTTCTGTCGCCTCCTCCGCGTATACGGCCGTCCCTCCGAGCAGCATCACTGCTGCAGCTGCTCCTGCCAGAATTGTTTTCAGTGTTTTGTTTTTCATGTCTGTTTCCTCCTTCTATGTCGCCTTTCCGGCTTTTTTCTGATGTATCTCATAATGCAGCCTGCAGAAATTGAAAGCTGCTCACACCAGCAGATCCTGATACGGAAACAGAAATTCCAGCATATCAATCAGACACAGGACGAAACTGCCTGCAAATTTCCCATAGTACAAAAAATCCCTCTTACGCAAGGTAAAAGGGTATCAAATAACAGATGCAATGCATTCATCCTAACCGGTACAACCAATTCCTCGTGATCTGGAACAGCAAACTGTTCCCGTACCAAATAACAGGCAGGTCTCCTGGCTTATAGATCATCATGTAAGACTGCCTTCCCGGTCTCCCAGTGGCATGCTGCATCTGCAGTGTCTCACACTCCTTAAATACAGTGACGAGTTCGTACAGGATTCTCACCTGTTTCCCTTTTCACCAATGCTGAACAACTCACATTGACACCTGTTATTTCTCTATTTAATTGTTGCTATAATAGCACACTGTCAAACAATAATCAAGTCTTTTTTCCAAAATGCCCTGCCGCCGGTATTCTTGATTCGTACCGGCCCGGCAGGGCAAATATTCGTTCATAAAATCAAATGTTCATGAAATAAATGGCTGTTACGCTAACATCAGATGCGCGCTACGCCGCTCTTCACTGCTGCTTCTGCTACTGCTTTTGCCACTGCGTCTTTTACACGCGGATCGAATGCTGCCGGAAGAATGTAGTCCGCATTCAGTTCTTCGTCGCTTACAAGGCTTGCCAGAGCTTTTGCAGCTGCAACCTTCATCTCATCATTGATATCAGATGCACGTACATCAAGCGCTCCGCGGAAAATACCCGGGAATGCCAGTACGTTGTTGACCTGATTCGGGAAATCACTGCGTCCTGTAGATACGACTGCTGCTCCGCCCGCTTTTGCTTCATCCGGGAAAATTTCCGGAGTCGGGTTTGCACATGCAAAGATGATCGGATCTTTTGCCATTGTCTGCACCATCTCTTTTGTGAGTGTGCCAGGAGCGGATACACCGATAAATACGTCAGCGCCCTTTATCACTTCGGCAAGCGTTCCCTTTTCACAGTTCTGGTTCGTGATCTCTGCCATCTCTTCCTTGATCGGATTCAGGCCCTCACGTCCTTTATAGATGGCGCCTGTTCTGTCTGTCATGATAACGTTCTTCAGTCCCATGCTCATCAGAAGACGGATGATCGCAATACCTGCTGCGCCTGCCCCGCTCGTAACGATCTTTACTTTTTCAATGTCTTTTCCTACAAGTTTCAGAGCATTCAGCAGACCTGCCAGTGTGATCACTGCGGTACCATGCTGGTCGTCATGGAAAATCGGAATATCGCAGCGTTCTTTGAGTTTCTTTTCGATCTCGAAGCAGCGCGGCGCGCTGATATCCTCAAGGTTAACACCGCCAAAGCTTCCTGCCAGCATTGCTACTGTATTTACGATCTCATCTACGTCTTTGCTTCTTACGCAGAGCGGAATTGCGTCTACATCACCAAATGCCTTAAACAGGACGCATTTTCCTTCCATAACCGGCATTCCTGCTTCCGGTCCGATGTCTCCAAGTCCGAGAACTGCCGTACCGTCTGTCACAACAGCTACCGTATTCCAACGGCGTGTCAGTTCATAGCTCTTGCTGATATCTTTCTGGATTTCCAGACATGGCTGGGCAACGCCCGGTGTATATGCCAGGGAAAGCGCCTCTTTGCTGTCTACAGCAGCACGCGGAGTCATTTCAATCTTTCCCTTCCATTCATAATGAAGCTTTAATGATTCTTTTGCGTAATCCATCTCTTCTCCTCCTGTACAAATATAAAATTACTATACAAACAAAAA
>DVHT01000166.1 GCA_018711885.1 Candidatus Choladousia intestinipullorum | reverse complement strand
AAAACAGAAAGAAGAATCTCTATGAAGAATATGGCATATATCAAACTGATCGAAGAAATTTCACTGAACGCGTGGCCGTCTCATAAGATGGAACTGTATGACGGATGGCTGATCCGTTTTTCTCACAATTACACTCACCGGACAAACAGCGTCACGCAGGTAGGAGCCTCCCTGATCCCGATAGAGGAAAAAATCGAATACTGCGAAAAAATATATGAGAATTACCATACCCCCTCTATTTTTAAAATCAGTCCCCTTCTCGACCCGTCGTTTGATACGCTTCTCGCCGGCCGCGGGTACGAGATCCAGCATACGACAGAAGTCATGACTATGAATTTCAGCGAATTCGCCCCTCTTCCGCAGGAGTCCGCTGAATACGAATATTACGGAAGGAACTCCGGTCTTCCGTCCTTCGTCGTGTATCCCGGCGATGTGATCGTACAGCTCCGGGACCGGATCACAGATGAATGGATCCACTCTCTGTTTCGTCTGAACGGAACGACAAATCCGACTCTGCGCCGGATCGTGCCTTCCATGTTTAAGGCAATTCCGAAAGAAACCATCGTGGCAAATATCGAGATTGACGGCAGAATGGTCGCCTCCGGTCTCGGAATTCTGGACCGCGGCCATGTCGGCCTGTACGCGATCTATGTGGATGCAAGCTGCCGTCATAAAAGCTTTGGAAGCTGTATCTGCAGCACGATCCTGTCAGAGGCCAGAAAAAAAGGAGCTGACAAAGCCTATCTTCAGGTAGTAAAAGGCAATGTACATGCAAAAAATATGTACCGCTCATTTGGTTTTCGGGATCTGTATACCTACTGGTTCCGCGTCAAATGATCCGGTTCTGCTTTTCCATACTCATATACTCACGGCCTGATATTCGATTTCCGCAAACCGGATCCTGTCTCCGGCCCTGAATTCACACTGTTCCTGCGGATCCAGCCGGCGGCCGTTGCAGAACGTTCCGTTCCGGCTGTTCATATCTCTGATATAGTACTTTCCTCCCGCTGTTTCCAGCCGGGCTTGGATTCTGCTGACAGTCGGAGCGTTTAATATCACATCTGCCTCTCCTGGTATTTTCCCCACATAAACGGGACTGTCCTCAAGGCAGATATCCGGAAACAGCTCTGCCTGACCCGACTGCACGCAGACCAGCCGGATTCCCCCGTCTCCGAACGTTCTCCCCAGATATTGCGTCTCTTCTATATCAGTCTCCGGTTCAGAAGCATACATTTCTTCCTTAAGCAGACGATACGCTTCGCTTTCTTCCTCTTCGTCGGCCCACCGTTTTTCTTTTTCCCGCACCTTATTCTTCCGCTCCAGGAGATGTTTGTTGACCATCATCCCGACCGACACCGTCAGGAAGAAAATCCCGCCTGCTTCTGTCAGCCCGATCATCCCGAAATAATATGTAATTTCCAGAGCCGCCAGCAAAAAAAGACCTGATAAGAAGACGGCAGGATGAACGATCCGGAATAACCGATCCACCTTTTTTTCAAAAACACTCCTCCTCTTTTTATGAACCACCTCATACGTTTCTTTTTCTGCTCCGGGCAGACCGGGTTCCTGTTTCTCCATTTCCTTTTCATGCCGGCCGATATGCTCCTCTTTTTCCTGACTGCCATGATCCCGGATCCATTCTTCCGTTTCCTTCCGCTCCTCTGCTTTTCTGACCGGATCTTCTTTTTCCTGTTCTTCCGTCTCCAATAAAATTTCTTTCAAAGTCTGCTGCAGACTGAAATTTGCCTCAGACGCTTTCTGATAAAAACTGTAACCCAGCGCCACAGCTTTTCTGTCTTCATGTTCCAGCCGTTTCAATATAAACTCAGAAAGCTCTGTAATCCGGCACTCTCGTTCCGCTCCCGGCAGATAACAGAAAAGAATCTTGCTTTTCTTCGCGTTCATATAAATGTATTCCGGATCAAACACAAGCTGAGATGGGTTCAAAAGATATTTATGGAGCTGTTCTGCCGTATCCCGGATTGCTGACAGCAGGAAAATGATATCGCGGCTGTTCATAAAGCGCTTTTCATAAAGGCCAGCAAGCGGCTGTTTTGAGGTAATCTCATAGTGAAGGTACAACAGCCCGTCCCTTTTCGAACTGTAGAATGGCAGCAGACCGGATACTTCATTCTGTTCCGCCATATGAAGCGGATAACCGTCTGCCGCTTCTGTATCCGGCGCCTGCAAAATCAGATAATTATTCTGCAGATCCCTCTTATACTCCGCTTTCACGTTCCGCCTCCCGTCAGGAGCTGTTCCGCACCCCGGATTTTCCGTATCATATCTGCTGCATCTATCACTTTACAGGTCCAGTCCGCAGAAATCTCCAGGCGGTTTCCCGCATAATACTTCATTGCAAATCCGGGAACCGGAAATACCGCCTGCCACGATGCAAAAACCTGCTTTTCTCCCACCGCAGTATTTCCATTCAGGTTCCTGCTCCCAAGCAGACGGCTTTTTTTGAACTGCCGTCTCAGTTTTTCCACTGCCTGACTGCGTTCCTTCTGTGTCTCCAGATTACTGCCTGCCGATGCGGCTTCACAGGAAACGCTCTGGCAGACGGCACAGTCATGCAGATAAAACGTGCCTAAAATCAATGCTCCCATTACGAAAAAAGTAATGGAAAAAAGAACTGCAGCTTCCACCGTAAAGCTGCCTTTTAAATTTGTTCCCTTCATTCTGCTCCTCCTTTCTTTCTGTTTTTTACCCGCTTCCCATTATCTGCAGCACATATCCCAGAAGCAAAAAAGGGACAAACGGAAACTCCTGTTTTCTTCCGGCCTTTCGGAACAGGAACAGTATCGCCGCCCAAAGCCCGGAGCAGAAAAAGGCTGTCAGTATGATCCATACGCAGGGAAGGAATCCCAGGGAAAGCCCGCATATGGAAATCAGCAGACTGTCTCCGTAGCCGAGCGCCTGTCTGCTGCCCCACGAGACGAGAAAGCAAAAAGCGCCCGGAACCAATCCGCATAAAATTCCAACCAGAATTCCGGGCAGCGAAGCGCTGTCTTCTGAAACTGCTGCATGTACGCAGGATACTGTATGTCCAGCCGCTGCCAAAATAAAATATGCTGCTGCAGCGCTTTTATATACACGCCTCCGCTTAATATCCGTACCTGTACAAATCGCCAGAAAAATTCCTGTTATCGTTTTTTGATACATCCCGTCTGCTTCCTCCGTCTTTTCTTTCCACGCGTCCCGCAGCATTTCAATCGCTGCCAACACTTTTTCCACATTTGGAGCATACTCTCATCCCGTCAAGAGAATCCCTCCGCACCTGCCGGACCGTCCTTTTAAGCCCGCTGCAGCTGAGAGATGTGTGATACCGATTCCCTTCTTTTGTAATATAGACCGTACCGCCAGCAGAATTGTTCCCGCATTTTTCACAGCTGTGGTAAATTCCTCCGTTATTATTGCGCAGCGTATCCAGCGCGCCCGGATCAATTTCCCGAATTGAAAGTTTCAGATGAGTACAGTCAGGATCCTCATGATAGACGCTGCCCGTAGCCGCTACATACACATAGTCTTCTTCCCCGTCTTCCTTTCCGCTCCCATCCGCATTTTCCGATCCTTCCCTCCCGGTCCATGCACGGACCCGCGCCCTCTGAATGAAAAAATTTCCCGGCAATTTTACCGCGCCAATCGGTGTCCGTATCTGATAAGTCAGGACAAGATCGATCATCTCATCCTCTTCTAAGAAAGAAGACAAAAGCAGGTTCGTATTTTTTACCGCAGAAGTATCTCCGGCCTTTGACAGGATCTGTCCCTTTGCGTAGGCAGCCGTCAAAACACCTGCTGCCATTTCCGATACCCCTTCAGTATTGCCTCCGTATTTTGTAACATAGGATGCCGCTGCAAGTGACTTTCCCGTATCGGCAAGCGCTGTCCCGAATTTCACTGCTGTCTCCATTGCTGCGGCATACTGCATCGCAGCAACCATAAAAAACAGAAACAGCGGAAGTATGATTGCCGCCTCCACAGTGAGAACAGCACGAAGCGGGGCAAAAAAGAATGCTCCTGTACTCTGTTTTCGCGCAAAAGGGTTAGGGGGAGAGAGTTTTTCCTTTCTTATAAATGTGTTATATAGATATGACTTCCTTACGATAGTTTGGATAATGGAAATTTTCTTACGTATCATTTTAGCAGAATACAGAAACATTCATTTTCACCCCGCTTTCTTTTCTGTTAATAAGCAATACTGCATTTCTGTGTAAATACAGAGTCTGGCCCTGAGATCCCCATAACAGCCTTTGGGAGACTGAAGAACACGGTCCTGCATTTCCACTGCGTATTTGTCTTTACCGCAACAATACAATTCTCTGCTTTGAATCCTGATGCTTCTCCTTCTTCGCGCAGCTCTGCCTGTATCATGTCAAGCGCGCGCATTTTCTGAGAAGACACACTTCCCATATTGAGAAGCACCCTGAGGTACTCGGGATACATCAGTCCTTTCCCGCTTTCCTTTGCACCTTCCTTTAAGATTTCTGTGATACGGCCCAGATTCTCAAGCGTCAGAGACCAGGTCGATGCATCTTTCCATATTGGCACTTTCCCTCCGTCCAGTAAGATTCTGACATCAACAAGACTTTCCCCATATGCCCATGCCAGTAAAAGTGCATGCTTCGTAGCCGCCGTCAGCGCCGGTATACCGAAAAATCCTGTCAAAGCGACAGCCAGTTTCTCTGCCTGCTGCCGGATGCTCTGATCCTTCAGGCAATACAGATAATTCATCCCCTCCCGTATCAGCAAAAGCCGGTTCACTACGTATTTCAGATTTTTTTCGTCCGTATTTTTCCCTCCCAGAATATATTCAATCTGATAATCCAGCGCTTTTCCCTTTAATCCGCTCAAATGTGAAGGGAAATGCTGCAGCAGATATTCCCGGAACAGCAGGTTCGCCGTCAGACCGCTGTGTGTTTTTTCAATTTTCATGGTTCCCCTCCGGTTTCTGTTCCCGGAAGGAAAATTTCCAGGATTTATTTTTTTAGCTGAGAGTTCTTTATCCCACGTAACAATCGATAAGGTGCTCTTCTTTCGAAGACTTGCGATTTCTTTAAGAGGATTCCCCTTTGGTTCCTCTGGCTCGATAAAAACCGTT
>DVHT01000165.1 GCA_018711885.1 Candidatus Choladousia intestinipullorum | reverse complement strand
ATGACATATTTTAAAAATGTGCATAAAAATACCACCGGTCATTTCTGACTGATGGTATAGATAATTTATGTTTGCTTAACCAGATGACTATTTATTATATGGTCATTCTATAACAATTATTCTTTTTTTGTAAAAAGGCTCATTATTTCTGAGCCTTTGCCTGAAGCGCTTCATGCTTTCTCCTATAGCCGTAATAATCGAATTCTTATACTCAGGATTATCAGTTGATACTACCAATCTGAGTGCAATATTTATAAACTTATCACCGTACTTTTCATAGAACTCCTTGCCACGTCTATCAATAATATGCTCTATTCTTTCATCGGTAATAATTACTTCATCCGTCACAATATCCTCAGTTATGCACTTATAGATTTCCCTGTCTATCCTTCCAACTATATGCACATCGGCAACCTCTTTCGTATCTGGTGAATTCATTATATCAACTTTGATTCCATTTTCAACATTTTTCCCATTTCTCAACTATTTTCTCAAATTTTATCTTCGTCAGAACAATCCCCTGTTTTCCCTCGACGTTTCTATTCCCGTCCTTCCATTTCAGAATTTTGCTTTTCTTTTCCATTCTCTTGTGCTATACTGTCTTCATGGGGCATTAGCGCAGCTGGGAGCGCGCCACATTCGCATTGTGGAGGCCGTGGGTTCGAATCCCATATGCTCCATTTTTTATTTGAATCGTTTCACACTTGTCCTTTCTGCCGCCGTTCAGGCGGTCTCTCTTTTTCTGATTGCATCGAATCCTATGTTTGCTGCAGCTCTTGTGATTGTTTTCTCTACCAGCTGCGATACTTCCTCTTTTGGTATATCTTCCTGTCTGATCCACACTCCATTGACCTTTATCATACTGACGATCTCCGGTTTCCTCATATCACCGCCTCCCGCTTTACTATATGTAAGATTGCTTCGATTCTGAACTATTGCTATCCCAGTGGAGCGTCTTTATTTCATGGGGATGCATTTTCCCATGACATAAAAACAAGCCGCCTTGTCTCTTTATCGGAGCAGGCAGCTTGTAATTCAGTCAAAGCGAAAGGATTTCGTTCTATTTTTCCGGCGGGCAGGAGACGGGTGCGTCGAAGCTTGGATTAAATGCATAGAAGTTTCTTGCGTCAAGATCTTCCTGCACACTTCGCAGCGCTTCACCGAACCTCTGGAAATGTACAATCTCCCTTGCCCGAAGGAAGCGGATCGGATCGGCCACATCCGGGTCTTTTACAAGCCGGAGGATATTGTCGTACGTTTTCCGGGCCTTTTGTTCTGCGGCAAGGTCTTCAAACAGGTCGGCGGTCGGATCTCCGGATGACTGGAACTCACAGGCATTAAACGGTACGCCGCCTGCCGCCTGCGGCCAGATGCCGACAGTATGATCTACATAGTACGGCGCGAAGCCGGCCTTTTCAATTTCCTCCGGAGTCAGATCGCGGGTGAGCTGATGGACGATGGTAGCGACCATCTCAAGGTGAGCCAGTTCTTCTGTGCCGACATCTGTGAGGACGGCCATGCAGGTGCGGTTCGGCGCAGTGAACCGCTGGGAGAGGTAGCGCATAGAAGCGCCCATTTCTCCATCCGGACCACCGTACTGCCAAAACTTATGGTACTCAAAATAGCCTGCAAAGTCAGGATTCTTCGGACAGGTACAGGTGAAACGTCAGGGTATTTTCCTGTCTGTTCCACACAATTTTCTCCACAATGGACCGCATGAAGGTCCCTTTCGTTTCATAATCAACAGCATCACTTTTCAGCACATCGTTCACGGTTCGGATTTTGGAAAGGATGTTCCTGCGGTCCTCTGCCTCGCTGCGCTGTGCTTCCTTTTCTGCTTCCTGAAGGAGATCGTTAATGCGCATTCTCTCATCCGCAAGCCGCGACCGGCTGGACTTATATTCCTCCAGGGTGTCAATTCCGGCTTCATATGCTTCCCGGATCCTGCTTTCCCGAAGCTCCAGTTTTTTTAATTCCTTTGTATACACTTCTGTATCATCCGGTTCATTGGAAACGCTCACGATCCGGAGCGTAAAATCAAAATCTTCCCCGTCCAGCAGACGTTCAAAATATTCTATTACGCCGTTTACAAGAGTCTTCTCTGTGATCCAGCTGCTTCCCGGGTGCATTCCTTTGGCATATTTCCAACACTGAAAAAACGGTTGCGCATGTTTATTATATCCAAGCGATGCGCCGCATACAGAACATTTTACAAGACCGGACAGCCAATGTCTGCAGGCAGACACACTGCGCCGCCGTTTCGGTCTGTACTGGCTTCTCAGCCGGTCATTAGCCGCCTGGAACAGCTCAGGGTCGATGATCCGTTCATGGACGCCGTCCCGCTCTATACCGTTCCAGACCACTTTCCCGATATAGAAAGGATTCGTCAGGATGTAGCAGACACCCCTTTTCTCAAACGGGTTTCCGCGCTTTGTCAGGAGTCCTTTCTGGTTCAGGCTCCGGGCAATAGAAGCAGGATCGCGATGCCCCTTTACGTATTCGTTGAAGATGAATCGGACCGTTTCTGCTTCCTTCTCGACGACTTCAAACGGTCTGCCCCGCCCCGGGGATGCATAGCCGAGAGAAGGCGCGGTCTGATAACCGCCCCTCATGGCTTTCTCCGTCATCCCACGCAGAACCTCACCGGAAAGGTTAATGGAGTAGTATTCATCCATCCATTCAATGATCCGCTCGATCAGACTGCCGAAAGGGCCGTCGATCAGAGGTTCCGTGATGCTGGTTACGTTAATCCCGCACTGCTTTTTCAGCATGGATTTGTAAACGATGGATTCCTCCTGGTTTCTGGCAAACCGGCTGAACTTCCAGACCAGGATTTCTGAGAAAGGAGGATCCCCTGATTTTGCCAGAGCGATCATGCGCTGGAATTCCGGACGCTTGTCAGCTTTCCGGCCGGAGATACCATTCTCAATAAATATGTATTCAGGCAGCACAAGCATATTGTGATTGTCGGCAAAGTCTAACAGCAGGCGCTTTTGTGCATCTGGAGAAAGCTCTTCCTGCTTATCGGTGGACACTCTGATATACAAGGCAGCATAGGCGCGTTTATCCGGAGATTGTTTCATACACACCACCCCACATATTTTTATGAAAAATCATATAAAAATAACACCTGTACAGGTGCCGGAGGATTGTGATACGGATGTCTGCAGGCAAAGAGTGTGCTGCACAAAACTGCACAGCACACCCCTCTATAAAAATATTTCCTATACTGTTCCTTATACGGTATGGTTCTTTGCAATGTATACCGGGAATGTATCCGTTCCGCGCATTTCTTTTCCGGCCGTGATCTTTACGTTCTTATCTGTGATCAGATATTCAATACTGCTGCCCGGCTCGACTACCGTATCCTGCATCAGGATACAATTCTTAACCTTTGCGCCTTTGGCAATCTTTACTCCACGGAACAGAACGCTGTTTTCCACTTCTCCCTCGATCACACATCCGTCAGCCACCATGACATTTTTTGCGACGGAG
>DVHT01000164.1 GCA_018711885.1 Candidatus Choladousia intestinipullorum | reverse complement strand
GCAGTGAATGCGCTTGCAAAAGAAGAGAGAGAACATACGGCAGAGTTCCTCCTGACACATCCGATAAGCAGAACGCGGATCGTCTCGGAAAAGCTTGGCGCTGTCATGGGACAGATCGTTTTACTGAATGCGATTGTTTTTGGGCTGTCCGTCATCTCGGTTTATGCGATAAAGGAACCGTTTCCCTGGAAAGAAATCGGTCTGCTGCATCTGGCTTACTTTCTGCTTCAGGTGGAGGTGGCCGGGATCTGTTTCGGGATTTCGGCATTTCTCCGAAGAAGCGGCCTCGGAATTGGGATCGGGATCGCTGCGGTCCTGTATTTTATGAATCTTATTTCCAATATTTCGGACAGCGCTGAAGTTTTAAAATATATTACGCCGTTTGGCTATGCGCAGAGTACGGATATTGTCTCGAAGGGCAGCCTGAATCCGGGTATGACAGGAATCGGAATGTGCTTTGCGGTGATCGGGATTGCAGCGGCTTATTGGAAATACAGCAGAAAAGACATTCAATAGAATGATGTGACGAAAAAACGGAGCTGCCCTGTATGTCAGGACAGCTCAAATGTTCCGTTATAAAGATGATAGTAGATTCCTTTTTGCGCCAGGAGCTCGTCGTGATCGCCGCGTTCCATGATTTTTCCGTGTTCGAGTACAATGATCGCGTTGGCATTCCGTACCGTAGACAGACGGTGGGCGATGACGAATACGGTACGTCCCTCCATCAGCTGGTCCATTCCTTTTTCGATGAGCGCTTCCGTACGCGTATCGATGGAAGAAGTGGCTTCATCGAGGATCAGTACGGGAGGATCTGCAATCGCGGCGCGAGCGATCGCAAGCAGCTGGCGCTGTCCCTGAGAGAGGTTGGCGCCGTCGCTGGTGACCAGTGTTTCGTATCCTTTCGGGAGACGGCGGATAAACGAATCGGCATTGGCGATTTTTGCGGCTTTTTCGATTTCCTCCTGCGTTGCGTCGAGTTTGCCGAAGCGGATATTGTCTGCAATCGTTCCGGTGAACAGATGGGTGTCCTGGAGAACGATGCCGAGACTGCGGCGCAGGTCGTCTTTGCGGATCTTTCGCACATCGATGCCGTCGTACGTAATACTGCCTCCGCTTACATCGTAAAACCGGTTGATCAGATTTGTGATCGTCGTTTTTCCTGCTCCGGTGGAGCCGACGAATGCAATTTTCTGTCCCGGCTTTGCATAGAGGGAGATTTCGTCCAGGATTTTCTGCCCCGGCTTGTAGCCGAAGGTTACCTTATGAAAACGGACATCTCCTTTCAGCGGGACAAGCGGCGCATCGGGATCCTGGCAGTCCCGCCATGCCCAGAGCTTGGAGCGCTCCCGGCACGGGATCAGAGCGCCGCTGCTGTCTTTTCTGACATTGACCAGTTCGATTGTTCCTTCGTCCACCTCTGTTTTCCGGTCCATGACATCAAATACACGTTCTGCGCCGGCGAGAGCGGCCAGAAGAAAATTGCCCTGCTGTGTAAACTGGTTGATCGGCATGGCTGACTGGCGGACAAATACGAGATAGCTCGCCAGACTTCCGATGTCAGACCAGCCCAGGATCACCATGATGCCTCCAATGACGGCGATGACGGCGTAATTAATATAGGAGATACTTACCACGGCCGGGATCATCGTAGCGGCAAAGCTCTGAGCGCTTGTGCCGGCTTCCTGCAGCTTTCTGTTCTTTTCTTTAAAACATTCCAGATTTTCTTTTTCATGGTTGAATACTTTAACGACCTTCTGACCTGCTGTCATTTCTTCGATATAAGCATCCAGTTCACCGAGATATGCCTGATGGCGGTTGTAATAATACTTGCTCTTTTTAGTGCTGAAACGGATGTAAAAGAACATTGCGCCATAGCCGAGGATCACGAGGAAGGAGAGCCTCCAGTTCAGCAGGAACAGGAGAATCAGCGTTCCGACAATCTGGATAAAGCTCTGAATGATCATGGCAAAACTGTTGTTTAACGCATCAGAGATCGTATCCACATCGTTCGTAAAAAGGCTCATCAGATCGCCTTTGCGCTGTGCGTCGAAAAATTCCAGCGGAAGCTTCTGCAGATGTGCATACAGATCACTCCGGATATCGCAGAGGACTTTCTGCGCTGCCCGCACCATGATCTGCGTATAGCCGAGCGTGGAGAGCGCTCCTGTTCCAAAAATAAGCGCGGCAATCGCTACGTTGCGGACCAGTCCGGAAATCGTACCGCTTTCCGTGACCTGATTGACGATCGGTTTTATCATATAAGTGCCGATCAGATTCGCGGATGCACTGACTGCCGCGAGGATTCCGACCAGCATCAGCAGGATTTTGTGACGGCCGAGGTAGGCAAGGATCCTGCGCAGGCTTTTTCCGAGATTCTGAGGGCGTTTTCCGTTAAATGTTTTTGCCATTGTCCTCATCCCCTTTCTCTTCCCCGTTTTGCTGAGACTTCATCTGCGATTCATAAATTTCCCGGTAAATCGGATCAGAAGCCAGAAGTGTCTGATGCGTCCCTGCCGCGTGGATACAGCCGTCTTCCAGAATGACGATCTTATCTGCGTCCATAACGGAGGTGACGCGCTGGGCTATGATAAGCTTGGTCACGTCCGTGAGTTCTTTCAGAGCGCGGCGGATCTTTCCTTCCGTAGCAGTATCGACAGCGCTGGTAGAATCGTCAAAGATCAGGACTTTCGGTTCTTTCAGAAGCGTGCGGGCAATACAAAGCCGCTGCTTCTGACCGCCTGAGAGATTGACGCCGCCCTGTCCGAGATCAGTGTCCAGGCCATCCGGCATATTTGCCAGAAATTCGTCGGCGCATGCTTTGCGGCAGGCATCCCACAGTGTGTCATCGTCTGCATTCTTGTTTCCCCAGAGGAGATTTTCACGTACTGTTCCGGAAAACAGCACGTTTTTCTGCAGTACAATGCCGACTGCATCCCGGAGGACGGCGAGGTCATACTCTCGTACATCGTGGCCGCCGACCCTGACGCATCCCTGCGTCGCATCGTAAAGACGCGGGATGAGCTGGACCAGAGTAGACTTGGCAGCGCCGGTTCCTCCGATGATTCCCACAGTCTCTCCCGGACGGATCTGCAGATTGACATGCGAAAGGGCGTATTTTTCCGCTTCCCTTGAATATAGAAAGGAAACATTTTCAAACGCAATGCTTCCGTCAGGAACCTCAGAAAGCGGAGCGGCCGGTGAATCCAGCGCGGTCTGTTCATCCAGAATCTCCGAGATACGTTTTGCGCTTGTAAGGGATCTGGTGAGCATCAGAAATACATTGGATATCATCATCAGAGAATTCAGGATCTGGAGTACGTAGCTTAAAAAGGCGGTCAGCTCGCCGACTGTCATGGTTCCTTTCAGGATAAAGTTCCCTCCGTTCCACATGATCAGGACGATAGCGGTATACATGATCGCCTGAAATGCAGGAAGGTTTAAAACAGCGTGACGGAATGTATTGCGGCTGGCATCGGCCAGTTCTGTATTTACGTGTTCAAACTGTTCCGTTTCATAATCGCCGCGGACAAACGCTTTCACAGCGCGGATGGCGGTGAGCGTTTCCTGTACGTGACTGTTCAGGTGATCGACAGCAGCCTGCTGCCGGCTGTAAAGAGGGCCTACTTTATGTACGATCAGTGCAAGGATGATGCCGAGAAGCGGGGCGGTGACGACAAACACGAGCGCCAGCCGGGCATTGAGCATAAAAGCCATTGCGATACCGAGGCCGAGCATGATCGGGCTTCGCACCAGCGGCCGCAGTCCGGCATTTATGGCGTTCTGCATGACTGTGACATCTGTCGTCATCCGTGTGACAAGCGACGGCGTTGAAAAATGGTCGAGATTGGAAAATGCGTATTCCTGCATTCTGGTATACTGGGCGAGACGGAGCTCCGCGCCGAACCCATATGCCGTGCGTGCGGCGAACCGGGCGTACAGCAGTCCGCAGATGAGGGACAGGGCGGCGCATACGGCCATCTTAATTCCTGGAAGCAGGAGCAGATGAATGTTATGTGACGGGACGCCGATATCTACGATATCTGTCATCAGAAGCGGGATGATCATTTCAAATACGGTTTCCACGCCTACGAGCAATACAGCCAGAAAGCAGTCGCGTCTGTATGGTTTGATGTAGGAAAAAATTCTTTTTAAGTCTTTCATGGTGCACCCCCTGCAGGAAGATTAAGGCCAGGCTCAAACGGCTGGCAGTAGATTAAAAATTATGATAGAATATTTAGAGACAGCCGTCAAGAAAGTTTTTTTCAAAAAAGCTTGACATTATACCTGCTGTAACCCTTATAAAAGGATTATAAACAGCGAGGGAGGGAGTCAAATGTACAGTATAAAAGATGCGGAACAAATGACGGGGATCACAAAACAGAATATCCGTTATTATGAAAAGCAGGGATTATTAAAACCGGTCCGCAACCGCGAGAACGATTACCGGGAATACTCAGATGAAGACATCAGGAGGCTGAAGATCATCCGGCTGTTCCGAATGCTTGATATGCCTCTTGAGGAGATCCGGAAGCTTCTGGAGCATCAGCTTTCTCTTCCGGAAGCAGTTTCGGCTCAGCAGGAGCGTCTTCAAAAAGAACGGGAGCAGCTGACGGACGCCATTCATTTCTGCAGCCGTATCACAGATCAGGATCTTGATTCCCTGAATGTGGAAGATTATCTGGGACAGATGGGAGACGAAGAGAAGAGAGGTGCAGTATTCTCTGACTTTTTGAATGATTTTGCAAGGGTATACCGTGCGGAGACGGAAAGGGCTTTTACCATCCATCCGGATACGATGTGCTTAAATCCGCGTGAGTTTACGGATGCACTGTTTGCGTACGCCAATGAGAATCATCTGGATCTTACGGTCACAAAGGAAGGGATGAATCCGGAATTTCTGCTGAATGGGATCGAATACACAGCCAGCAGGAGCTTCGGAAGATTCGGCGCTGTGATCCACTGTGAGATGAAACATCCGGAGGATTACATGCCGGAAGGCATGCCGCAGAAGCGCTATTCCAGGATCAGCTTTTTTCTGCGGAGCCTGGTTGGGATCGTGCTCTTCCTGTATATATTCCTTGTGACTGTGAGAAGCACGGAAGATCTGATCGCAGTGATCCCGGCTGCGGTGCTCCTGATCGCATATTTTTATTATGTCTTTCATGTAAAGTAAAAAAATGGCGAAAAATGAAAAAAGACGCTCTGGATTCTTGCAGTGGCGTCTTTTTTCCTGTATACTAAACAGGATAAGACGTACGAAACATTATCAAGAGTCTAAATTACAGAATACGGAGGAATAAGATGTCTCAGAGAAAAGATATCCACAAAGTACTGATAATCGGTTCCGGTCCGATCATCATCGGACAGGCCTGCGAATTCGATTATTCAGGAACACAGGCGTGCAAGGCGTTAAAAAAGCTTGGCTATGAAATCGTTCTTGTGAATTCCAATCCGGCGACGATCATGACAGATCCGGAAACAGCAGATGTCACATATATTGAACCGCTGAATGCGGAGCGCATTGAGCAGATCATTGCAAAAGAGAGACCAGATGCATTACTACCAAATCTTGGAGGACAGTCGGGTCTTAATTTATGCTCGGAACTTTCCAGGCTCGGCGTGCTTGAGAAATACGGCGTAGAAGTCATCGGCGTTCAGGTAGATGCAATTGAGCGCGGAGAAGACCGTATTGAGTTTAAGAAGACCATGGAAAGCCTCGGGATCGAGATGGCGAGAAGTGAAGTGGCATACTCTGTGGAGGAGGCCCTGGAGATCGCGGACCGCCTCGGCTATCCGGTCGTGCTCCGTCCTGCTTATACGATGGGCGGCACAGGCGGAGGAATCGTATACAACATTGAGGAACTGAAAAAGGTATGTGCCAGAGGGCTTCAGGCCAGCCTTGTGGGACAGGTGCTCGTGGAAGAATCCATCCTCGGCTGGGAGGAGCTGGAGCTCGAAGTAGTACGTGATGCAGACAATAATATGATCACCGTCTGCTTTATCGAAAATATCGATCCGCTCGGCGTGCATACGGGGGATTCTTTCTGCTCTGCGCCGATGCTCACGATCTCAGAAGAAGTACAGAAGCGTCTGCAGGAAAAATCCTACAAGATCGTAGAGTCCATTCAGGTGATCGGCGGAACGAATGTGCAGTGGGCCCATGATCCGGTGACAGACCGTGATATTATCATCGAGATCAACCCGAGAACATCCCGTTCTTCCGCGCTTGCTTCTAAAGCTACCGGTTTCCCGATTGCACTGGTGTCGGCGATGCTGGCTGCCGGACTCACACTGAAAGATATCCCGTGCGGAAAATACGGCACCCTTGACCGGTACGTTCCGGACGGCGACTACGTCGTGATCAAATTTGCGCGCTGGGCATTTGAGAAGTTTAAAGGCGTCGAAGACAGGCTCGGCACACAGATGCGCGCAGTCGGCGAAGTCATGAGCATCGGAAAGAATTACAAAGAAGCATTCCAGAAAGCGATCCGCAGTCTGGAGACCGGACGGTACGGACTCGGACATGCGAAAGATTTTGACACCAGATCGAAGGATGAACTGCTGCGTCTTTTGATGACGCCGTCAAGCGAACGTCATTTCATTATGTACGAAGCGCTGCGTAAGGGCGCGACGATCGACGAGATCCATGAGATTACGAAGGTGAAACACTATTTTATTGAACAGATGAAGGAACTGGTCGATGAAGAAGAAGCGCTTCTTGCAGGAAAGGGCAGCCTTCCGTCTGATGAGGCGCTCATCCGGGCCAAGAAAGACGGCTTCTCAGACAAATATCTGAGCCAGATTCTTGAGATTCCGGAAGACGATATCCGAAACCGCCGCATCGCGCTCGGCGCAGAGGAGGTATGGGAAGGCGTACACGTAAGCGGAACGCAGGACAGAGCTTATTATTACTCCACCTATAATGGAGAAGATAAGAACCCGATCAATTTCGAACGTCCGAAGATCATGATCCTCGGCGGAGGCCCGAACAGGATCGGACAGGGAATCGAATTTGACTATTGCTGTGTCCATGCATCGCTTGCGCTGAAAAAACTCGGTTTTGAGACCATCATCGTGAACTGCAATCCTGAGACGGTTTCGACTGATTACGATACTTCCGATAAGCTCTATTTTGAGCCTCTTACACTGGAAGACGTACTCAGTATCTATAAGAAAGAAAAACCGGTCGGAGTGATCGCGCAGTTCGGAGGACAGACGCCGCTGAATCTTGCTGCAGATCTCGAGAAGAACGGTGTGCGTATTTTGGGGACTTCTCCGTCTGTGATCGATCTGGCAGAAGATCGTGATCTGTTCCGCGCGATGATGGACAAGCTGGAGATTCCGATGCCGGAATCCGGAATGGCCGTTACTGTGGAAGAAGCGCTGGAGATCGCTGAGAAGATCGGCTATCCGGTGATGGTACGCCCGTCCTATGTGCTCGGCGGACGCGGCATGGAAGTGGTTTACGATGCAAAGAGCATGGAAGGATATATGAAAGCAGCCGTCGGCGTGACACCGGACCGTCCGATCCTGATCGACCGCTTCCTGATGCATGCGACAGAGTGTGAGGCGGATGCGATCAGCGACGGCACACATGCATTTGTTCCTGCTGTCATGGAACACATTGAGCTGGCCGGCGTACATTCCGGAGATTCGGCATGTATCATCCCGTCGAGACATCTCTCGGAAGAGAACGTAAAGACGATCAAGGAGTACACGCGCAGGATCGCGGAAGAGATGCATGTAAAGGGCCTTATGAATATGCAGTATGCGATTGAAAACGGCAAGGTATACGTTCTTGAGGCAAACCCGAGAGCTTCCCGTACCGTGCCTCTCGTATCCAAAGTCTGCAATATCCGCATGGTTCCGCTGGCGATCGACATTGTCACATCGGAGCTGACCGGAAGACCGTCGCCGGTGCCGGGACTGAAAGAACAGGAGATTCCGTATTACGGCGTAAAGGAATCGGTATTCCCGTTCAATATGTTCCAGGAAGTAGACCCGGTATTAGGACCGGAGATGCGCTCGACGGGAGAGGTGCTCGGACTTTCCAGATACTGGGGCGAGGCATTCTTCAAAGCGCAGGAAGCGACACAGACGAAGCTTCCGCTTACCGGAACAGTCCTGATTTCTGTAAATGATAAAGATAAGCCGGAGGTCGT
>DVHT01000163.1 GCA_018711885.1 Candidatus Choladousia intestinipullorum | reverse complement strand
AAAGTACTGCCGCACTAATTATTTAGTGCGACAGTCACCTAAAAGATCATTTTTCTTTCTGTATTTCTGATTCCTGCTGTTCGGCTTATCTGGAATCGTGCGTTCAATCAGATTTTTCTCTAATGCAGGATTCAGACAGTTCTTCCGGAAGGCCGGTTTGTGTAAAAGGCCGACCTGTTCACTGATTTCCGCAATCAGTCTTCCTGCGGCTGATCCTGCACATCGGTCACTCCTGCCGTCTCCTGCGCCTGCTCTGCGACCGGTCCCGGCATTTCAATCACATCCGGCTTCTCTGTCTTATCAGAGCCACCTTCTTCTGAAGTCTCCGTTCTTCCTGCCGTTTCTTCTGCCTGCGGTGCTTCAGTCACCCGCTCGGAAATCCTTGACACGGGCGTCTTTTCTTCCGGCTCCTCGATTCCTTCGACTTCATGGAATATCTTCATAAATTCCTTGCCGGTGATCGTTTCTTTTTCAATCAGGAATTCCGCGATCTTATCCAGCGTTTTTCTGTGCTCTGTCAGCAGGCGTTTTGCTTCTTCGTATGCCTCTTTGAGCACCGCCATTACTTCCTGATCCACTTCGGCTGCCGTCACATCGCTGCAGTTCATGATCGGACGGTTATCCAGATACTGGTTTGCCTGCACCTCAAGCCCCATCAGACCGAAGCGCTTTGACATACCATACTGTGTAACCATCGCGCGCGCGATACGTGTCGCCTTTTCGATATCATTTGCCGCACCTGTCGTCACTGTATCAAAGACAATCTCTTCTGCGGCACGGCCGCCTACAAATTCCACGAGCATAGCGCGGATCTCTTTTTCTGTGTTCAGATATTTTTCTTCTTCCGGCACATTCATGACGTAGCCGAGCGCACCCATCGTACGCGGCACGATCGTGATCTTCTGCACCGGCTCCGAGTCCTTCTGGAGCGCGCTGATCAGCGCGTGGCCCACTTCATGATAGGAAACGATCTTCCGCTCTTCTTTGCTGAGCACGCGGTCTTTCTTTTCTTTTCCTACAAGAACGATCTCGACGGACTCAAACAGATCCTTCTGAGATACAGCCTTGCGTCCCTTCTTTACGGCAAGAATTGCAGCCTCATTGATCATATTTGCCAGATCAGATCCGACTGCCCCTGAAGTCGCAAGCGCGATCGCCTCAAGGTCGACCGTCTCGTCCATATGGACGTCTTTTGCGTGTACTTTCAATACATCCACGCGGCCCTTCAGATCCGGCTTGTCTACGATAACACGGCGGTCAAAACGTCCCGGACGCAGCAGCGCCTGGTCGAGAACCTCCGGGCGGTTCGTTGCTGCCAGCACCAGCAGTCCCTTGGACGTATCAAACCCATCCATCTCCGCCAGAAGCTGGTTCAGCGTCTGCTCACGCTCATCATTTCCGCCGCCGTACCGGCTGTCACGGCTCTTACCGATCGCATCGATCTCATCAATAAAGATAATACAGGGCGCGTTCTTCTTCGCCTCCTCAAACAGATCACGGACCCTCGATGCGCCGACTCCGACGAACATCTCTACAAAGTCCGAACCTGACAGGGAGAAAAACGGGCATTTTGCCTCCCCTGCGACTGCTTTTGCAAGAAGTGTCTTACCTGTACCCGGAGGGCCCACAAGAAGCGCTCCTTTCGGGAGCTTTGCTCCGATCGTCGTATATTTCCCCGGGTTCTCCAGAAAGTCCACGACCTCCTGAAGCGATTCCTTTGCCTCATCCTGTCCGGCCACATCCTTAAATGTGACGCCGGTCTCCTTCTGGACGTATACTTTGGCCCTGCTCTTGCCGACACCCATGATGCCGCTTCCGCCTCCGCCCATTTTTCTCATGGCAAATCCGAAAATGAGCCAGATCAAAAGGATCGGTACTACGAAGGTAAACAGCATGTTCAGGATCAGGGAAGAAGTCGTATCCGGAATCTCAGCCGTATACTGCACCCCTGCCTCTTCCAGACGTTCGATCAGCTGAGGATCATCCGGATTTCCCGTATAGTACCGCAGATTGCTCTGTCCGCGGAGCGTCTGGTCCACGACTTCCCCGATCGCGTTCTGCGTGATGTCGATCCGCGTTGATCCGATCACAACGCTCTCGATCAGACCCTGGTCAAGCCGGTCCAGAAACTCGTCATACGTGATCTCCACCGCCGTCGTCGAGTTTCGCATATTATTGAGCATAGCCACTGCAAACAGTGTAATCAGCGTGATAATGAGAAAAACAGTAAAAGAAGACCTGTTTTTCTGCGGGCCGCCCTGATTACCGCCGCCTGAAGGACGATTGTCTCTTTGCTGGTTATTTTCCATTTTTTCCTCCTAAAATGGCTCCCGAAAGAGCCTGCAGGTATCATAATACGAAAGCTGCCGCTTTCATCGTGAGATCTGCAAAACAGGTTCGCAGACTCAGATACGTTTCATTATAGTTATACAAATCGCATAAATCAATACCTGAAATATAAATGTTTTCTAAATTTCTCTAAAAAAAGGTGTAGACTTCCGGGCCCGATGGATTTATAATACGTAAGTTAACAAGAAGCCTTGCACCATGCTGCCAGGAGCAGCGACAGGAGGAAAACATGTCTGTTAAGTATGTTTTTGTAACCGGCGGTGTCGTTTCCGGGCTCGGCAAAGGAATTACTGCCGCATCGCTCGGACGGCTTCTGAAAGCCAGAGGTTACAAAGTAACCATGCAGAAATTTGACCCTTATATCAACATTGACCCGGGCACGATGAATCCGATCCAGCACGGAGAGGTGTTCGTCACAGACGACGGTGCGGAAACCGACCTCGATCTCGGTCATTACGAGCGCTTCATCGATGAAAGCCTTGACAAAAACTCCAATGTGACGACCGGCAAGATCTACTGGTCGGTCCTCCACCGGGAACGGCGGGGCGATTACGGCGGCGGCACGGTCCAGGTCATCCCTCACATCACGGATGAGATCAAGAGCCGTTTTTACCGGGACGACGCTTCAGACGAGACAAAGATCGCGATTATCGAAGTAGGCGGCACCGTCGGCGACATTGAGAGCCAGCCTTTTCTCGAGGCGATCCGTCAGTTCCAGCACGACGTTGGCCGCGAGAATGCCATCCTGGTCCACGTAACGCTGATCCCCTATCTGAAGGCTTCCGGCGAAATGAAAACGAAGCCGACCCAGGCGAGCGTCAAAGCGCTCCAGAGCATGGGGATCTGGCCTGACATTATTGTGTGCCGTTCCGAGCATCCGCTCGATCAGGGAATCAAAGATAAGATTGCGCTGTTCTGCAACGTGCCAAGTGAACACGTCCTGCAGAATCTCGACGTGGAATATCTGTATGAAGCCCCGCTCGCCATGGAGCGCGAAAGACTCGCGCAGGCCGCATGCGAGTGTCTGCATCTTCCCTGTCCCGAACCGGATCTGACAGACTGGAAACAGATGGTAAACGCCCTGCGTTCTCCGAAGTATGAAGTACACATTGCCCTCGTAGGCAAGTATATCCAGCTTCATGACGCCTATCTCAGCGTCGCAGAGGCGCTGAAGCACGGAGGGATCGCCAGCAGCGCTGCCGTCCATATCCACTGGATCAATTCCGAAAACGTCACGAGAGAAAATGCCCATGAGCTGTTCCGGGAAGCAGACGGCATCCTCGTCCCCGGCGGCTTCGGCGACCGCGGCATCGAGGGTAAGATTGAAGCAATCCGCTACGCACGCCAGAACAACGTGCCGTTTCTCGGCCTTTGCCTCGGCATGCAGCTCGCCATCGTGGAGTACGCGCGCAATGCGGCGGGACTGAGCGGCGCGCATAGCATTGAGCTGGACCCGGATACGCCGTACCCCGTGATTTCTCTGATGCCGGACCAGAACGGAGTAAAAGATATCGGCGGCACACTCCGCCTCGGTTCTTATCCGTGTCTGCTGGATCCGTCCACCAAAGCGTACGCACTTTACGGACAGAGGGAAATTCAGGAACGCCACAGGCACCGCTATGAAGTCAACAATGATTACCGCAAGGTCCTCACCGACAGCGGCCTTACCTTATCGGGATTTTCACCGGACGGAAGGATCGTCGAAATGATCGAGCTTCCGGACCATCCGTTTTTCCTGGCGACCCAGGCGCATCCGGAGCTGAAATCCCGTCCGAATCATCCGCATCCGCTCTTCGCCGGATTTGTAAAAGCCGCGCTTCTCGCGCATCAAAAGAGAACCGGGAACCAATAGTAAGAATCAATAATAATAAGGTAATAACGATTTAAGGTCAAATTTCACGCAACAAAGTAAGGTGCAATAAATAGATACAGCAAAGGCGCTGCATCGGTACACGACAGGGAAGAACTGCTTCTCTGCCGCGTGCCGTCAGCGCCTTTCTTTATTGCATCTGTTCCATTATCTATCAATGGTGGAACAGCCGGATTCCCGTAAACGCCATCGCCATGCCGTATTTATTGCATGTCGCGATCACATCCTCATCCCGCACGGAACCGCCGGGCTGCGCAATATAAGCGACTCCGGATTTATGCGCGCGTTCAATATTGTCACTGAACGGGAAGAATGCATCGGAGCCGAGAGAAACTCCCTGCATCTGGTCAAGCCATGCACGTTTTTCTTTTTCGGTAAAGATTTCCGGCTTTTCTGTAAAGACTTTTTCCCATGCCCCGTCAGCCAGAACATCCATATACTCAGCCCCGATATAAACATCAATCGCATTATCGCGCTCTGCCCGCGTGATCTTATCAGAAAACGGAAGGTTCAGCACTTTCGGACACTGGCGAAGGAACCAGTTGTCTGCCTTCTGCCCTGCCAGTCTTGTACAGTGTACGCGTGACTGCTGTCCTGCTCCGATACCGATCGCCTGACCGCTTTTCACATAGCAGACCGAGTTGGACTGCGTATATTTTAATGTGATCAGAGCGATCTTCAGATCCATCATAGCCTCGTCCGGGATCTCTTTTTTCTCTGTCACAAAATTTCCAAGCAGTGCGTCGTCGATCTTCAGCTCCTGACGTCCCTGTTCGAAGGTAATTCCGTATACCTGCTTGTGCTCCACCGGAGCCGGACGGTAATTTTCATCCATCTTCAGGACATTATAATTCCCTTTTTTCTTCTGGCTCAATATCTCAAGAGCCTCCTGCGTATAGCCGGGAGCAATGACTCCGTCAGATACTTCCCGTTTGATCAGGAGCGCCGTATCTCTGTCGCAGACGTCGGACAGTGCGATGAAATCTCCGAAAGAAGACATCCGGTCCGCGCCTCTCGCTCTCGCATAAGCACATGCAAGCGGTGAAAGGTTCTCGTAATCTTCTACCCAGTAGATCTTTGCGAGCGTCTCGTCAAGTGGAAGTCCTACTGCTGCTCCTGCCGGAGATACGTGCTTAAACGAAGTGGCAGCCGGAAGTCCTGTCGCCTCTTTTAATTCTCTGACAAGCTGCCATCCGTTGAATGCATCAAGAAAGTTGATGTAACCGGGTTTTCCGGAAAGTACCTCGACCGGCAGCTCACTTCCGTCTTCCATATAAATGCGGGAAGGCTTCTGGTTTGGGTTGCATCCGTATTTCAGCGCTAATTCATTCATCAAAATCCACTCCTTTTTAATTATGATTTTTATTTACGATCCTGGTCTCATACCTGCCTGTCGCAATATCGATATAGCGTACAAACAGAGACACTTTATTTTCTTCATTCAGGCTGTTCCAAAGCATATCCGTAAATGCTTCCATGTCATCCGGAATCGCTACCAGCTTCGGCTCACCTTCAAAGCTCGGGAGCGGATTTCCATCGCACTGATACGTGTGGATAAAATGCCCCTCTCCGGCCATACAGTTCTCATATGCAAATGTATACCGGTTGCAGGCCGCCGGATTTCCATTGTTGCTTTTCAGAATGGACATGGCGTAGCTGTACCTTCCGCCCTCCACATGCATGATGCCGGAGATACGCGGTGTATAGTTGGGCGCGTCCGGCTCAAACTCGCGGCTGCGCAGCGACTGTTCAAACGTGAGCTGGCGGTCCATTCCCTCATAAATCGTATCGGTCTGGTCTCCGTTCGTCACAATTGTCTTGTTTCCCAGCACACGTACCGGTGCATAAATGATCAGGCTCGGATCCGTCAGCTTCGAAGGGTCAAACGCCTGTGTGCGGATTCCTTCTCCGTCCTCTACAAAAATACGGTTTCTGCTGTTCTCGCTTCTGCCCATAATAAAGTACGCCGCTACGGCTTTCGTACCATCCGCAGACCTTCCCAGCACGATCCCCCTGCCCGGATAACTGTTTTCCCGTAACTCCTGTTCCAACGAAATCATTTCCATACGATACTCTCCTTTTCTGAATGTGACATTTCCTGCATCCCGCCCGCAAGCGGCCGTTCTGCTTTGCTCGGATTTTGTAGTTCTCTCTTTCGCCGTGCTGCACCTCGATTCCGCTTCGCTCCTTCTCGGTCGCGGGCTTTCGCCCTATAAAATCCTCGCCCTGCATCCCGCCCGCATGCGGCCGTTCTGCTTTGCTCGGATTTTGCACGGCTCAATTGTAAACGCAAAAAAAGCCCACCTCTGGTATGCTTTGCCCAGACGGTCGGCTTCCTCCCGCTCATACTCCCTGTGGTTTTGCCTGCAGCTGCCTGCTTTTGCACTCCACTTCCGTCAGTCATATGAGTATCATCAACATATCATTTTCTGCAGAAAAAATCAAGGCATAAATTTACCAAATTTTTCAAAGACGTGGTTTCTTCTTCCCTGTTCTCAATAAAACAGCTTCGTATACTCTGTCTGTGTATCTGCAATATGATATACATACACTATTTTCTCTATTTTTCTGTAAATAGCAATATGCTTTTTGATCTTTCCTTCAATTTTGCCCTTGCTTCTGCAACAGTTAACGTCGGTTCACCGGCAATGCGTTCCTGCTCTGCCTGCAATACTTTTGAACGCAGTTCCAAAATCCGCTCCCTTTTTTCGAACGCTTCAATGCTCATGACTACTATGTCTCCTTCTCCATTTTTCATAATGCAGATCGGTTCCTTCGTCTCCTTCGCAAATTGGAAAAATAAAGTCTAAACCATCATCCGGGCGTCTGCAGTGACGACACGCTTCTTTCTGCGGTTTTCACAATGCGCCCGGATTTTCCCCTGCGGCAGAACTCACAGGAGCCGGTATCTGCACAGGCATGCGAGGATTTCCTGTTTCCTCACCATGGCCGCCGGTCCTGCGCCGTAGTTTTTCGGCGTCATGGACAGAATCCCTTCCTTCTCCAGTTTCCGGGCCGCCTCGCCGGCAAGCTCGGATGCGTTCTTTCTTCCGTCGGCCATTCGTTCCAGGACGTACTGCATGATGTAGGCGAGTGCAGCCGTCTGGCTCTCATCCACGATCTGTTCCAGATAGCGCAGGTCGATCTCCGTCCGGTCAAGACTTACCGTATCCCAGCCGTGTACCCGGACCTTTTCAATCCGTCTTTTCGCCACCGGTTTTTTCAGCCATTCCTTTTTCTCTGCTTTTTCCTGTATCAGATCCGCCGCAAGTTCTTTCGCACGTTCCGTTACATCGCGGGCCGTATAGCAATCCATCTGGAGCACTGTGTCAGCGACGGTCAGAAAATCGCCGGAGCTCCCTGCCACAAGCACGGTCGACACGCCGAGTTTCTCGTACAGGCTTCGTACTTTGCGGATAAACGGTGTGATCGGCTCTTTCTCATCTGAGACGAGCTGCGCCATCCGTTCATCGCGGATCATGAAGTTCGTCGCCGATGTGTCCTCATCGATGAGCAGGACACTGCTCCCGGCTGCCAGCGCTTCTACTGTATTGGCAGACTGCGATGTGCTTCCGCTCGCATTTTCCGTGGAAAAACGTTCCGTGTCGGCGCGGGTCGGGAGATTCCGGATAAACATGGAGATATCCGTCTCATGGATGCAGCGTCCCTCCTCAGCGCGGAGCTTAAAAGCGCTTTCATCCGTGATGACAAATTCCCGTCCGTCCCCGGCGATATGGTTGTACACTCCGCGCTCCAGCGCTTTTAAAAGTGTCGATTTGCCATGAAATCCTCCGCCGGCGATCACCGTGATCCCCTGCCGGATTCCCATGCCGCGCATCGCTCCCCGGTGCGGAAGCTGCATCGTCACCGCCAGACGCCCGGGGCTTTCAAATACGACAGCATTTTCCAGCGGTCTCTGTGACACTCCGCTCTCACGCGGCAGTACGGACCCGTCTGCGACAAATGCAATCAACCCGCATCGTTTCAGCTCATCCCGTATGTACTTCTGGTCGTCCGCCAGACATACCGCCCGGTAAAGCTCTTCTTCAAGCGTCCCCTTTTTTGCCGGTCCTGCCATTTTTCCGCTCTTTGCGTCGTGCGCTGACTTTCTTTCCGTATCGCCGCTCAGTGCCTCACGCCCCCTCTGTCCGCCAAACGTCCGCCGCACCGTTTCCGGCAGAAGTCCGAACAGGATATCGGCAAGCGCATCTGCCGCGATCGTCCGGCCGAAAGCAGGGAATCCCACTTCAATCCTTGCTTCGATCAGGTCCTTTTCCACATGCATCGCCGTCCGCTCCAGGATCTCCTGTCCTGTACGGCAGGCGGTCACCAGTCCGCTCTTTCCGGATCCCTTTCGCCCGCCGTCGCTGCAGGCCCGCAGGCTTCTGTGCAGCCGTCTTAACAGTGCATCCTCCACCGCAATTCTGCGGTGTCTCACGTTGATGTATTCTTCCGGGATGGTAGTTCTGTTAAAATAGACGATCCGCACACGCGAAGGCGTGGCAAACGGGTCCCCCTGCACATGGTCGATGCACAGCCGGTATGTACCAAAATCGTATTCTCCTTCCAACACCTTATATGCCTTATAGCCTTTCCGGTCAATCTTCCTGAGCTGGTCTCTCAGCTCCTGCTGCGTTCTCATGCTGCGTGCTCTCCCTTCCTGCTGCGTTCTCATGCCGCGTGTTTTCCCTTCCTGCTGCGTTCTCATGCCGCATCTTTTCCCTTCTTAACTGTCCATCCGCGCCTTGATCTCATCCAGCAGGCGCATCATGCGCAGCGTATGCTCATGAGGCATTTCCGGGCATTCCAGCCAGCCTTCTTCCAGTGCCTTCTTGCAGGCAAGCACTTCATACTCATAACCGGAAATCTGTGCCGGGCGTTCGATGGTCTCCACCAGTTCATAATCATTATTATAAATATGGAAGGCTTCGAAATTATTGATATTATCGACCACAATATGGCCTTCCGTTCCGTAAATGTACCCTTTGCGGTCCGTCGTAGCCTCCATCGTATTGAACAGCCCTGCGGCCGTTCCGTCCGGATAGATCAGATTCACAAATTCGGCCTTATCCACACCTGTATCATGCTTTACTGCCGCAACAGTAAAATCGCGGTAATCATCCCCGAGAATCCATGTAGCAAAATTCAGCGTATAAACGCCGAGGTCCAGAAGCGCTCCTCCGGCCAGTTCCGGGCGCACCATACGTTCCACGTGCATCAGAGAATATCCGAGATTTGCCGTAAGCCCGATAACCTTCCCGATCCTTCCTTCTGCCAGAAGTTCCTTCAGCATCACAGAAGCCGGCATGTAACGCACCCACATTGCTTCTGTGATCAGGACCTTTTTCTCCTTTGCATACGCAAGCAGTTCTTCCGCCTGCGCTGCATTCCAGGTAAATGCCTTCTCACACAGCACCGCTCTTCCGTGATCGATACACAGCTTTGCGTGTTCAAAATGGTGCGAATGCGGCGTCGCCACGTAGACGAGGTCAATCCCGTCATCCTTCAGCATTTCTTCATAGCTTCCGAATGATTTTTCCACGCCGTAGTTTTCCGCAAACTCTGCCGCGCGGCCCGCATCCCTTGATGCTACCGCATACAGCGAGACATCCTCCATCTCCTGTACGGTCTTCGCCATCGTCGCTGCGATTTTGCCTGCTCCTAAAATTGCAAGATTCATTTTGTCCATAGTCGTCCCCCTCCATTCTTGTTTGTGTAATAAAAGATATTCCAAGTCTACCACAGATCCGGCAAAAAGTCACTTCCGACCTGTCTGTGCTTTTACCATCTCATGTAAAAATGAACCATGCTTCCGATCAGTTTTCCCGCAGCCATTGCAATGACGATCCAGCTCAGTCCCTTTGTGATCCCAAGCCTGCGGCAGTATACCGGAAATACATTGATCACCTCTGCCAGCGCCATGATCCATCCGCCCACGAAAATCCCCATGAACAGTCCCATAAGAGGCAGGATCCATACGCCTGCGGGAAGACTGACGCCGTATACTGTCAAGACAGTCCCGGCGACCGTCCCGAGCAGGATCGCATCCTCATAATACATGACCTGCTTTGCAGTATGGGAAATCCCGATAAATCTCGTGATGACGCCAAGACCGATCATCAGCGCCACCTCTCCTCCCGCCACGATAAAACCGGAAGAAAATCCGATCAATGTCAGCCAGACGTGTTCCATTTTTTCACCCCGCTCTTTCTGCGCGACCACAGCCGCGTCACGTTTTTTTCTGGTTCCGTCCGCTCGCCTCGATCGTCGTCGTATCGACCTCATCCTCATATGTCCGCATCTCTACTTCCAGCGGAGTCGGATCAGATGCATCTTTCCTGCGAGCAAAGTGATGGAAGAAAATTAAAATCCCCATCCCGACGCCGATGGAATAACTCATCTCAAGCAGCGTAAACCCATCCGACGTTTTTCCGGTAAAAGCCTCATAGAGCTGTCCGAACAGCTTCGTCACTCCGATGTCATTGTTAAATGCCATGATAGAAAAAGCAGCCCCGAAAAATGCAAGCAGACAGACAAACGCCGTCTTTGCCCAGCTTGCGGCGTCGGAAGGCTTCTTTTTCTTTTCTACTGTCAGGATAAAATCGCTCTCTCCAAGATTGCTGACCGTTAACTGCGGATATTCCCCGTGGATCACCTGGATCACGTCAAGCACGGAAAACACATACCGCCCGGGGCCTTTGATTTTTTCCGTCGGAAGCCTTAATGTTTTCACCTTATTCTCCACCGGCTTCGCCGCACAGCTGACATCGGCAATATCCCCGATCGACACCCGTTCCTGCTTTACCAGCATATTTTTATCGATTTTCAGATATAAAACTTCTCCCGGCATACGCCATCCCCTCCTGTTCGGCATCGTTCATCTGCGCCAGAACGGCGTCTTCATACGGGCCGTCGTTCCTGCCGGAGACAAACCACGCAGCGCCCGCAAACGCGATCAAGATCAACAGCAAAACCAAATAACGTATCAGAAACTTCCGCACTGTTTTTCCATCCTTTCTCCCTGTCTGTAAAATAATTCCATCTCGACGGTCAGGGATAGTATGGACACAATTTGCGGTTTTTATAAACAAAAATTTTCTATCCACCAAAACCATTGCTTTATCTTACTTCAAAAATATTTTTCGAACTAAAATCATGAAAAATAAAAGATAGAAAGTATTCTTGACAATCAACTTTAAAGTTATATAATGATAGTAACAGAACCCACCACGCCTCTGATTTTTATGCGCAACCCGGTGGGACTTTTTCATTTACGGGGTGTTTTATGTATCAGTATCCAAAACAAATTTTATCAATAGCACAGCAGGTGCAATCGTATATTGACGCAGGGATGACGATTACTTCTCGTTCAGAGGTAGAAAAGGAAATTTGGTAAAACCATCACAGAAAATGTTTGCCTCATGGGTACAGAGTGTCTCTGTATTACGCAATATGTGTGCCCATAATTCCAGAATATACAATAGAACCATACATACTGTACCAGAACTATTGGCAGCAGATAAAGTTACGCCTCCACCGGCACATAATGGATTATATCAAATTTTACTGGCAATGAAATATCTGAGATCGTCAGATGAAGAGTGGACAGTATTTGTAGATGAATTTGACAAGCTGATTCAAAAAAATAACAGTGTAGTCAGCCTTACGGCAATGAACATGCCCACAGACTGGAAATCACATTTGAGTGTTTAAAATCAATTAAATTGCATAAAATATTAAAAGCAGACCTGATCAAGCATATTAGGCTCAAACCGATCAGGCTTTCGGCGAAGTGTTACGATAAACACTTCGCCATTTTTTCATTTTTTTATGAGAGATAAGAAATCCTCTTCTGTGCATCCGCGAGAGACGGGCAGATACCCGAAGCCGTCATCGCATACAGCGCCGCGCCGTAAGCCGCCTCTTCATTGTGTACCGGAATCTGCATTTTCATTCCGAATTCCGCCTCAAATACAGCCTGCAGATATTTGTTCATCCGCACCGCGTTTCCGCTTCCTATGAGGTATTTCGGTTTCGGAGCGCCGAGCTCCAGCATCACTTTGTGGAAGGTGGCAAGCTCTTCCACAATGCCGCCGAGCACACCGTATATAAATTCTTCCGGTTTGAAATTATCCAGCGTCAGATGATTGATGCTTCCCGTAAGCTGCGGATTTTCCCTCGTGCCGCAGAAGCGTGTGTCAACCGTGAGCGTTCCCGGCTTCATTCCTCTCTTTTCCAGCAGCTCTCCCATCTTTCCGTACAGCACTTCCGTCTTCTGGCCGGTCATCGTCTCAACGACCTGGCGGAAGAAGCGCTCCAGAGCCGCGTATGCGCGTCCGCCGCACAGTCCTGCTCCGGCGCAGATGTACTGTGTGCCTGCAAGCGGCCGGATATCAATGCGCCGCGTGTCGATATATTTGTCGATGCCGACAGAGATCTGGTTTGCCGTACCGACATTTACAAGCACACTGTCTTTCAGCTCACGCACCGATCCGATCACGCTCGCCTGGTTGTCACCGATGCCGGCGCCTACCGGAATCCCCTCCGGCGTCCTGCCAATAAGCGTAAAACCGCCTTCGCACTCCGGTATGATAGACGGCTCAATGCCCAGCTTTTCGATCGCTTCCATATCAAAGCAGAGCTTCTCCCGGTCAAAGCATCCAAGGCTCGCCCCGTCTGAGGAAGAAAGAAGCGGTCTCTTTCTGCCGGTCAGTTTCATCCCCATATAATCTTGTATGGTACACATCGAAACGGCGCCCTCCGGCACAAGTCCGTGTTTCATATTGTAGTAATGCGTCGTGATCCCGAATCCGGTCGCCATCGCGTATCCCGTCTGTTCGCTCAGATACTCCGCATACGTCTTTCCGTCCTCCATCTTCTCATTGCCGCGCTCATCCTGCCACGTATACAGAGGGCTGACCGACCGGCCCTCGCTGTCCGTATACAGGATCCCGTGCATCTGCCCTGTCAGTCCGATACAGCCGATATCACTGTATTTTCCTGTGAACTCCGTATACATCTGCTGCACCAGCTCCCAGATACGCTCCGGATCCTGAAGCCATTCAAACGGCTTTCCTTCGATCACGGAATCATTCGCAAGCGTTCTGACATCCACTACAGCCCCGCTGTCTGTGTCCAGAAGAATCCCGCACGCCGTCGTCGTACCAATATCAATTCCCATAGCTTTCATAAGTTTACCCTCTCCCGTCTCATCAAATATGTATTCTTGTACTGCGTTACTATTTATTTAATCGGCTGAAACATTCCAGTCGCGCAGATCTGTCACAATCTTGTGGTAAAACGCCTGCCCCCCTCTGACGATATCATAGGTCAGCATATCGACCCGCGCCTCCACATGGCGGCCGAAGCTGCAGTTTTTCACATCATCCGGCCCGTAGTGATCCTCCGTGCCGTCCGGCCAGAAAATGTACAGCCTCGGCACTGCATCGTCCGCATCCCCATCCACTCCGGCCATCGAAAGAAATTTCCTGCCGGTCTGTTCGTATCCGGTAAAGACGTGGCAGTAGCGCCACACTGTACGCGTAAAGTCGGACACGCGGAACGGAGACAGCCAGTCTTCATCCATCATCCCGTCCGGGCCTTCTTTGGATATAATGATAACAAACGGAAACTTCCGTTCGGGGTCTTTCAGCGCTCCGGCAAGCTTCTCCAGCTGTTCTTCCCGCAGCATGCGCCGCTTGTTCATTCCTATGGCTCCGTTGAAAATGCCGATCGTGTCCACGATCGTCTTATAATAGCCGGGATAACTGAAGAAAATACCGGCCCGCTCCTGAACGTAATGATCGTCGTTTTCCGGTTCGGCATAACCATTGCAGACCTCAAGCATTATCCGGCCCTTTGCGTCCTTCTCAAGCGATGCCTCCGAATACCAGAGCCTTCCGCCTACCTCGAGATCCATATGGCGCACATGCATGTTCATTCTGCAGTTTTTCCTGTCAAAGTCCACCGCTACATGGTAGGCAAACATATCTGCATGATATGTCACCACCGTCCGCGGCATCGACTTGAACAATTCCCCGTATTTCTGTACGACCCAGTTGTAGATACAGTCCGCCGAACGGGAAAAGATCACTTCTGCATCCGGGGGCTGCTCCGTCTTCATGCGGTTGCCGTCCACCTGTGTGCGCATCTGAAACACGGTATGCCGCGTCAGAGGCCGAAGCTCATAATGCCTCGACTCTGCAAGGCTCTCCTCCCGCCCGTCATTGTAAACGTCCCGCTGCCTGAAGATCGAGGTGAGGCGGCTGTCATGAAACTGGCTGTCATTGAGCAGGGCGATGATCGTATTTACATTGATCGGTATCTTTCTGCTGCGCCGCATCAGCTGTTCTACCAGAACGGGCCTTGGCGTCTTATAAATCCGCTTTGCCAGATTGTCTACTTTTTCCATGTCCTGGTCGAGCAGCGCTTCCACCTCCGGATAGAGGGGCAGGCCGCCCATCTTCAGGCGGAAATGGCTCTTGATCATATCGCTCCACCGACCCGCTTTGTACAGCTCATGCCCGAGATCCTCAAAAAGCGTCACCATCGATTTGTCACACAGCTCCAGCGTCGCCAGAATGCTGTTCAGATATCTGGAAAATGCCGGGAAATGCCGCCAGAGCTCCTCGCCCTTGTAGCGCATATCGTGCTCGATCTCATGCCAGCCTTCAAAGAACATCGTCTTGATCTGAATCTCAAATGTGTCGTCGATAAACATTTCCCATGTCTCGGATGAGATCTCATCCTTCAGGTACTCCGGCAGCCGGAACACGCCGTTTAGCTTGACCGGCTTAAATTCCACTTCACTGCGCTCGGATGTGGACCAGCCGACCACCTCAAACGTATTTTCCATAATATACTTGCAGATGTCCATATCATCGTCAAAATACAGATTGATGCGCACGCCCACAAGATCCTGGATCTTTCTGTCTTCTCCGTACTCCTTCTGTTCAAATTTATGCACCATGGAGGTCGCTGTCTTTATCCTGGAAAACACCCGGAAATAAAGCCCGCACTGCTCCAGACGGTGCGTGATAATCCTTTTTAAATCCAGCTCCACAACGGCAGGGACATTGACAGCTTTTGCCAGTTCCTCTTTTGTGAAAACTGCTTTTGTCTGTTCCTTCAATACTACACCACCATTTGTTCTGCAAATGCATCTTATCGACTTAAGTATACCAGATTTTTGCAAAATACAAAAGCCCCGATTATAAGTTCATCCCAGGCTTGCCTCCCGCAGTTTTTTCAGAATCTTTTTTTCTGCTCGTGATACCTGCACCTGTGTCATTCCCAGCTTCATGGCCACCTGTACCTGCGTCTGTTCTTCAAAATAGCGCAGCCTGATAACTTCCTGCTCTTCGTCGCTTAAAAGCTCCAGAAGCTGCGCAAGCAGCATCCGGTTCAGCAGTTCCTCATTCCGGTCCTTTTTGTCGGCCAGTCTGTCTTCCAGAAGGACCGGCGTGCCGTCTCCGCTGTAGATCGTCTGGCTTAACGACTCCACATCAGAAACGGCATCCATCGCCATCACGAGATCCTCCGCACTGATTCCCGTTTCTTTTGCGATCTCCTCCAGCGTAGGCTCGACGCCGCTTCTCTTTTCCAGTGCCTCTCTTGCGCGGAATGCCTTTGCCGCCTCATCCTTCAGGATCCGGCTCACTTTGACAATTCCGTCATCGCGGAGAAAACGTTTGATCTCTCCTGTGATCATCGGAACGGCATACGTCGAAAATTTGACTTCAAAAGAACTGTCAAAATTGTCAATCGCCTTTAACAGCCCGATACACCCGATCTGCACCAGATCCTCCTGATCATGCCTGCGGCCGGGGAACCGGCGGACTACCGTGTATACCAGTCCCATATTTTCTTCGACTAACTGTTCTCTGGCGCTTTTATCCCCTTCGTGTACCCGCTTCAGCAGTTCCAGGGTTTGCTCCATCTGCCAGACCTTTCCTTTCTAATCGTTTTCTTCGCTGCATACTTCCCTTGCGATCTTTTTCTGCATCTTCACACAGGTTCCTTTTCCCACTGTGGACTCTACCTCTACGGAATCCATAAAAGCTTCCATAAAAGCAAAGCCCATACCGGCCCTGTCACATTCCGCCTTCGTCGTATACAGGGGCTGCATCGCAAGCCGGATGTCCGGGATTCCCTTTCCATAATCTTCCACTTCTATAAACAGCACGCTGTCCCTGATCTGGCACCGTATCTGAATCTTATTAATCTTCCCCTCATAGCCGTGGATGATCGCATTTGTCACGGCTTCAGACACGGCAGTCTTTACGTCTGCGACCTCTTCCAGCGTCGGATTCAGCTGCGTCATGAAAGCCGCCACAGAAACGCGGGCAAAGCCTTCATTGCAGGAACGGCTGTCAAACTCCAGTTTCATTTCATTTTGATGCATGATGTCCTCCCCCTGTCTCATGACAAATATGTTTGCTGCGGCATCCCCTCATAAATATCAATCACTTTGTAAATTCCGGAAAGCGTCAGGATCCGTCTCATCGCTTCGCTGACCCGGACAGCGATCACCGTTCCGCCCATGAACCGCATCGTCTTATATCTTCCGATGATCATTCCGATCCCGGAGCTGTCCATGAACACGGTTTGGGAAAAATCAAACTGAACTCTCCTGATATTTTTGGAACGGATCAGTCGATCCGCTTCGATCCTGATCTTTTCTGAATTGTGATGGTCAAGCTCCGACGGAAGATGTACCGTAAGTGTCGTTCCTGATATCGTAAAAAACTGCTCCATACCTGCCTCCTGCCACTTTATAAGATCACTAAAACAAGCGGGCATTCTCCTGCCCGGTTTTCCCGGAAAAAAGGGCCGGCACAATGCCAGGAAGATCTCCTGTGCATTATACCGGCCCCTCCTCAGGGGTTTCTCTTTTCGAATTGTACTTTTACAGCCTACTGTCCCTGTCCGGGCAGCAGATTTCCATTCACATCGTACTGCAGCCCCGTCGTCGGATCCGTCCATGCGGCATACACACCGCCGCTGTATGTGACATCCTGCGACGTTCCTTCATCATTGATCTGGATATCGCCGCCGCTGCTGCCGCCGGAAGTGTTGGCGGCATTGCCGGCATCCTCACCGGTCGCAGCATCTCCGAGCCCGCTCAGGTCAGCCGCGTTCGCACCTGTACCCTGCGTGCTCTGGCTGCTTGAAGTAATATAGCCCTGTACATTGCCTGCCCGATCCGGATAATACTGTACGATCTGGTTAAATGCCGCATCCGCATTCGTCGTATCGCCCATATTGTAATATGCCATGCCCAGATACAGAAGCGCATCATAATGATTTGCATTTGCGCGCTCCGGGTCGGAGTCAACCGCATTCTGGAGCTGCTCGGCCGCCATCGCGTAATCTCCCGCAACGTACGCAGTCGTACCCTCATTATAATACTGTGTAAACAGGCTACTCTGCACTGCTCCGTTCAAAGATTCGTACAGCGTCCTGGCATTTCCGTCGAAATCATCTGCATTTAAGGAAGCTACCAGATTCGCCGAAGACGTCTGGTCGCCTGTCACGTACAGATTCGCCGCAGCCATCAGGTCTTCGTAGCTTTCTGCCTTCGCAAGCGCGTCGTCCCGGTCTGACTCTGCCTGCTCCGCCTGCTGTACGTAGCCGTCGATCTCATCTTGCAGTTCCTGAACCTTGACCGATTCCGTCGCGAGCTTCGTATTGGCGTCCGTCACCTGGCGGTTCGCCTCATCATTTACCGCCTGGCGGTTCGCCGGAACGACCAAAAACCACACGATCGCCCCTCCCAGAAGGATTCCGAGGATAATATTGATAAATGTGGCGATCGTCGAGCTGTCGCGGAACGTCGTCGGCTGGATCACAAGCTCTGTGCCGCTCATGTAGCGCAGCGTTCCGGATACCTTATCTTCCGTATCTTTTTCATACTTTTTATGCTTTTTCGTAAGGCTCGTGCTCTTGCCCGTCACATCTTCAATCTCCTGCAGATAGCGCAGTGTCGTCGTGTTCGTCGTATCAATATGCGCCGCCTTTTTCAAAAGTTTTCTGGCGCGCTCATATTCCTGACGCTTCATATAGAGAAGCGCAAGGAGCTGATACGCTTTCACCAGCTTCGGATTCTGGCTGATCACCTTTTTGAGCTGAATGATCGCCATATCCTCATTGTCTTCCCGGCAGTACATCACCGACTGATTATACTTCCGTATCGTCTGGTTGATCGTATCGAGGCGGTTCTTATTATTCTGAAGCTGGTCAATATAATAATCCGCGAGGTTATCCTGCTGCTGGAGGTTCTTGCTCACCACCCACTCGCACAGCGCGGAAACAGCCTCTCCCGTCTCGTAGTAACACAGTCCCAGAAGATTTCTGGCGTCCGTATTTTCCTTGTTGAATTTCAGGCTGCGCTTTAAGCAGGTGATCGCTCCCTTCATGTCCCTTACAAGCGCTTTTTCCAGCCCCTCGTTGTACAACAGATTGGAGATCCTGACGATCCGTTTCTGGATCGTAATGTCAGCTCCGCACCCCGTACAGTAATCTATTGCAGCCAGAGGGGTATTACAGTAAATACACCTCATGCGTTCCCCTGCCTTTTGTTCTTCTTTTCTTCCTTCAGCATTTCTTTCAGGATATCTGTGACGTCTGTCAGATCGCGGCTGTAGATCGCGTCTTCCGCCTCATTTACATCCATGCTGGGATGAAATTTTTTCAGTTCCTCCTCATAATTAATCATATGTAACTCTCCTTTCATCCGCTGCCTGATCCCGGTGCGCAATGATTGCCTTCAGCTCCCCTGCCAGATACAGTGACCCGGCGCAGAACAGCATACTGTCTCCTTTTTTCTGAAGTGCAGTCTCAAATGCCTCTGCCACATCCTCTTTTGCAATGACCGGGGCATCCGTATATTTCCGGAACTCTGCCGCCAGCTCCTGTGCCGGCACCACGCGTGAGCCGCCCACCTGTGTCACTACGACCAGAGCCGGATGCGTGCTCTCGCAGATCGTCCGTATCATTTTTTCATGCTCTTTTTCGACTACCGCTGAAAATAAGAGCGATACCGGTCTTTGCTCCCCTACGCTTTTCACAGTGCGGATAAATTCTCTGATACCGTCTGCATTGTGCGCCCCGTCCAGTACGACGCCAGGCAGGACCGTCTCCATTCTGCCCGGCCATTTTGTATCGGCAATCCCGCGCACTGCCTGTTCGTCACTGATGGTCTTTTCCGGATCGATGACACGCAGCGCAGCCAGGGCCAGCATACTGTTCGTGACCTGGTATTCAGCCAGATACGGTACTCTGACTTTCAGATTTCCATACAGATCGCTCACGGGGCTGACCTGTGCCTGCGGATCTGTATTCTTTTTATCATACCTGCTATTGATGATAAAATCAATGCTTTTATCGGTTTTTCCAGTGATTTCACACATCGTATCGTCATAGCGGTACGCCTTCGCATGCATTTTTTCCGCTTGCGCGAGGATCACTGCTTCGGATTCCGGATTGCGTCCGTCATAGATCACAGGAACCCCCTCTTTGATGATCCCGGCCTTCTCTGCGGCGATCTTAGCCACTGTATCGCCAAGATATTCCATATGGTCCAGGCTGATAGTCGTCAGCACGCACGCAATGGGGTGCTCTACCAGATTCGTCGCATCCAGCCTGCCGCCAAGCCCCGTCTCCAGAACAAGATATTCTACTCCTGCCGCTTCAAAGATCAGCAGTCCTGCCGCAAACAGCAGTTCAAAATAAGCAGGATGTGCATATCCGTCCCGCATCATTGCGTCCACTTCTTTTTTTACCCGCACAAAAGCTTCCGTAAACATCTCATGGGAAGCCGGTTCCTGATTGATCTGGAAACGCTCCGTGATGTCCACCAGATGCGGGGAAGTAAAGAGCCCTGTACGCCGTCCGGCCTCTGTGAGGATTGATGAGAGGAACGCACAGACAGAACCTTTGCCGTTCGTCCCTGCCACATGGATGACTTTCATGTTCCGCTCCGGATGTCCGATCCGCCGAAGCAGCTCAAGTGTGTTTTCCGGCCCGTTTTTTTTCGTAAACTTTGGTACTTCTTCTATGTAATCAACCGCTTCTGTATAATCCATCGTTTTATCCTTCGCCTCTTCTTATCTGATTTATTTCCTTTACCAATATACCACAGCGGGCCTATTATTCAAGCAATATTTTTCGCATCTTACGCCAAAAAATTCTGTAGAATTCCTTAATTTTTATCGGCTTCCAGATTTACTCTATAGACAACCCCGGTGGTTTAGTGGTATAATTCAGAAAAATTTTATACACTGTTCTGGCCGTGCTGAAAACCGCGCGGCTGTATTAAAAAACACAAAAGGGGATACGATTATGAGAAAAAAACTATTGCTTGGTCTTGTAACTCTCAGTGCAGCTTCTATGCTCTGCGGCTTTGACAGCGCCGAGACAGCAGAAAGTCTGTGGGACAAAATGGAAACGGCCTCCGCAGACGCCTCAGGCCTTACTGCCGATATGGTCTTTGATCTTGATGCCGCGCTGAATATCAGCGACGGAGAGACGACGGTTCCGATCGATCTGAAGCTTGGAGCTGATTTTTCCATGGACTGCTTGATGGATCCTTTCGCAATGAGCATGGAGGGCGGATATGAGCTTTCATCCGTACTTCTGGACGGCCAGTCCCAGTCTATGCAGGCATACTCCGTCGCTGATGAGAACGGCGGTTTAAAAACTTACACTTACGTGGAGGACGCCGGGACAGGCGAAGGACAGTGGGTGGTCCAGTCCGATGACAGCATCAATATCACAGAGCTGATTGCCGATTCCCAGAACGCGGCCATGAGCTATTCCGATATGCAGGAGATGGGACTCGTATTTGAGCTTGCGCCCGAAGCTGCCGATGTAAACGGCACAGAGTGCTACCTTCTTTCGACGACAATTACCGCCGACACGCTGCAGACTATGCTGCAGAAAGTCTCCGAGCTTACGGGACAGGAGCTTCCCGACGCCGCTTCACTCGATTCTGCGCTTTCCATGCTGGAGGGCCTGAACCTGAATCTGGCATATTATGTCGATACAGCTACGTATCTTCCGGTAAGCATCCATATGGATCTGGACGGAAGCGACCTCACCGCGCTGAATACCCTGATCAATGCTTTGGTGGCTTCGGCAGCCTCTGAAGAGGCTCCGGCTTCCACCGCTGAACTCGTAATCAATCAGTTTGCCATTGACATGACCTGCGATTACTCTGCAGTTCCGGAAATCACCGTTCCGGAGGAAGCTCTTGCAGCAGAAGAATCCGGCGAAGCGCAATCTCTGGAAGATGCTGCGGCTGCTGTCGAATCTGCACTGGAAAGCGAAACTGTAGCAGAGAGTGAAACGACTGTAGAGAGCGAATCATAATATCTCATTCCAAAATAGTTGGGGTGTCGCAAAAATGCTTTGCGGCTGCTTTCCGGACATCCAGTGTACACATGTCCGAGACAGATGTCCTGTATAGGGCGGATGTATCCGCCTGATACGGACAGATGTCAAGAGGACTAGGTGAACACGGATATCCGGAAGCATAGCTGCATTTTTGCGATACCCCCATTTTTATTTTCTCTATTATCCCTTATGGCGTGAAAACGACAAGCACAGTGAGAATCCTGCAAATACGGCAATCAAGTTGCAGAGAAACGAAAGGAGCAGATTCCAGAGCATGACAAGCTGTGCTTCTCCCTGCGCCGTGCCAAGCAGCAGGAGAAGATTTCTGCGCTGCGTTTCCCACCAGGTTTCCCAAAACGAAAAATCGGACCACTGGGTCGGAATCATATCGGGCGGAAGCCTGAAATGCTGCAGGACAAGATAGACCGCCGCTGCTGCGGACAACACGGCCAGCCCGGAAAACACAGCCTTTTTGCAGACCGTATCCGCAGATTTCGCCTGTGCACAAGACATACGGATGAGGCAGCTTACGACGAACAGGGGCAGAACGAGCAGCAGGTCTCCTGCGAGTGCGTTCAGAAATAAGTAATCGATGATTTCTCCGCTCAGATTGTGGCGGACCAGAAACTGCTGCGCTCCTCTCGTATCCGGCGGCAATCCCGGCTGGCTTCCCGTCAGATGCAGCGATACCATATCAAGCACCTCTCCGTCTGTATCCTCCGCCTGACGGATCATCATCTGCTCCATACTCTCAAATGTCCCGTATACCGTATAGGAAGAATCCCCGCACCAGACAATCTGTCCTGACGCCTGCTCTGTCCCGAACAGTTCATTTGCCGTCCTGGTATCCAGAAAGCAGCCGTTTTCCTGGTAAGCCAGCGCTGTGCTGCCCGATACGACCAGTTCCGGATTTCCGACTGTCAAAACAGCCGTCACCAGACTGCTCCCGCCCGTTTCTCTGCAGGAAAGCTGTGTATCCGGCACCTCGCCCCAGAAACAGTTTCCGACCGGCTGTTCCTGCTCCATTTCCAGTTCACAGATGGCCCCGGCCTGGCCGGCTGACAGCGGCTGCGGCGACAGGATGGCCGCAGCAATATCGGACGACCGTCCCGCCTTCGTACAGAAGCAGACAGCCAGAAGGAAAAATACTGCCGCCGCCGTAATCCTGATGCATATTCCGACTTCTCTCATACAGCGCCTCCCGTTTCTTTATTGTCCGTCTGCACCGGAGAGCCGTATCCGGCTTCCGTCGTCTACCGCTTTATCCGAGCTGATGATCACTTCCTGGTCAGTGCTTATCGCTCCTTCTCCCAGCGCCGCATACGACTCATTCTGTTCCTGTACCGTCACGCTCACTTTACGCGCCCTTGTCTCCGTCCCCATTACAGAATCATACGTTTCCGCCACCAGCACATAAGGCCGGTTCTGCGTATCAAGATGGATCGCGGAGAGCGGGACACAGACAGGATATGCTTCTGACTGCCTGCCAAACTCAAGAGAGACCGACTCGCCGAGTTCAAACACATCGGAATCTTCGGGGAGCTGAGCCGTCACGTGATAGACGTTCTCGTCTTCTTCATCCGCCGTGACCGATTCTACCGGCACTTCCTCCAGCACCTGTTTTCTTCCGTTTCCCTTCAGCGTCACCAGATCCCCGGTCCCGATGTACTGCTCCTGCTCTTTCGTAAGTTCAGCCGTAAACCGGTATCCTTTCGAAAGATCCGCCATCAAAAGAGCCGTCGTATCCGTCGTCTTTTCCCCCGTCATGATATTGATCTTCGTGATCAGCCCGTCCGCCGGAGCCGTCACTTTCCCGCCGTCCGCTTTCAGCTGTTCCAGCTTTTCAAGCTGAAGCTCCATCTGCTCATACGTGATCTCGCTCATCCGGTCCGAACTGTTCTGCGCATCCGGGATCCCCGCCTGCTGGACCGCACGGCCGGAAGTGACCGCCGCCTCGTTCGCCGCCAGTGCTGCGTCTTCATATTCCTGCTGGGCCGCTTCCACCTTTGCGGTCAGCTCCGCCTCTGCCTGAGCGTTCTGCGTATCCCCCGCTGCAAGCTGTTCCTGCTGATATTCGGCAAGCGCCTGCAGAGCCTCTTCTTTCTCAGTCCTGGCGTCCTCCACTTTCTGGAGCGCCGCCTGAAGCTGCGGCTCATAGCTGCTGCGCACAGACTGCTCGATCTGGTCCAGCTCCTCCTGCGAAGGGGGAGTCTCTGCGGAGACCGGGGGCTCTGTGGAGACCGGAGGCTCTGCAGAAACCGGAGGTTCCGGCTCTTCCAGGATGATATCCCCGGTTTCTTCCGTGATGGAATCGATCAGAATGTCATCCGTAAACGTCCCGTCCGTCTCTGCCCCGGCATTCCCGCCCGGCTGTCCGGTTCCGCTCCCGGAAGTTCCGGTATTGCTCTCATTTGCGGTTTCTTCCGGCGCCTCGATAATCAGCGGTTCCTCCAATACGACCGTTTCTTCTGCCGTCACCTGCTCCGGAACTCCCGTCTGCGCTTCCCGCAAAACCGCGTCGGAAGACTGCGTATAGACCGGCTCATTCTGGCTCAGGGACGCCCCGTAAGACGCGTTCTGCATCGCCGTATTTACTGCATTTTCAATGTTCCACTGAAGCGTGGTAAGCTCCTGCTGGGCTTTGATATAGGCGTCTGTTTTTTCCTCGCATGTCTGGATCAAAGTCTCTTCCACGCTGCTGTCTTCCTGTGTGACGCCTGCCTGTCTGCGGAATTTCTTCAGCTCTTTTTTTGCTTCTGCAAGAGCCTCCTTCGCGCGTTCCAGCCGCACCCCCGCGCTTTTTACAGACAGCGCGTAATTCTCCGCGGCCTGTGCCTGCTGGCTTGCTTTCTGCTGTGCGCTGACGGATTTCTGGCTCTTTGCGTCGTCGACCGTGAGCTGCTGTTTTTCCATCTCCTGCTGCTGATTCAGGATCTGTTCTTCCAGAAGACCGAGGTCCACCTCAAAGAGCAGATCGCCTTTTTTGACCCGGTCTCCCAGACTCACATAAATGGCGCTGACACGCTGGTCCGGCTGTGTCGTCACCGCCAGCTCCTGATTCTGCACGATCTTGCCCGATGTGCGGACCTCATGCGTAATCATACGGTTCTCCGGTCTTGCGGCCGTGACGACTGCCACACTGAATTGATCCGCAGCCCGGGATAGCACGGTAAAGCAGATCATCAATGCGAAAAAAAGGGATGTGATCCGCAGTAATACTTTCCTGTTCAAAACGTATCCTCCTACTCTTTCACGGCCGCCGCTGCAATCCCCTGTTCCAGATACTCCTGTCCGGACAGAAAGATCAGCAGGGCCGGGATCAGCATCATCAGCGCCGCCGCAAATCCGATCCCTGCCTCCTCAAGTCCGATCTCAGGCAGGTAGAGGGAGAGCGGCCACAGTGATTTTGTCTTCAGAAAGGTCATCGGCTGCTCGATCATATTCCAGGATTCCAGAAACCCCAGGATTCCGGAAGAGACGATCCCCGCCGCCCCGAGCGGGATACCGATGTGCAGAAAAATCTGAAAATTTCCGGCTCCGTCGATCTGCGCAGCCTCCAGAATGGCGTCCGGGATGCCGCAGAAAAACCGGTACATGATAAAAACCGGAAAGGTCGAAAACACTGCCGGCAGAATCACCGCAGCGTGCGTATCGAGAAGCCCCATCCTGTCCAATACGAGATATTCCGGCATCATCAGCACCTGAAACGGCATCAGCATCAGCACGATATACAGCATCAGCACCGCCTTTTTCCCCGGGAAGGAAAAACGCGCCAGCCCCCATGCCGCCGGGACGCCGAATACCGTCTGCCCGATCAGGATGCAGACCGAGAGCTTCAGGGAATTCCAGAACATCACAAAAAACTGCGGGGAATCGATCAGAAGTTCGACGAGCGGCGCAAGCGTAGGCGCTTTCGGGAGCAGCGACCACGACGCCATCCCGTCCGCACCCCCGAGTACAGGGCCCAGATACTGTTCCAGTTCCCACTGCTGCATAAACGCGCCCGATACGGCAAACACGACAGGGAAACAGATGACGGCGGCCAGAAGGAAAAGCCCTGCGAATACCGCAGCCTTTAAGATCCGCCCTCCATTTTTTCTTTCCTGTTTTCCCGCTGTCATTTCTTCTTCCTCCTTTATACTTCGCTGTCCCATGCGCGCCGGAGCAGCAGAATCAGCACAAAGACGACCGCCGAATTGAGCACGGCCGCCGCCGCTATCTTGTCAAATGACAGTTCCCGGAACCAGTTATTGTACAGATGCTGGATCAGATACATGCTCTGATGCGGATAATCCCCGCCCACGAGCCACGCCTCCCGGAATACCTTAAACGAATTCAAAAAAGACAGGACAGAAATCGTATACAGCGTCGGCTTCAGATTCGGCAGCGTGATCTTTACAAAGCACATCCATTCTCCCGCGCCGTCCACGCGGGCCGCCTCATAAATCGGTTCCGGTATGCCGGAAAGCCCGGCCAGCCACAGCACCATGTCATACCCGATGTTTTTCCAGAGATAACTGATCACGAGCACAGCAAACGCCGCATCGCTGTTCATCCAGCTGACCGCCGGAAGTCCCATTCCCGACAGCAGGCCGTTGATCAGTCCGTTCGAGTGGAACAGCGCCTTCCACACCAGCACGACAGAGGCGGCAGGAACTGCGACCGGGACGAGAAACATACTTTTCAGAGCGTTCTTTCCCATCCGGAGTTTCTGCAAAACGACAGCCAGAAAAAGCGAGAGCACGATCAGGATCGGAATACAGATGAAGGTAAACCGGAGCGTATTGGCCGCCGCGATCCGAAACGCCGTATTCGTAAATACCTCGCGGTAATTCTTAAGTCCGACCCACTCAGCCGTCACGGCGCTCTGGAATGAGCGCCGGATGACTTCCAGAAACGGAAGGAGCGTGAAACTGATCACCCCTGCAAACCCCGGGAGGAGGAACAGGATGCCGGCCATCCTCTGCCGCTTCTTCTGTCTCATCGTTTTTTACTCCGCAAGATACAGATTGAGCTTCTGCATAATAGAATTGACGGCCTCATCTGCACTGATCTCTCCGCCCATGCACCGTTTTACTTCTTCGATCACCGTATCCCGCTGCACACGTTCCGTATCTGCGCAGACGGAAAGCGATTCCACGATCTCCCGCAGCGTGTCCATCTCCTCTTCCGTCGGCCAGACATACTGGAGATCCACCATATTTCCTTCCTCGTCTGAGGATGACATACTATATCCGCCATCCTCTCCGTACTGGTCTTCCGAGAGAAGCTTGTCAAACGAAGTCCGGTTGACCGGAAATCCTGACGCATTTCCGTTCTGGCTCTCTGCCGAGAGCAGATGCACAACGAAATCACATGCCCGTTCCTGTTCCTTCGCAGTATTTAATACGCTGAGGATACCGGACGGGTAAAAGACTCCGGACTGCTGCATCGAAAGCGTTTTCACCGCGCATGTGCCGGTCTGTCCGTTTACCGATACCAGGCCGGAATAGTCGATGATGCTTCCGAGTGTCCCCAGTTTTACCTTTGTTGTACCCGCATGCAGGTCCAAAATTCCGTATACCAGGCTGTTCTGCTCGATATCAGACAGATCGCTCCACATTGCATACGTTCCGTCCTCATACATCGTGAGGTCTTCCAGCGTCTCAGGAGACGCAGACGCACGGTACACATCGGAGATATTCTTAACGCCATTTACAAATTCAGCCAGTTTTTCCTGGTCGATCGTCTGGTCGTCCTTTTTCCAGCTTCCCGCGCAGACCGGATACAGCAGGTCCGGAAGATTGACGATATCAAATGGGTTCAGCGCGCCCTGCTGTGCGGCGATCTCTTCCAAAGATGTGAGTCCGGAAAGGCCGGAAAGCAGCTCAGGATCTCCCGCAGCCATCTCGATACCGAATCTCGCCGGAACGGCCGGAAGCATATCTTCTGTGCGGTAAGCATCTGCAATATTTTCCAGCAGCCCCTCTGAATCCCGGACTTCTGCGATCACATCGGTCAGATCCATCAGGACGCCCTGCGACGCATACGTATCGACCGACATCCCGTCCAGGACCAAAACATCCGGCCCGTTGCCCGCCAGAATATCCGTATTCAGCGTGCGCATTGCGTCGGCCGCCGTCACCCCGTCTTCTCCGCTCATGCCAACCCTGTAGTTGACATACGTATCGGGGTATTTTTTCTGGAACGTAACGATTGCCTGCCGGACGATATCGTTTTCCGTCAGCGAGTATACCGTCAGCTCTTTCTCCGGTGTGCTCGATACATCCGGCGCATACTCATACTTGAGCAGCCTCATGTTCACCCCGTCTTCCGTACACAGCACATAGAAGGTCTGGTCCGCCGCTACAAGCGACCGGAACAGCAGGTTCGGCAGGGAGAGAGTCGTAAGCGTCCCGTCGACGATCTGCTCCACCACACTTCCGTCCATCATATGAGAAAAGATCCCCTTGTTTGTGCAGTAATACAGCCGGTTCTCTTCATCCTGCGCAAAAACGATCTGATAACCGGAAGAGCTCATCATCATATAGGAAGTTCCATCTGCGTACAGCGCTTCATTTAATACATCATCCCTGGAGAGCGGTTCCCCTGTCGCAATATCGTACCGCTGTACTTCTCCCTCCGTCAAAAGCAGGGCCTCATCCCCGCAGACTCCTATCATGTCTGCGGCCCCGCTTGAAATCTCTCTCGACACGGCTCCCGTCGCCGTGTCGAGGCAAGAGACGCCGTTATTGTAGCTCATGCCGAGCAGTTCTCCGCCCGGAGTAAATTCCAGCAGCCAGAATTCGTTCTCCAGAGGGGTGGCCTGCGCATTTCCGGATGCGTCAAACGACAGGAAGGTATAATTCATCTGGCTCGGATCATCCGTCTCTTCCAGCAGGATCGCCGCGCCGCCTCCTTTCGGGGAAAGCTGCACAGCAGCCAGATACAATCCCGCATATTCCTGCGGCAGCACGTAGCTCTGCTCCCAGATTTCGCCTCCGTCTGTGCTGGTATAGACGGCGGTTCCGCCCTCCTCTGTCTCCCCGATGAGCGCCAGACTTCCGTCCTCCAGTTTTTCCACATCTCTGGCCGATACCCCGTCCGGCAGCGCTACTTCCGACTCCAGATAGCGTCCCATCCCCAGTTCCGTCTCTTCCGCCAGAGCAGGAGCGGCAGGCAGGGCGCTGACACACGTCGCTGCCGCCAAAACACCTGCAAAGAAACTCTTCCATTTTCGTTTCATGATCAATTCCTCCTTTTTCTTATCGGTCCGGACGACCTGTTTCTTTCATTCTCCTACAATCTACCACCGGATTCTCTAAACTGTCTCTATAGAGACTCTAAATTATCTCTAAGAATTCCCGGCTTTTGTCTTTCCTTCACTTTCGTTCAGCCATGCCGCAGACCGCCTGCTTCGCAGGCTACTCGCCGCTGCGCAGCTTCCGTCTGCGGCTGATGCGCGTTCCGCACATCTCAGAACAAGGAATCCCCGGCTTTTGCGCGCAAGCGCGCGACGCCGGGGATTCCTTGTTCTGTATGGCTGAACTTTAAAGACACTTTAGAGGTTTCTGTGGTAGAATAGGGTTCAGTAAATAT
>DVHT01000162.1 GCA_018711885.1 Candidatus Choladousia intestinipullorum | reverse complement strand
CAGAGACAGAATCGGAGACGCAGACGGAATCTGAAACAGAATCAGAGACACAGGCGCCGGCAGCGGATACACAGCAGTCAGATGCTGGAACAGCAGCCGGAGAAAGCGCTGGAACAGTCTCAGGGGAAACGACGTCCCAAACGGGAGCGGCAGATGGCACTGCCCAGAGCGAGGCGGCCGGCAGCGCTTCTCAGACAGACAGCAACTCACAGACGGACAGCGCTTCTGCGGCAGACACACAGGCTGAGCAGCAGGAAGCTGCGGAAGGCGTATATATGACGCTGAACCAGGCATGCAATTTCAGAAGCGGCCCGGGCTATGACTATGAAGTTGTCGCTGTGTACGATTACGGGACATCCGTAGAATTCCTCGGCATGGTCGAAGGATGGGCAGAGGTCAGGATCGACGGTGTGATCGGATATATGGGACGTCAGTTTTTGAGCTGACAGCGTGAAAGAGGCTGCTGCAAAAATGCTTTGCGGATGCCAGGAAGCATAGCTGCATTTTTGCAACGGCCCTTTTTATCATGTTCAGGCTTCGCTCAATTCTTCCCACAGTCCATACAGCCTGTCCAGTTCTTCCATCAAAGCAGCTTTTTCGCTGCTGAGTTCGGTGCATCTGGCAACATCAGTAAAGACTTCCTCCTGTTCCATCAGCACATCGATTTCTTTGTCACGTTCTTCCAGCGCTGCGATACGATCTTCCGTTTTCTTCAGATCATTCTGCCGTTTCCGTTCGCGTGCCTGCTCCTCTTTCTGGCGCGTCCAGTCCTGTCTTGAGCTGGAAAGCTCTGTCTTTTCCTGTGGTTCCTGCGCCGAAGGCGCGTAAACTTTTGTCAATTCATCAACTTTTTCCAGATAATAGTCGTAATTTCCAATATAACTGATCAGCGTCCCGTTTTTCAGCTCCAAAATACGTGTGGCTGTCTGGTTGATAAAATACCGGTCGTGCGATACATACAGTACGGTGCCGGAATAATTGCGGATTGCTTCTTCCAGAATCTCTTTTGAGACAATGTCGAGGTGGTTCGTCGGCTCGTCCAGGATCAGGAAATTCGATTTTGAAAGCATCAGTCTGGCAAGCGCGAGACGGCCGCGTTCTCCGCCGCTTAAATCGCGTACGCGTTTGAAGACGTCGTCTCCTGTAAACAGAAACGAAGCAAGTACATTCCGGATCTGTGTCCCGGTCATGTCGGGATACACATCGGAGATTTCTTCCACGAGCGTCTTGTCCATACTGAGAAGCTGATGTTCCTGATCGTAGTATCCGATGTTTACCTTGCTTCCAAGCGTAAACGTACCGCTGTCGGCGGGCTCAAGCTCATTCAGGATTTTCAGGACGGTGGTCTTGCCGGTGCCGTTATCACCGATGACTGCCACCTTTTCCCCGCGGCTGATGCTGAAATTCAGATCCGTAAACAGGGGATTTCCCGGAAATGATTTTGAAAGATGCTCGACGTTCAGGACGTCATTTCCGCTTACGACCTGAGGCGAAAACCGGAGGTGCATATCAGAGCGGACTTCGGAAGGCTTTTCGATAAGTTCCATTTTATTGAGCATTTTCTCGCGGCTTTCCGCGCGCTTGATGGATTTTTCGCGGTTGAAAGACTTCAGTTTTGCAATGACGGCTACCTGATGTTTGATCTCCTGCTGCTGGTTCAGGTAGGCCTTCCATGCCGTTTCCCGAAGCTGCGCCTTTTTGGATGCATAATCGGAATAGTTTCCGGAAAAAGAAGTAATCTGTCCGTTGTCGATTTCTATGATTTTTGAGGCCACCCGATTCAGAAAATAGCGGTCATGGGCAACGATCAGTACGGCGCCGCCATAGCCGAGAAGGTAATTCTCAAGCCAGGCGATAGAGTTCAGGTCGAGGTGGTTGATCGGCTCGTCGAGAAGCAGGATATCCGGCGCAGAGAGAAGCAGCCTGCCGAGCGCCACTCGTGTTTTCTGCCCTCCGGACAGGGTGGAGATCTGCTTGCCGAATTCATCTTCTGTAAAGCCAAGTCCCTTTAATACGCCGGTGACTTCGCTTTGGATGGCGTAACCGTTCTTATGTTCAAACTCTGTCGAGATGCGGTTGTACTGTTCCATCAGTGTCTGCAGCGCGTCGCCGTCTGTATGTTTCATTTCCTGCTCGATCGCGCGCAGACGGCGTTCCATCTGAAGAACGTCTTCTTTGACGGAAAGCAGCTCTTCATAGATCGTTGAAGAGCTGTTGACATCCTGGTGCTGCTTCAGATACCCGAGCGTTTTTCCTTTTGCAAGCGTTACCGTACCGGAGTCCGGTGCGGATTCTCCGACAATAATGCGGAGCAGTGTAGTCTTGCCGGCTCCGTTTATGCCGACAATGGCGGCTTTTTCCCGTTCCTCCAGATGGAAGGAGCCGCCTTTTATGATAATGTCCGTTCCAAAAGACTTTGTAATATTCTGACACGAAAGAATCATCGTTTTTATACTCCTCATACAAAATTAAATCCTATTTTATTATATCGGAAAATGGCGAAAACACAACAGAAAAGTATTGAACACTGTCATTGACAGGAAAAATGCAGTTTAGTATAATAAGTTCTGACAGCAATTCCCCGTGCTGCGGACAAAGAGACGAGGGGGTGTGACAGTGGAAGAACACAGTATTTCAAAAGTGGTAGTCAAACGGCTTCCGCGTTATTACCGGTATCTGGGCGATCTTCTTGAGGCGAAGGTAGAGAGGATATCCTCCAATGAGCTGAGCGATATGATGAATGTGACAGCATCCCAGATCCGGCAGGATCTGAACAATTTCGGCGGATTCGGACAGCAGGGTTACGGATACAATGTGAAATATCTTTATAATGAAATTGGTAAGATTCTGGGACTTGACAAGGTCTATAATATGGTTATCATCGGCGCAGGCAATCTTGGCCAGGCGCTCGCAAATTATGTAAAATTTGAAAAAAGAGGTTTCTGGATAAAGGGGATTTTCGATGTAAATCCGATCCTTCAGGGAGTTACAGTAAGAGGGATCGGGATACGAATGATCGACGAGCTTCCCGAGTTTATCCGGGAGAACCAGATACAGATCGCGGCTCTTACGCTTCCCAAGAACGGAGCGGAGGAAGTGGCCCCTATTCTTGTAGAAAACGGTGTGAAGGCCATCTGGAATTTTGCACATACGGATCTTCATCTTCCGAAAAGCGTTGTGGTGGAAAATGTCCATTTGTCTGAGAGCCTGATGCAGCTTTCTTACAGGCTGAACCATATGGAAGATAAATAATGAAGAACAGGTCGGCGGGCCAGAGAAGACTGGTCTTTCGCCGGCCTTTCGCTGTCTGTCCGTGAAATGTATGGAACGGGAAAGGAGATCACATGGAATTTTTGCTGAATGCTGCACAGATGAAACAGTATGACTATGATACGATCCACAGGATCGGTATCCCGTCGCTTGTCCTGATGGAACGGGCTGCCCTCTGTGTGGCAGAGGAGATGCACCGGTTCGGCTGCGACCTGAGTTCGGTACTGGTTGTCTGCGGCTCCGGAAACAACGGAGGTGACGGGTTTGCCGTTGCACGGATCCTTGATGAGCAGGGAGTACGCGTAAGGGTCGCATTTGTCGGCAGAGAGGAATCCATGTCGGAAGAGACACTGGTACAGCGGAAAATCTGTGAAAATTGTGGGATAAAAATCAGCAGCAATTATACACAGTATGAATATACTACTATAGTAGATGCCGTATTCGGCATCGGTCTGTCAAGGGATGTGGAGGGCAGATTTGCCGATGCCATTTCCTGGATCAACGGTCAGGACGCCTGCAGGGTTTCTGTTGATATGCCGTCCGGAATCGAGACGGATACGGGGCGTATTATGAAACATGCAGTCATGGCGGATCTGACTGTCACATTTGCCTGCCGCAAACTGGGGCATGTCCTCTATCCCGGGGCAGAATTCTGCGGGCGCGTTGTCTGCCGTGACATCGGGATCACGGCAGGGCGTCTTCAGGGCGGGCTTCCTTCTGTATTTACTTATTCGAAGGAGGATCTGGCCGGGATTGCAGGGCGTAAGGCGTATTCCAATAAAGGGACGTACGGAAAGGTGCTGCTGATCGCCGGATGTGAAGGCATGAGCGGAGCGGCCTGTCTTTCTGCGCTGGCCTCGTACCGCAGCGGCTGCGGACTGGTGCGCGTGTTCACACAGGCGTGCAACCGACAGGTGATCCAGACGTATCTGCCTGAGGCGATCGTTTCGGTGTGGGAAGATGAAAAATTCCCGCAGGAACTGCTGGACGAGGCTCTTGAGTGGTCGGATGTGGCAGGTATCGGTCCCGGATTCGGCACCGGAAATACGCAGAAGAAGATTCTGACCTATGTACTCGGCCATTATGAGAAACCGCTTGTGATTGACGCCGACGGCCTGAATCTTCTGGCAAAAGAGCGCGCACTGCTGTGCAGTCTGCGCCCGAATACCGTGCTTACGCCGCATATCGGGGAGATGATGCGGCTTATCGAGGGTACGAAAGAAGAAGTCTTACAGAATATTGTACATACCGCAGCAGGGTTTGCAGAAGAGTATCACGCAGTATGTGTATTAAAGGATGCGCGGACTGTCGTATCAAACGGCAGGAAATCATACATCAACACATCCGGCAACAGCGGAATGGCAGCCGGAGGATCCGGAGACATTCTGACGGGGATTATCTGCGGACTGCTGGCACAGCATATGCCTGTATTTGAAGCGGCTTCGCTCGGCGTATACCTGCACGGGCTGGCCGGAGACGCCGCGAAAGAAAAGCGCGGCGCATACGGGATGATCGCCCGGGACATTGCAGATGAGATCGGCAATGTCCTGAAAAGGACGGAATAAAAGAGGGCATCTGGCGAGGAGGAAGAGAAGATGAACGGAAGAGTGACGGCGTACATTGACATGGGCGCGATTGAAAATAACTTCCAGAACATGAAAAAGAATCTGAAAGACGGCGTGAAGATGATCGCTGTGGTAAAATCAGACGCGTATGGACATGGAGCGGCGGCAGTCGCAGAGCTGGCGCAGAAATTTGATTACGTATGGGGATTTGCCGTGGCGGCAGTAAGCGAGGCAAAACAGCTGATCAGCGCCGGAATAAAAAAGCCCGTGCTCATTCTTGGGTATGCCTTTGAGGAGGATTACGGCTGGATGGCCGCAAACGGCGTCAGACCGGCCATCTTTTCCCTTGATATGGCGGACAGATTTGCAGAAGCGGCAAAACAAAACGGCGTCTGTGCCCCGGTCCATATAGCGGTAGATACGGGAATGACCAGGATCGGAGTGAACGATACAAAAGAAGGAATCGAACTCGTCGACCGGATCAGCGCTCTGCAGAACCTCTCGATCGAAGGCGTATTTACTCATTTTGCGAAAGCGGATGAGGCTGATAAAGCATTTACGAGAGAACAGGCGGGACGCTTTGAACGGTTCTGCAGCGGACTGGAGCAAAGCGGCGTGACGGGCTTTCTGCGCCACTGTTCAAACAGCGCCGCGATTCTGGAGATTCCGGAGGTCCACATGGATATGGTGCGGGCAGGCATCAGCATATACGGCGTATATCCTTCCGAAGAGGTCAGCAGGGAATATGTCAAACTGCAGCCGGCAATGTCGCTGCGATCCCATATTGTTCACCTGAATCAGATTTCTCCCGGGACATCGGTCAGCTACGGCGGTATTTTTACAGCAGACAGAGAAACACTCGTTGCGACGATCCCGGTCGGATACGCGGACGGCTATCCGAGAAGCCTGAGCGGCCGCGGATACGTTCTGGTAAACGGCCGTAAAGCGCCGGTCATCGGAAGAGTCTGTATGGATCAGCTTATGGCAGATGTGACCGGGATAGACGTAAAACTTCTGGATGAAGTGACACTGCTCGGACGGGACCACGATGCGGAGATCACGTTCGAAGAGCTGGACCGGCTTTCCGGCAGATTTCCGTACGAATTTATGTGCTGTATCGGGAAACGGGTCCCGCGGGTATATACCGGCAGAAAATAACAGAAAAAGGCAGCCATCATGAATATACAGAAGAAACAGGGAGATACTTAAGTGTATCAAAGTACAAAATTCCTTGTATCGGAGTGTGAATCGTGTGGTTATTAAAAGAGGAGATATTTTTTACGCAGATTTAAGACCAGTAGTTGGATCGGAACAGGGCGGGATCCGTCCGGTGCTGATCATCCAGAATGATGTCGGGAACAGGCACAGTCCTACTGTGATATGTGCCGCAATCACCTCAAAGATGAACAAAGCAAAGCTGCCTACTCATGTAGAAATAGAAGCCGGAAAATATGAAATCGTGAAGGATTCTGTCATTTTGCTGGAGCAGCTGCGCACGATCGATAAGCGCAGGCTGAAAGACCGGGTATGCCATCTGGATACAGAGCTGCTTTCCAGGGTCGATAAAGCGCTGCAGGTGAGCCTGGAGCTGATTACATAGACTCGGCTATTTCAAAACTTGACGAATGAAAG
>DVHT01000161.1 GCA_018711885.1 Candidatus Choladousia intestinipullorum | reverse complement strand
ATCTTTAGGAATTTACTGCAGTTTATTCGACCTTTCATTGCTCCGGTAAAACCAGTCGATCATCCTCGCGATCCGATCCGGCCAGAATTTGCGGAACATATACAGATCCTCCGCCTGCCTTCCGTTCACTTCTAAAAGTTCTGCAGTAGTAGACTGTTCATGCAGGCGGTGTTTCATCAGATTCCGGGGGACATAGGCAAATTCCCCATGAAGCCTGGACAATTCCTCCCAAGCCTGCCAGTCAATGTTGCTTTTCATATTGTTTTTAAACAATGGCAGCGGCATAGAGTCTTTTACGAGTGTCACTGCCGGACAGCAAATGGCGTTTCCCAGCGAAAGAATCCTTCTCCTGACAAATCTGTTTTTCCAGAACATCCTGAACCGTATCGGAGTCAGCATCAGCCGCTTCACCGTAAGAAGAACGCTTCTGTTCACCACTGTACGCTCCCGGAGTTCACTGTAGTCGGAAAAAGCAATAATGGGATGATCGCAGCAATTCAGTGCCTGTAAGATTTTCTCTGCATAATCTTCCTCGTAAATGTCATCCTGATGCGCCAGCGTCACAAGCGGCGTCACTGCGCAGTTGACCGCATAGTTCCAGTCCGAAGCAATTCCTTCTTTCTTAGGATTCACAAAGACCGGTATTCCATACTGCCCGGCAATACAATTTATATATGCGTTCGGCGTTGAAGTTGCAATGCAGATATCCCCCTGTACCTTCTGCTCCAAAACGGATCTGACACACTCCTCCAAATAGGGACTTTCTTCGTATGCGCAGATCACAAAGGTATGATCGGAAGATTTATACTGTCTCTTCATGTTCTGCCGCTCCATCTGTTTTTTCTACATTTTCCTGCTCCGCAGCGGCACGAGAACTCTCCAGGGAATCCTCCGCCTTGTCAAGACGCTTTTCTGCCGCATGCGAACGTACCGCCACCTCCGCGGAAAGTACAGAAATTTTCTCTTCCAGCTGTGACACAATGATCGATAAGGTAAAGACTTTTTCCACCAGCAGAAAAATAACCACCAGAAAAATCAAATTTGCCGGTGAAAGAATCCCTATTTTATATGTGAGCCAATAGGTCACCTGCGGAAACATTCCCATTACACACAATATTCCCGCAAAGATAATCCAAAAGATCGCATCCTCCATTTTGACCTTCAGCTTTCTGATCTTATATAAAATCCAGACTGCCGTCACGACCGCAACGATCAGCATCAGTATTCTAAGCGTATCTGACATACTCTCACCCCTTTACTCTTTTGCGGAACCACTGGAACAGGAAGATAGAAAACAGCATCTTCATCATATACCAGATGGAACCCTTGAAATCCAGATAGCTGACGCCTGCGATCCTTTCATACATGGTTACTTGAATCTCCCGGATCTTCACGCCGCAGTTCAGCAGATAGGCGAGTGTATCCGGCTCCGGACTGTAATGAATGTCGTATCCGAACCGTTTGATCATCTTTTTATTAAACAGGCGCATTCCCGATGTGACGTCGCCAATATAGACGCCGCCGGTTGTAAGCCAGATTGCCGCGGTCAGTATCTGGCTTCCGACCATTCTGGCGTTCAGCGGCTTGCGCTCTGTCTTAAAGCGCGAACCGATTACAATGTCGCATCCTGTCCGCGCCATCTCTTCCATCATTTTCTCAATATAGACAGGATCATGCTGGCCGTCGCCGTCGAGCTGGAGCACATAATCGTACCCGTGATAGTTCGCATAGCGCATTCCGCTTTTGATCGCTCCGGCCAGCCCTGTGTTGACCGGAAGATCCAGCATATTGTAATTTCTGCGCGCACAGATCTTGCGCGTATCGTCGGTCGATCCGTCGTTGATGATCACATAATCGTACTGCGGATAATTCTCCGTCAGATTATCGATCACCCGCTCAATGTTTTCCGCTTCGTTGTACGCCGGTACTATCACTAGCAGCTTCAATGTCTTCCTCCTGTGTAAGCCGATGCTGTTTCGCTTTCCCGTGCATTATAATACATCTGTTGCGGAAAAGCAAGCTTGCGCTCCGAGCCATACCGTCACACCATCAGCAGCCCGTTCACCAGCACAAAATGATGCGGCAGTTTCCCATCTTCCATCCATTCGAGCTTCAGTCCCATCAGCTTTTCTATAGTCAGGCCGACATTTCCGCCGAGAGACTCGATGGAATAGCGCATCGTTTCCGGAAAACGGCAGGGGTTTCCCTGTTCCTTGCTGCAGCCAGACGCGCACTGGTCGCAGGAGCCGGCAGACAGACTGACGCTGCCGGGGTACTGCTTTTCCTTTTCCAGAAGCTCTTCCCCCAGCCTGTGCTTTTCCGTTTTCAGGACGGTGCGGATGATCTCCTGCAGCTCTTCCTGCGTGTACGTTTTCTCCCGCACGTCTTCATCGAAAACGATCTTTGTCGCAAGCAAATACAGCGTACGGTATTTTTTCCAGTAAGATTCCACATTAAAGTCATAAGGCGGACATGACCAGACGTGATTGTAATTCTGACATTTCTGACATGCAGATAAAAAAGTCGGAATATCTACAAACTGTTCCAGATATTCCGACACCGGTATAGTGGCTTCGTGCCGTGTTGTCGTATACATTTCCATCTTCCTCTCCGTATCTGTGATCTGAAAACGCCTTATTCTCCGGAAACTGCGTCTGCGGCCGGGAACCAGAACGAAAATACAGTCCCTTCTCCCGGACGGCTCGAGACGGTAATCTCTCCGTTATGCGCTTTCACAATCCATTTTACCATAGAAAGTCCCAGACCGGAACTGCTTTCTCCGGTCCTTGACGGATCTGCCTGATAAAACCGTTCCCAGATATGCGGAAGATCTTTTTCGCTGATGCCGATTCCATCGTCGATAATCTCTCCAACTGCACGGTCCTCTTCCTTTTTCAGTGTGATCCATATGTGCCCGCCCGGATTTCCGTAAGTGATCGCATTGTTCAAGAGGTTCATCCAGAAACGGATCAAGAGCGTTTCATCCCCCCGGACGAAAATCCCATCTTCAATCTCGCTCTCCACGGTGATTCCCTTGAAAAGTCCCTGCGCAGCCCATTCTTCCGCCGCTGCGCCTTCTGCAGCGCTTTCCGCCGCCTCCTCGCAGGCCATGGCAGTCAGCTCGCTGAAGTCGACGATTTCCATCGTCAGTTTTTCACGTCCCTGATCAGCCCTCGTGAGGAACAAAAGCTGTGAGATCATCGTCGACAGATACCGTGTCTTACGGCCCAGCATCTGAATCCCTGCGCGCACCTGCGGATCCAGATCTTCCCGCTCCAGCAGTTCATCGCATTGGAGCATCATTGCCGCAACCGGCGTTCTCAGTTCATGGGAAGCATCGGATGTAAACTGCTGTTCCCTCTTGAGACTTTCATCCGCCTGCTCAAGCATCTGGTCAAAAGTAGCGGCCATCCGGTAAATCTCGTCCTTTCCTTCGCCAAGATTAATCCGCCTTGACAGGTCTCCGTCCCTCCGGATCTCCCTGACCGTATCCGTGATCCTGCTGACAGGGCGGAGCGTCCTTCTCGTCATCAGATACCCCATCACAGCCGTCAGCGCGACCATCAGCGGCAAAAGAACGACTGCCAGACGGACCGTCGTCAGGAATCCTTCTTCCGCCTCTGTGATGGAGACAATTCCCCGGATTACAACAGATCCGTACGTCTCTATCCTGTAAAATACGTCCATCAGATAATAGCTGGCGCCGTTTACGCTGTACTGACGGATACTTCCGTCTTCAAATACTGCGGAATTATCGAACCCATAAGGGACTTTACCATACAGGAGGATTCCGTCCGCGTCATACACAGACAGATACACCCCGTGTTCCAGATTCATCAGATCCGAATCAAATTCGAGGACTCCGTCATCCAGCTCAATATCTTCGATCGCTTGCGAGACAGTCGTTTCAAGGCGGTTCTGTACAATGGAAAGGATTTCTTTACCGCTCAGTGAAAAGAGGATTGCCAGAACACCGCATACGACTGCTGTCATCAGCGCCGTATACAAAAGTGTCAGTTTTACCTTTAAAGACAAACGCTTCATGCCTCTCCCCGCCCTTTTAGACTGCCTGCGGCTTCCCTCAGCCGCAGGCTCCTATTCTTTCAGTACGTATCCGGCCCCTCGGACCGTGTGTATCAGTTTTTTCTCGTATCCGTCATCAATCTTTTTCCGCAGATAGCGGATGTACACATCGATCACATTGGAACCGCCGGTAAAATCGTAATTCCAGATATGCTGTTCCAGCTTTTCTCTGGAAAGCACGATGCCGGCATTCTGGATCATATAGCGGAGGAGAGAAAATTCCTTCCCTGACAGGCGGATCTCCTTTCCCTGCCGCAGTACCTGCTGGGTATCCACGTGTACTTCAAGATCTCCGACGGTATAAACATTTGATTTCACAGAAGCCGGCTTTCGCAGCATTACTCGGATGCGGGCCAGCAGTTCTTCGAAAGCAAACGGCTTTACCAGATAATCATCCGCCCCGGAATCCAATCCGTTCACACGGTCTTCCACGCTGTCCATCGCCGTCAGGAGCAGGACCGGAATATGGTCTTCTCTCTGCCTCAGCTTCTTCAGTACCTGAAGCCCGTTCATCACCGGCATCATAATATCGAGGACAATCGCGTCATACTCCGCGCACTCCAGATAATCCAGAACTTCCTGTCCATTGTAGCAGGAATCGACACTGTAATTCTCCGCGGCAAGCCGGCTGGAGATCAGCCGGTTCATATCTTTCTGGTCTTCTGCAACCAATATCCTCAAATTTGCCGCCTCCCTTTACTGCCTCAGGATCAGTCGAACTTTTCTTCGCTCCACTCGATGATATCGCCATTCTGCGCATTTACCTCGAATTCATATTCAGTCTGATCGTAGAAAATGGATCCTTCATATTTTTCGTGTCCGTCATCGACTTCATAGGTTACGCGGACATCCATCTCCGTAGCGCCTTCTACCTTTTCCAGAACAATTTCCGTAACCTCTTCCCTGGTAAGGTAATCGGGATTATCCGGTTCTCTGTCATAATCTTTATCTACCTCATAGTCGCTTTCCAGAATATCGCCCGTATCAGCGTCGATCTCGTAGCTGTATTCTTCTGCGTCCACGTAAACCGTCACTTCATAGACCGTTCTTCCATCGTCCCTGTCTTTCTTTACACGGATCCCGGTCGCTTCCTCTTCCTTAACGCCTGCATCCTCCAGAGCGATTGTTTTCATCTGCTCTTCCAGCGCTTTTTCCGGATCTGCGCTGTCTGTCTGAGCGCCTGTCATGCCTTCTGTCTGTGCGCTGCTCTCCTGCGGCGCCTCTGCACGTATCCCGGTATCCTCTGTCTCAGTCTCCTGTGCTGCAAGGGCAATCTCCTGCTCGTTTGCACGGCCTCCTGCAAAAACCATTCCTGATACCAAAAGTGCTCCTAATACAAGATTCATCTTTTTCATATATGTGTTCTCCTTTCGTTTTGTCATATTTTTATTATACTCTAAATGAAAAAGATTAAAAGAACATTAAAAAATTTAATTTTTTTAATTATACGAAATAAAGAACCATATTGGGAGTCTTTCTCTTTCGTAAAACCAAAACATAACTTTACTCCCAATACGGTTCTCTTTTCAAATTATACTGCAAATTGCCGTTTCTGCACAATACCGAAATTTATTTGTCTGTTTTTCAGACACTGATCCGCTCAGGCCGGATCTTCTTTCCGGACGAAACCGGAAACGGTCCGTTCCTTCCTATATACATGCCGCTCTGCAGCACTTCTCTCAGCCAGCTGCGTCTGATCCCTTTTCCGATAAAGACTCCTTTGGATGACTCAGACGGCTCATATCCGGTCACGGAATACGTATGATTCACAACATCAAACCTGAGCCATGCTTCCCCTGCCTGCAGAAATCCCTTGGCGCGGCTGATATCGCCGAAAACGCCTGACACCACTCCCTGGAGAAACAGGATCAATTCGTTTTCATTTTCAAGACAGATCGAGGTAAGCGCCAGCGCCTCCATTTCTTCCTCTTCTCTTCCGGAAGAAGCAACAGTGCCTCCATTTTCTTCGGAGAGTGGTTTTTGCAGAAGAGACTGCCACCAGGAACTGCCATTCTCTGCATAGGGACCGGTGCATACTTCTGCATTCGGATTCATAGAGCTGATGTTCTCTGCCAGCTCATTTTTTTCCTGCTCCTTCGCCGATTCCATCTTAGAAACTACGACCGTCCCCGCCATTTCAATCTGGTCGGCGCACAGGCTGCGGTGCTTTTTCATGGATTCATAAAAATTGGTGCCATCCACGACCGTGACAGGAGAAAGCAGGGAGATCCGCTCATACTGGATTTTTTTTACATTTTCTAAGATTCTTCCAAGGCTTCCCACTCCGCTTGGCTCTACGATGAGGTATTCCGGATCCAGTGTATTGGCGATCGTCAGGACGGATGATGCAAAATCCGCCTTTCTGGTACAGCAGACGCATCCCTCCGGCAGTTCCCATACTTTCAGTGAGGCATCGGACTGTTTTAACAGATCCTGATCGACTCCGACTGCACCGTATTCATTTTCCATGATGGCAAAATCTCCTTTTGCCTTTTTTACGAGTTCCCGGATGAACGTAGTCTTCCCTGCGCCAAGAAACCCGGATATGATCAGCAGTTTCATCAGTCGGCCAGTTTCACGACAGGTTTAATCAGATCACGCGGCTTGTCTCTCATCATAAACAGCGCTTCCTCCAGGTGCTCCCAGCCTTCAAACACATGGCTTGCAAGAGGATGCACATCGAGCTTGCCTGCCGATACAAGTGCGCCCAGCTTTTCCATCCTCAGGCGTCCGCCCGGCATTAACCCGCCGTTGATCTCTTTGTGGCCCATGCCTACACCCCACTCAACACGCGGGATCGTCACATACGTGCCGCTTCCAAGATAATTTACATTTCCGATCTTTCCGCCCGGCTTTAAGCACTTGATCGCCGATTCAAACGTTTCACAGCCGCCGCCCGCAATGATCACGCGGTCAACGCCTTTTCCATCTGTCATCGCAAGTACCTGTTCTTCGATCGTTCCATTTTTATAGCTTACAAAATCTGATGCGCCGTAATTCCTTGCTGCTTCTACACAGTTCGGGCGTGTGCCTACCGCAATGATACGGGAAGCGCCGCGAAGGTTTGCTCCGGCCACAGACATCAGGCCAACCGGACCGATGCCGATCACGAGTACCGAATCTCCGAACTGAACGTCTGCCAGCTCTACTCCATGAAATCCCGTCGGCACCATATCAGAAAGCATGCAGGCATCTACCGTGGAAATACCGGAAGGAAGCAGCGCCAGGTTTCCGTCAGCGTCATTTACATGGAAGTATTCCGAAAATACGCCGTCTTTGAAATTGGAAAATTTCCATCCTGCCAGCATTCCGCCGGAATGCATTGCGTAACCGGCCTGCGCCTCGAGAGAATTCCAGTCAGGTGTGATAGCCGGCACCAGCACGCGGTCGCCGGGTTTAAAATCTTTTACCAGTTCGCCGACCTCGACCACTTCAGCGCAGCATTCATGTCCAAGGATCATATTATGCCTCTCTCCAATGGCGCCTTCCCACAGTGTATGAACATCAGAAGTACAGATAGCCACAGCCAGCGGTCTGCAGATTGCATCCATAGGGCCGCATTTTGGCGCATCTTTCTCTATC
>DVHT01000160.1 GCA_018711885.1 Candidatus Choladousia intestinipullorum | reverse complement strand
GCAGGTTCTGTAAATATTGCCGGATCGTTCAGCCATGCAGGCCACAGACCGCCTGCTTTGCAGGCTGTCCGCTGCTTGCGCAGCTTTTGTCTGTGGCTGTGGCGGGCGTTCCGCCCGCATCAAAATGCCAATGCAGTCTTCCGCAGGTAAACCTGCTCCGCCTGCCTTTGCATTTTTCTGCATGGCTGAACTGATTATAGCATATTTGGCTTGAGTTCACTATTCGTTTGTAATATAATGTTCATTAAGTATGTATCACTTTCAATATGGACGAAACTATGAAAAAGAAAGGGGTTTATGATGTTTAGAGAAAAGATTGATGCATTTATTGACAGTAAGACGGAGGAAATGATAAAAGACCTTGAGACTCTGGTTCGGATCGACAGCAAAAGAGGGACTCCGGAAGAAGGAAAGCCATTTGGAGAAGGCCCTGCACAGGCGCTTGCCGCTGCACAGGAGATGATGGAGCGGTACGGGCTGATCACGAAAAATTATGACAATTACGTGGTGACCGGAGATCTGGACGACAAAGAAAAAGGGCTGGATATTCTGGCTCATCTTGACGTAGTTCCGGTGACAGAAGACTGGAAGGTGACAAAGCCGTTTGAGCCGAAGATCGTAGACGGACGCATTTACGGCCGCGGCACAGCAGATGACAAGGGACCGGCGATCGCTGCTCTTTATGCCATCCGGGCGATCAGGGAGCTTGGCATACCGATGAAGAGGAGCGTGCGGCTGATCCTCGGCGGTGACGAGGAATGCGGATCAAGCGATCTGCGCTATTACTACAGCATTGAAGAAGAGGCGCCGTACTCTTTTACGCCGGATGCGGATTTCCCGGTGATCAATATCGAAAAAGGCCGGCTGAAAGGAACGCTCCATGCAGAGTTTGAAGACGGCCTCCAGCTTCCGGGCATTATCAGCCTGCAAAGCGGGGACAAAGTGAATGTAGTACCGCAGAAAGCGCGTTTCGTAGTGGCTGGACTGGAAGAAAATGTGATCGCAGAAGCTGCAGAGCAGTTGGAAAAGGAGATCGGCGTTACCTTTTCGATCCGGCCGGCAGACGGCGGGGAGCAGGGAGAAGGCCTGGCCGATGTAAAACAGTTTCTGGTGGAAGTAAAAGGACAGGCTGCACACGCATCTACTCCGCAGGAAGGAAAGAATGCGCTGACGGCGGCGCTCAGACTCATCTCGCAGCTTCCGCTCGCGGCTACGGACGGGCAGAAAGCGCTCGATGCGCTTGACGCACTGCTTCCATATGAGGATACCTGCGGAAAAACACTCGGTATTTACCGGGAAGAAGAGCAGTCCGGAGCGCTTACTCTCTGCTTCAGCATTCTGAACTACACACCGGAAAAGCTGACGGGTATGTTCGATGCCCGCCTTCCGATCGGCTGCAATGCAGAGAATACGAAGCTGCCGGTCGCTGAAAAGCTGAAAGAATACGGGATCACACTTGCGGATACACCGGTGGTTGAGCCGCACTGTGTTCCGGGAGATTCTGACTTTGTAAGGACTCTGCTTTCCAGCTATGAGCGCTATACAGGAATCAAAGGGGAACCGCTGTCAACGGGCGGCGGAACCTATGTTCACAATCTGGAGCGCGGTGTTGCATTCGGATGCGTGACGCCGGATGTTGACAATCATGTGCATGGAGACGATGAGTTTATGGTGATCGAAAGACTTGTCACCAGTGCAAAGATTTTTGCAGATGCGATCATCAGAGTCTGCAATGAGCTCGACTGATACAGAGCAGAAAGAAATCAACCGCAGTTAAAAACAGGATCTGCGGAGGATTTACATATAACCAGAGAAGGAGAAAGTTACAATGAAATTGCCTAGTACAGCAGCACTGGAAAAAATTTACGGAGAAAGCAGTGAAAGCGTAAAGCGATATGAGTCTTTAGCTGCGCGCTATAAAGAACTGTTCGGATCGGATGAGATGGAATTCTTTACCTCACCGGGCAGAACGGAGATCGTAGGAAACCACACGGACCATAACGGCGGTAAGATCCTCGCGGCCAGCATTAGCATGGATACGATCGGCGCGGCATATCCGAACGGGACAGATACGATCACCATTGTAAGTGAGGGCTACAAAAACAGCGTTGTGATTGATCTGAATGATCTGGCATCCGTGCCGAAAAACAAAGGAACGCTGTCACTTGTTGCAGGCATGATGGATGCCGCAAAAAAATGGGGATTTAAGACGGGCGGATTTAATGCTTACGTATCGACACAGGTGATCAGCGCGGCAGGCGTGAGCTCCTCCGCTTCTTTTGAGATGCTGATTTGTGCGATCATGAACTATTTCTTTAATGACGGAAAGATGCGCTGCATCGATTACGCGCGGATCGGACAGTATGCAGAAAATCATTACTGGGACAAAGCTTCCGGACTGATGGATCAGATGGCCTGCGCTTCCGGAGGAACGATCCTTCTTGATTTTTCAAAGAATGACGATGAGCTGTGCAGACACGTTGATTTCTCTTTCTCACAGATCGGATACGACCTTGTGATTGTGAATACGGGAAAAGGACATGCCGATCTGAGCGAAGAGTATTCAAGCGTGCCGCTCGAGATGAAAGAAGCGGCAGCGGCAATGGGAGCAGAACTGCTGTGTGAAAGAGATATGGACGAACTGATCCGTCATATCCCGAAGATCGGGAATGACCGTGCGATCCTGCGCGCAATGCATTTCTATCAGGAAAATAAGCGCGTGGACAAGGCATATGAGGCAGCCCTGAAGGATGACGCAGAAGCGCTTCTGGAAGCGATACAGAGTTCCGGACGTTCTTCCTGGGAGTGGCTGCAGAACTGCTATACGGCGCAGAACTGTAAAGAGCAGAAGATCACGCTGGCGCTGGCGCTGACGGAGCTGTTCCTGGAGAAGAGCAAAAAAGGCGTATGCCGCGTTCACGGAGGCGGATTCGCAGGCGTTATCGCATGTGTGCTTCCAAAAGAGGAGACGGAGGATTACGTAAATTATATTTCTGAGTTCTTTGGAAAAGAGAACGTATATCCGATGAACATCCGTCTTTTTGGCGCAGGCCACGTGGAGTAACAGAACCTGCCGTTGGTGAAAAGAGGAGAGAAGAATGGAAAACAGGAAAATCGGCGCTGCGCTTCTGGGACTTGGCACAGTAGGGCTTGGAACGTATAAGGTCCTGAAAGCCCAGAAAGATGAGATGCCATATAAGACGGGCGCAGAGCTTGAACTGCGGAAGATACTGGTGCGGAATAAAGCAAAGGCGGCTGCAAAGATTGATGAGCCGGAGCTGATCACGGACTGCTTTGATGAGATCATCCAGGATGAGAAAATTGAGATCGTGATCGAGCTGATCGGCGGGATCGAACCTGCCAGAACGTATATCGAGGCGGCGCTCCGTGCGGGAAAACACGTCGTGACGGCAAACAAGGATCTGATCGCGTCTGACCACGGAAGGCTGATGGACCTTGCCAGAGAAAAACAATGCGACCTGATGTTTGAGGCGGCTGTGGCCGGAGCGATCCCTGTCATAGCACCGCTGAAGCATTCGCTGGCTGCAAACCATCTCAGTGAAGTGATGGGAATCGTAAACGGGACAACCAATTTTATCCTGACGAAAATGTCACAGGAAGGGATGGAATTTGCGGAAGCGCTCGCACTGGCGACAGAGCTCGGATATGCGGAGGCAGATCCCACGGCTGATGTGGAAGGGCTGGACGCCGCGCGCAAAGTAGCGATCATGGCTTCGATCGCCTTTAACTCCCGGGTGTCATTTGAAGATGTGGCGAGCGAGGGCATCACAAAGATTACCGCAAACGATATCCGGTATGCAAAAGAGATGGGGTGCTGCATCAAGCTGATCAGCATGGCGCACAGCGACGGGACGGCGATTGAGGCGTACGTGGCGCCGATGCTGATTCCGCAGGACCATCCGCTTGCATCGGTCAATGATTCGTATAATGCAGTGTTTGTGCGCGGGGATGCCGTGGACGACGCTATGTTTCTGGGAAGAGGAGCCGGTGAGCTGCCGACAGCGAGCGCTGTGGCCGGAGACGTGTTTGATGTTGCCCGGAATATCGTGCATGGCTGTAATGGACGGATATCGTGTACCTGTTTCAAACACCTTCCGATGATGGCGATGGAAGATGTCCACAGCAAATATTTTCTCCGCGTGGAGGTAGAAGACAGGATCGGCGTGCTGGCCGAGATGGCGAATGTATTTGCCGAGCTGAAGGTCAGCGTCGAACAGATCATCCAGAAACAGAAGAAGGGCGACAGCACAGAAATTGTAGTGATCACAGATAAGGTGCGGGAAGGCGATTTTAAAGAGGCGGTAAAACGGATCTCCGAGAAAAACGCGACAAGAGAGATCCGGTCAACGATCCGCGTGTATACGGTGTGACCGGCAGAAGATACCCCACTTTCTTGACAATTTCTGTACACTGGAGTATAAGTATAATGAAAAAGAAAATAGAGAAGGCACGCAGGTGCCGGCAAGGAATCCGGTGAGAATCCGGAACAGTCACCACTACTGTGAGGTGGACGAGCGGACAGGGACCACTGGCATGGCCGGGAAGGTGTTTCGTGAGGATGAAGCCGAGTCAGGATATTTGAAGCGAAAGAGACGTCATATTTTCGGGATGAGGGAATGGATGTCCGGATCGACAGACAGGGGACTGTTGCGAAAGACGCATGGAGTTTGAAGGGCGTTTTGCAACAGTCCTTTTTAGTTAGACAGAAGAGCAGGGATGAAAAGGAATGCAGGATAGAAAGAAAGGAATTTTAGTCGTAAGCTTTGGAACAAGTTACGAAGAGACAAGAAAAAAGACGATCAACCGGATAGAAGAAGATGTCCGGGAGTCATACCGGGACTATCAGGTTTACCGCGCATGGACGAGCGGGATGATCCGGCGGAAGCTGCAGAAACGCGACGGGATTTTCATCCACGATGTAAAAGGGGCGATGGAGCAGATGAAGCAGGACGGAATCAAAGAAGTGATCATCCAGCCGACCCATATGATCAACGGCATCGAAAATCAGCTTATGACGGAAGATGTGCTTTCTTATAAAGACGAGTTTGAAAAAATCGAGATCGGGGCGCCGCTTCTCACATCACAGGAAGACAGCGACCGGGTCGTAAAAGCGATGGCGGATATTTACAGCCCCACCGGGGAAGATGCGCTGGTGCTGATGGGGCATGGATCGGAGCACTATTCCAACTCCATCTATGCCGCGCTGGATTATCAGTTTAAAGATGAAGGGCACAGCAATATTTTTATCGGTACGGTAGAAGCGTACCCGGCAATTGAATCTCTGATTCGGCAGGTAGAAAAGCGCGGGGTCAAACGGGTGATCCTGGCGCCCTTTATGGTAGTTGCCGGGGATCATGCGACGAATGATCTCGCAGGAGACGAGGAAGACTCCTGGAAGAAGCGCTTTGAAGCTGCCGGCTACGAAGTCAGGTGCGTACTCCGGGGACTTGGGGAGTACGAAGAAATCAGGGATATCTATATGGATCACATTGAGGCATGCGTAGAGCGCCTTGAGGCATAACGGGAGTCAGGCAAATGGGAATACAGATGACAGGAATCGATCACAGTGTTGCTGAGATTGATATTCGGACGATTTTTTCTTTCACAAAAAAGAGCACGGCTGAGGCGCTTGAACGGCTGAAGCAGGTAAAAGGGATTGAAGGATGTGTGCTGCTCTCGACGTGCAACCGCATGGAACTCTGGATCAGCACCGGAGAGGAGTACGATTCCGATTTGTATGAGCTGCTCTGTGAAATTCGGGAAGTCTGTCCGGACAAATACCGGAAGTATTTCAGATTCCGCGAAGAGCGGGAAGCGGTCCACCATCTGTTCCGTCTGGCGGGCGGACTGGAGTCCCGGATCCTGGGAGAAGACCAGATCGTAACACAGGTAAAAGATGCGCTTGCGTTTGCACGGGAGCATTATGCGACAGACCACGTGTTGGAAACGCTTTTCAGGCAGGCGGTTACTGCAGCAAAGAAAGTCAAGACGTGCGTGGCGCTCTCCCCGTCGGACCAGTCAGTCGTGCGGATCGCCGTCGAGACACTGTTAAAGGAAGGCTATGAGATCCAGGGCAGGACGTGTATGGTGATCGGAAACGGCGTCATGGGGAAACTGGCTGCAAATATGATGCGCGCGCATGGGGCCGATGTGACTGTGACGGTCAGACAGTACCGAAGCGGCGTGGTCGAGATACCGGAAAAATGCAGCAGGATCGATTACGGACGTAGAATGGAGCTGTTCGGCCAGTGCGATTACGTCATCAGCGCGACGGTCAGTCCGAATTATACGCTGACAGCGGAACTGGTCCGCCAGTATCAGCAGAAGCCGTGCGTATTGATTGATCTGGCCGTTCCGCGCGATATCGATCCGCTTGTACGGGAAATCGACGGAATCACGCTGTTTGACATTGACAGCTTCCGAAAAGAAGCAGTCAGCGATGCTCAGAAGGAGGCGATCCGTCAGGCGGAGGAATGCTTTGCGGAGCAGATGGAAGAGTTTTATACCTGGTATGAGTGCGTGGATGTCATTCCGAAAATACAGGAGATCAAGGAAAAAATGGCTGTCGATCTGGAGCTGCGCCTGCAGAAAAAGCTGAGAGAGCTTCCGGTAGAAGACAGCATCCGGGAACAGCTCCGGTCAGATATCGGGGCCGCAGCGATGCGGACAGCAAATAAAATGCTCTTTGGATTAAGAGACGGTGTGGAGCGAAGGACGTTTCGGGAATCTCTCGGTTGTCTGGAGCGTATTTATGAGGAAAAGACAGAAAGCGGGAAGATAGAATGAACAGAGTAGTGATCGGAAGCCGCGCAAGCAGGCTGGCGGTAGTCCAGTCGGAGATGGTGCGCGATTATATTGAACGTGTGAATCCCGGGATACAGGTGGAAATCCTGACGATGAAAACGACCGGTGACAGGATTCTGGACCAGGCGCTGGAGAAGATCGGCGGGAAAGGGCTGTTTGTCAAAGAACTGGATCTTGCTCTGGCAGAAAAACGCTCCGACATCTCGGTGCACAGCTTGAAGGATGTGCCGATGGAGCTTCCTGCGGAACTTCCGCTGATCGGTTTTTCGAAACGGGAAGATCCGAGAGACGTACTGGTACTGCCGGAAGGGAAAACAGAAATCGACTTTTCAAAGCCGGTCGGATGTTCCAGTAGGCGCAGGATGATCCAGTTCAAAAAGCTTTATCCGCAGGCCACGTTTCAGACGATCCGCGGCAATGTGCAGACGAGGCTGCGCAAACTGGACGAGGGACAGTACGGGGCGACGATCTTTGCCGCGGCAGGGCTTAAGCGTCTCGGCCTGGAGCACCGCATCAGCCGGTATTTTTCGACAGAGGAGATGATCCCGGCGGCAGGGCAGGCTATTCTTGCCGTACAGGGCAGGATGGGAGAAGACTATACGTTCCTTGCGGGTTATTCCGATCCGGAGGCGGAAGTATGCGCGCTTGCGGAGCGCGCATTTGTGAGACGGCTCGGCGGAGACTGCAGTACGCCGGTGGCCGCTTACGCACAGAAGAACGGAGGGAAACTGCTGCTTCATGCTATGTTTCTGGATGAATCGTCCGGAAAACTGCATCAGGGCAGGATAGAAGGAAATCTGCAGGAACCGGAAGAAACTGGAAGAAAACTGGCGGAGCGATTTTTAGACGAAGCGAAAAACGCGCCGGGAGAAGGAATGGAGACAGAATATGAGTGATAAAAAAGTGGGAAAAGTCTGGCTTGTGGGGGCAGGGCCTTCCGATCCGGGACTGCTTACCTTAAAAGGAAAGCAGGTGCTCGACGAGGCGGAGGTCGTTGTCTACGATGCGCTTGCCGGACAGTCAGTCCTGAATATGATACCGGATACGGCAGAGCGGATCCATGTGGGAAAACGTTCCAGCCATCATACCATTCCGCAGAAAGAGATCAATGAACTGCTGGCGGAAAAGGCAAAAGAGGGAAAACGCGTCGTGCGTTTAAAGGGAGGAGACCCCTTCCTGTTCGGACGCGGAGGTGAAGAAGTAGAACGGCTGGTACAGGATGGGATTCCCTATGAGATCGTACCCGGCATTACGTCGGCAATCTCGGTCCCGGCGTATCAGGGAATCCCTGTCACGCACCGCGATTTCTGCTCGTCGGTTCATATTATTACGGGACATAAACGGGCCGGATTCGATTACGATATTGATTTTGAAGCTCTGGTACGTACAAAAGGAACTCTTGTATTCCTGATGGGTGTGACTGCGCTTGGCGATATCTGCCGCGGGCTTTTAGCTGCGGGGATCGATCCCGGGATGCCTGCAGCGCTCCTGTCACAGGGGACGACGGCGGCGCAGCGGCGTATCGTGGCGACCGTATCGACGCTGGAGGAAGAAGTGAAGAAAAAAGGCCCGGTCACGCCGGCTATTATCGTGATCGGCAGGGTATGCACGCTGGCGGATCAGTTTTCCTGGTATGATAAGCTGCCGCTGGGCGGTGTGAAGGTCCTTCTGACACGTCCCAAGGAGCTGATCAGTGAAACGGCGAAAAAGCTTCGCTCATTCGGAGCGGAGGTGCTGGAGATCCCGGCGATCGCCACAGTCAGGATCAGGGACAATGCATTGCTCTCTCAGGCAGTCAGCGGACTGGAGCAGTATCAGTGGATCGTATTTACCAGTCCGGCGGGCGTGCGCATTTTCTTTGAGGAGCTGGCGGATCAGAGAGCGGATGTCCGAAAACTCGGAAATGCGAAGATTGCGGCGATCGGAGGCGGTACGGCGAAGGAACTGGCTAAACATGGCCTGTTCGCCGATCTGGTGCCGGAAACGTACGATGCGGCTCATCTGGGAGCGGCGCTTGCGGATGCGTGCCGGGATGGCGATAAGATCCTGATCCCGCGCGCGGCGATCGGGAGCAGGGAACTTACCGAAGCGCTGGCAAAGAGCGGGAAAAAGCTGCAGGTTGACGATATCGCGACGTATGATACGGTTTATGAGACAGAGGGCCTTGTCAGCGTGCGCGATGAACTGGAAAAAGGAACAATCGATTACGTTGTATTTACGAGCGCGTCTACGGTCCGCGGGTTCGCGGAAGCTGCGGACGGTGCAGATCTTACGCGCGTAAAGGCTGTCTGCATCGGGCGGCAGACGCTTGAGGCGGCAGACGCCCTGGGGATGCAGACCTGGATGGCACAAAAAGCTTCTATCGACAGCCTGATCGACCGGCTGATAGAAGTGCATCAGGAACATACAACTGGAACTGTTTGAAAGAGAGGGAAATAGTGTGAAAGAAAGTAGAGGCCAGCCGAAAAATGGCGCACTGAAACAAGCTATTGAAAAATAGCTATTTGAAACAAGATTGATTTTGTTGAGATATGCTAAGAAGCAAGCTGGGACTCGTTTATAAGTCCTTCAGCAATTAAAAGTTTCATAGCCTGCTTGACAGCCTTTTCCTTTTGCTTGTTTTTCAAAGGTTCAGGCATATCAATCTTGTAAAGATCGGTTGGATTCCAGGCTTCTCCCGTAGAGAGCATATGGTAGATAGCCGTGAGGATCATCCGTGCGACCGCAATGATGGCACGTTTCTTGCCACGGCGTTTCATGATGCGTTCATATTTGGCTTTATAATAAGGAGATTTGTTGGATTTCACGGCTGCATGGACAACTTGCACCAATGCAGGTTTAAGGTAGACACCGGCACGTGTGATCCGAACAGATTTCTTCTTACCGGCTGACCCATGATTACCAGGAGTCAGGCCAGCCCAGCAGCATAACCGTTTGGAATTGGAAAACTGTGTCATATCCGTACCAATCTCAGAGATAATCGTGATCGCACTGCTACGGTCTACTCCGGGGATGGTACACAGTAACAGGACAGCATTTTCATAAGGTTCAACCAACGAATCGATCATAGAGTCTATATCTGCAAGCGTGGATGTGATATAATCCATATGTGCGTGGACGAGGCGCATGCGATATTTTGGGGCGTCAGTCATCTGATAACCCTCGATGGACTCAATGACACTCTCGGACTTCTTCTTGAGCGAACGAAGCAGTCTGGAGGATATTTCTTCGTGGTTGATGGAATCCGTGGACTGTTCGAGAAGGTAATCGATCACAGAGGTGACTGATTTCCCAAAAATATCGGAAACAACCGAATCTAATGCGACATTGCAGACAGTAAGCGCATTCTGAAACCGATTCTTCTCACTGCTTCTGCAGGAAATCAGCTTATACCGGTATCTCGTAAACTCCCTGAGGATACGGATTGGTTTGCACGGTATATAGCTTCCCGGCACAAGCCCCAGTCTGAACAGATCCCCGATCCATTTGGAATCCTTGGTATCATCCTTATTTCCTTTGACAGCCTTTACCCATTTGGGGTTGGCGATGGTGACGTTGATATCGTCCTCCAAAAGGTTAAATACAGGAACCCAATATTTACCGGTAGATTCCATACAGACATCACGACAGGAATGATCCAGCAGCCATTGCTTAAACTCGAGAATGGAATGGTTGAAGGTGGAGAAGCGTTTCTTGTGATAAGAAGGCTGAACTCCGGAAGTAGTTTTGATGATGGTGGCAACGAGAAAGGATTTGTGAACATCGACGCCACAGCAGGTTTGATAAACAACTTTCATAGGCAAAGCTCCTTTCTGAAAAATAGAGAGAAGCCATTGACTGTTCCACCACACATTTAACAAGAGTTAAAACAATTCTTAGTGTACGGTCTTAGAGAGCCACTTATTTGTGCTTGAAAGGTGAAACTTACACTGATTAAGATGCTGTCTAAAACGAGAGAGTTTTTACGACTCACCTCCCCGTGCTTTGTAGTATAGCTTCTCGCTTTTAGTATAGGGCAAAACGTGGAGGATGTCGAAACTTTCATTACTATTTGTGCCGCCAACTGAAAGGCGGCGGAATGGAGATTAAGATGAGTTATTTTGAAAACAGAAAAAAACAGGAGCCGGAAAAAACTGACTACCACGAGTTTTCCGGTTCCTGTTTTTCAAAAAGCACTTGCTCTGCCAGCGACTGCACCGGCCTGATCCCCGCGCTTCCTTCTTCAGAAGCTGAGCTGGAATCCTACGAAGAACTGTATCCGTTCTGTCTTCCGGAAGAGGATCCTGTTTCCTAGATTATTTGTTTCCCGGGCTGGTTCTTTCTTTTGCTCAGACTTCCACTCCAATTTTCGGACAAATGTCCGCCAGACAGCACCTGTCACAGTGCGGCTTTGTCCGTGCTGTGCAGACTTCGCGTCCGTGATAGACGAGACGGTGGCAGAAATCGCTGCCTTCCTGCGGCGGTATGATTTTCCACAGCGCCATTTCCACCTTTTTCGGCTCCCGGATCCCATCGACAAGGCCCATCCGGTTCGTCAGGCGGATACAGTGCGTGTCTGTCACGATCGCCGGTTTTCCGAACACATCGCCCATGATCAGATTCGCACTCTTTCTTCCGACACCCGGCAGCTTCAAAAGAGCGTCAAAGTCATCCGGCACCTTTCCGCCGTACTGTTCTTTTATCATTCGCATGCACGCGCTGATATCGCGCGCCTTGCTGCGTCCGAGACCGCATGGTCTGACGATCTCTTCGATCTCCTCCGGACTTGCTGCTGCGAGCGCATCCACATCCGGAAATTTCCTGTAGAGCTTTTCCACAACCACATTGACTCTCGCATCTGTACACTGGGCTGCCAGCCGCACGCTTACCAGCAGCTTCCATGCATCGTCATAATCAAGCGTACAGCCGGCATCCGGGTACTCCCGTTTCAGCCGCTCTATGATCTCAAACGCCAGTTTCTCTTTTGTCATATCTTCCCCCGTGAATCCTCCAGGATCTGTTCTACCTCCCAGAGATTCCTGATTTCATAGTCAATCCTTACACCTGCCGTATTCAGCTTTCCGTGCGGATTATACCAGCAGCAGCGTATGCCTGCATGATTCCCGCCCTTCATATCGCTCGTAAGAGAGTCTCCGACGATCATGACGCTGCTTCTCTCTACCGGTCCGATCGTCTGAAAGACGGCGTCGAAAAACCCTTTGCCCGGTTTCTCTACGCCGATCTCGTCCGAAATAAAGACGCCTTTCATGCAGCTCTCAAGCCCTGATGTTCTAAGCTTATTTTTCTGTGCTTTCGCAGTCCCGTTCGTAACGATATACTGATCTGCCGTCCCGCAGAGCTTTCTGCAAAGTGCAAGCGAATTTTCATTTTCAAAGAAATGCTCGCCGAGGCTTTTCTGATACGCCTGATTAAACGCTTCCACATCATCACAGGGAATGTGTTCCGATTCGAAAAATGTGCGGAAACGCCCTGTCAGCACTTCCTGTTTTGATATCTCACCGCGTTCCAGAGCCTTCCAGTACCTGTCGTTGATCTGTCCGTAGCGCGCCAGCATCGCATCGTCATAGCCGGAAAAGCCGATTTCTTCCAGACATCTGCCAATACAGTATTTCTCCGATTTTTCAAAATCAAGGAGCGTACCGTCGGCATCCCATAAAATAATTTTTATCATCTGATTTCCTTTCACCTGCGTGCGGCGGCGTCACTCTTTTCCATTAAAGCAATACGTACACAGCTTGCACGGAGAAAGTCCGATCGACGCCTCCAGGTCATCCAGCCTGTGATAGCGCAGAGTCGTGAAATTCTGCTCTTTGCGGATTGCCTCCAACATTTCTTCATACCGCTTGCTGCAGGGATCTGCGTAATCATCCAGCACTTCCTGAGAGACCTCTCCCTCGCGTTCTTTGATCACGCGGCGCGTGATGAGATCCATCTCTGATTTGGACCGTGAAAAATTCAGATATTTACATCCGTACAAAAGCGGCGGGCATGCTGGACGTACATGCACTTCTTTCGCTCCGCTCGCATACAAAAATTCTGTCGTCTCCCGAAGCTGCGTACCTCTTACAATGGAATCGTCGATCAGCAGCAGCTTTTTATTCTGGATCAGCGCCTTGACCGGGATCAGCTTCATCCGCGCGATCAGGTTCCTCTGGCTCTGCTGCGTCGGCATGAACGAACGCGGCCAGGTCGGAGTATATTTGATAAACGGCCTTGCATACGGGATCCCCGATTCGTTGGCGTATCCGATCGCATGGGCAATACCGGAATCCGGCACACCCGCAACGACATCCGGCGCGATGCTTCCTTTATCCCTCTTGGCCAGCATACTTCCGCATTTGTAGCGCATCTCTTCGACATTCACTCCTTCATACGAGGACGTCGGATATCCATAATACACCCACAGGAACGAACAGATGCGCATGTCCTTTCCTGGCTCCGCCAGCGTCTTCACTTCGTCCGGCGTGATAAACACGATCTCCCCCGGTCCAAGCTCCCTGTAATCAGCATAGCCGAGATTGAAATATGCAAAACTTTCAAATGATACGCAGTATGCATCTTCCTTTTTGCCGATCACAAGCGGTGTCCTGCCGTATCGGTCCCTGGCCGCATACAGGCCATCTTTCGTCATGAGCAGCATCGTCATGGAACCATCCACGATCTGCTGAACATACTGGATCCCTTCTACAATACTGTCTTTTTTACAGATCAGGGCAGCGACAAGTTCCGTCGCATTGACCTGACCGCCGCTCATCTCCTGAAAATGCGTATTTCCGTTTTCATATACGTAGCCGAGAAGCTCCTCCATATTGTTGATCTTTCCGACTGTCGTGATCGCAAAGCTTCCGAGGTGAGACTGGATCAGAAGCGGCTGCGGCTCAAAATCGGAAATACATCCGATCCCGAGATTGCCTTCCATCTCTTCCACATCGCGCTCAAACTTCGTCCGGAACGGAGAATTTTCAATATTATGAATCGCTCTCTGAAAGCCGTTCTCGCCATAGAGCGCCATACCTCCCCGTCTTGTTCCCAAATGTGAATGATAATCCACGCCGTAAAACAGTTCCCATATGCAGTTCTTCTTGGAAGCAACTCCGAAAAAGCCACCCATTCTTCATTCTCCTTTACGCTGTTGTGCAATTGTTCTCTGTAACGAAAAATTCGGAAGCTAAAACAGCTTCCGAATCATGCCTGAACCGTGCGCTAGAAGATTCGAACTCCCGACCTTTTGGTCCGTAGCCAAACGCTCTATCCAGCTGAGCTAAGCGCACATGTTTCACAAGCATTGATGATTATATACCAGGTTTTCCGGTTTGTCAATAACAAAAATCATTTTTTATTTGTTTTTTATTTGTAAAG